>NZ_JANAVN010000002.1:0-411731 GCF_024213565.1 Paenibacillus sp. Lou8.1
CCGGATGTATATATTACATAAGCCAAGTTTTCAGGTTTACTAATTAACTTTGGATTTGATACATCCCCAGTAAATAGATCCTGATTTTCTATGCTAATAAATTCAGCATTTCTGTAACTACCTTTAGCATTTATAAATTTATCCTGTATCAGAATAATTTGGCTGCCACTGTCATCAAGCATAAACTGGATCCTGTCTTCAGGGTATTCAGGAGCTATGGGTAAATAAGCCCCCCCAGCTTTTAGGACAGCCATGATCCCTATGATCATTTCCGGGGAACGTTCTACCATAATTCCCACTACACTATCAGGTTTTATTCCCTTTTCTCTTAATTTTCTGGCCAGTTGGTTTGCCTTTTCGTTTACTTCCTTATAAGTCAGCTGTTTATCTTCAAACACTACAGCAATATTATTGGGTGTCTTTTCTACCTGCTCTTCAAACAGTTGATGTATAGTCTTATCCTTAGGATACCGGACCTTTGTATCGTTAAAGTCATATAGTATTTTCTGCTTTTCTTCCTGTGAAAGCATATCAATTTCTGACAACCTTTTTCCAGGATAAACCGTTATCTCTTCCAGAACATTAAGGTAATGGGCTGCAAACCTTTCTACAGTCTCTTTCTTGAACAGCCTTGTGGCATATTCCAAATCAAATGCAATACCTTCCTGGGTTTCCCGAGCATTTAATGTCAAGTCAAATTTGGATATTCTAAATTCATTTGTATAGGGTATAAACTTAAGCCTATCTATCTTCAATTCTGATGAGCCGGTATTTTGCAATACAAACATAGTATCAAAAAGAGGATTCCTGCTCATATCCCTCTTTACATTAAGCTTTTCCACCAGTTCTTCAAACTGGTAGTCCTGATTTTCATAAGCCCTTATAGAGTTTTCCCTTACTTCCTTTAGAAACTCAGCAAAGGTCTTTTCTCCCTGGGGATAGTTCCTCATGGCTAAAGTATTTACAAACATACCTATTATGTCTTGTAAATCTGTATGAGGTCTTCCAGCTATAGGGCTTCCCACTATAATATCTTCCTGCCCCGTATACTTAGACAGCAGTATGTTGTATGAAGCAAGCAATGTCATGTAAAGAGTAGCCCCATTATCCCTTGCAAGCTTAATAAGTTTTCCCGTAAGCTCACTGTCTGCTTCAAAACGGATAAAACCTCCGTCAAAGCTTTGAACCGCAGGCCTTTGGTAATCTACTGGCATATTCAGCACAGGAATTTCTCCATTAAATTCCTGGAGCCAGTATTCCTCCTGCTTCTTTATTTTGTCCCCAGCAAATAGTTCCTTCTGCCAAACAGAATAGTCCTTGTACTGTATACGGAGGGAAGAAGGGTTATTTCCTCCATACATATCCATGAACTCATGTACCAGTATATCCATGGACGTACCGTCAGATATGATATGGTGCATGTCAAACATCATGACATGCTTGTCTTTTCCCGTTTTCACAAGGCCTACTCTTAGCAGCGGAGCAATTCCAAGATCAAACGGCTTTATAAATTCTTTTACGATTTCCCCCACTTTTTCTTCGTCAGATTCTAGATACACTACACTAAAACCCACAGGATCATTGATCTTCTGGACGGGTTCACCCTCTATGAAATGGAAAGATGTTCGAAGGGTCTCATGCCTATTTATAAGCTGTTGGAAGGTCTTCTGAAAAAGCTCCAGATCAATACTGCCTTCAACCAGCAAGCTGCCTGGCATATTGTATGCTGTCCCTGCTCCTTCAAACTGATTTAATATATACAGCCTTCTTTGGGCTGATGACATAGGGTAGTATTCCATCTCTTTAGCAGTTTGGATGGATTGATATATACTCTCCTTTGCTTCCTTCATATACCTTGCTATTTCCGCTATAATTGGAGCCTTAAATATTTCCTTAAGAGGCATGTCTATATTGAACTCTTTGTGAATTCTCGCTACAAGGCTTGTAGCCTTTAAAGAGTGTCCACCTAACATAAAGAAGTTGTCATTTCTTCCTATCTTCTTAATTCCAAGGATGTCTTGCCAAATCAGTGCAAGCTTCTCTTCAAATTCGCCTATAGGCGCTTCATACTCTATTCCCGTATTTATATTACCTTCGGGTTCAGGCAATGCCTTCCTGTCTATCTTGCCATTAGCTGTCAATGGCATTTTTTCAAGCTGCACAAAGTATGATGGTACCATGTATTCGGGCAGTTCTTTTAAGAGATGCTCCCTTAGTTCTGATATTGTCAGCTCATTTTCTCCCGCTATATATGCACACAGGTATTTACTGCCCTGATGGTCTTCCTTTGCAATCACCAAAGATTCCTCAATTGAAGGATGCTTTAGCAGTTGTGCTTCTATTTCACCAAGCTCTATCCTAAAGCCTCTTATCTTTACCTGGTGGTCTATTCTACCCAGGTATTCCATTTCTCCATCAGATAATAACCGGACCAGGTCTCCAGATCTATATAACCTCTCTTCCGGCTTGTACGGATTTTGAACGAACTTTTCCTTTGTAAGCTCCGGTCTTCCAAGATATCCTCTGCAAACTCCGTCTCCTCCTACACAAAGCTCTCCGGCTACTCCAATGGGAACAACTTTCATGTTCTTATCCATTACATATGTTGTAAGGGTTGGTATAGGCCTTCCTATGCTGCTCACATTAGATCTAATTTCTTCCTCTTCTATCTCTTTATATGTGACATGCACTGTTGTCTCGGTTATTCCATACATATTGATGAGTCTAGTCTGCGGGTACTTCTTTCTCCATTCCTTCAACAATGCAGGCTTTAATGCTTCCCCTCCGAATATGACATATCTTATCTTAAGTTCTTTTTCTTCATATGATACTTCTTCATTGGCTATATTATAGAAGGCTGAAGGTGTCTGATTTAATACGGTCACCTTCTCATTCCTTAGAAGTCTCAGATACTCTACATTGCTGCGTGCTGTCATTTTAGGAACTACCACCAATCTGCCCCCATATAACAACGCCCCGTACATCTCCCATACGGAAAAATCGAAACTCATAGAATGAAACATAGTCCATACATCATTTTCGTTAAAATCAAACTGCATTTTACTGTTAAATAACAGCCTTACTATGTTTCTATGCTCTATCATTGCCCCTTTGGGTTTACCTGTAGAGCCTGAGGTATATATTAAGTAAGCTAGATCGGAAGGTTTATTTACCTCCGATAAGTTATATTGTTCATCTGAATATTCCTGCTCATCTTCTAAATTTATTACTGTACCTATTGATGTATATTTGTCTATAAAATGTGATTGGGTCAACAGGATCACTGCCCGGCTGTCTTCCAGCATATGACTTATTCTTTCCTCAGGATAATCTGGATCTATGGGAAGATATGCCCCTCCTGCTTTTAATACCCCTAGGATTGCTACTATCATCTCAAGTGAGCGTTCTGCCAGAATACCTACGATACTGTCCGGTTTGACTCCTTTAGCCCTTAATACATGGGCCAACCCATTTGATTTTTTATTGAGTTCACTATATGTAAGCTTTTTACCCTCAAATACCACAGCTACATGATCAGGGTTCTTCTCTGCCTGCTCTTCAAAAAGCTGATGGATAGTCTTGTTTTTAGGATACTGTGCCTCTGTAGCGTTAAAGGTATATAGGATTTGCTGTTTTTCTTCCTGTAACAGTAGATCAATTTCCCACAACCTTTTTTCAGGGCATGCCGTTATCTCTTCAAGAACGGTTAAGTAATGGGTTCCAAACCTTTTTATTGTCTCCTTCTTAAACAGCCTGGTACAATATTCAAGGTTAAATGTTATACCTTCTTGACCCTCTACCACTTCAAGCATAAGGTCAAATTTTGCCTTTCTGCCTTCCAGCCAGTTGTTGTATTGTTTGAAGTTTATACCCGATGCTGCAAATTCTGTCTTGTTTGAAGTGCGCAGTGCAAACATAGTGTCAAAAAGAGGATTCCTGCTCATGTCCCTCATGAGATTAAGTTTTTCTACAAGTTCTTCAAACTGGTAGTTCTGATTTTCAAAAGCCAAAAACGCATTTTCCCTTACTTCCTGCAAGAATTGGACGAAGGTCTTTTCTCCCTCAGGATAGTTCCTTATGGCCAAGGTATTTATAAACATACCAATGATACCCTGCAGGTCAGCATGGGGCCTTCCGGCTACAGGACTTCCAACTATGATGTCTTCCTGTCCAGTGTATCTGGACAGGAGTACGTTATATGCAGCCATCAGTACCATGTATAAGGTAGCTCCATTATCTGTTGCAAGCTTATTTAGTTTGACTGAAAGTTCAGGGTTTATTTCAAAGCTTACAGCATCTCCTTCAAAACTTTGTACCGCCGGTCTTGGATAGTCAGTAGGCATATCCAGTACCGGTATATCACCCTTAAATGTCTGGAGCCAGTATTCTTCCTGCTTCTTTATTGAGTCTCCGGCAAACATCTCCTTCTGCCATACAGAAAAATCCTTGTACTGTATCCGTAGTGGCAAAAGGGTCTTCCCTTGGTACAAATCCAAAAACTCACTCATAAGTATATTGACTGATATACCATCTGATACTATGTGGTGCATGTCAAACATCATAACACGCCTGTCTTCGTTCGTTTTTACAAGTCCTACTCTCAGTAATGGAACTTGGCTAAGATCAAAGGGCGTTATGAATTCTTTGACTATTTCTGCTGCTTTTTCTTCATCCAGTTCCAGGTACGTAATACTGAAATCCACGTAATCATGAACCTTTTGTACTGGTTCACCCTCAACCATATGAAATGATGTGCGCAGAGCCTCATGTCTTTTTACTAGCTCCTTGAATGCCTGTTCGAAGCGTACTGCATCAATGTTTCCTTCCAGCAGTACGACGCCTGGCATGTTATATGCAGTACCTGCTCCTTCAAGCTCGTTTAGTATATACAGCCTTTTCTGGGCAGATGACATAGGGTAAAATTCCTGCTCTCTGGCAGAAGGTATTCCAGAAAAGGCATTTGGCGTATATTTTGAAACATCTTTTCCTTTTTCTTTTAGCATCGTCTCAAATAGCTTTCTTTTTTCTGGAGAAAGAGATTCTATTCTTTTCATCAAATTATCCATAACTTCGTCCCTCTTCTCTATTTCATCTCTTTTAATTCCTATTTATAGATTTTCAATCATGCTTAAAATTTCTTCGATTTCCACTGTATCGTTAAGTCTATTTTTAATACTTTTTGCTATTGCCGAAATTGTAGGACCCATAAACACTTCTTTTAATGCAAATTCTATGTCAAATTCTTTATGAACCCTTGATACAAGATTGGTTGCCTTTAATGAGTCTCCTCCTAATTCAAAGAAGTTATCATTTACTCCAATCTTCTGGACTCCAAGGATTTGGCTCCATATCAGTACAAGCTTCTCCTCAATTTCACCGAATGGTGCAGCATAGTCTACCCCTGTATTAATATTTCCATCAGGGGCAGGCAGGGCATTTCTATCTACCTTGCCATTCGCTGATAAAGGCAGTTTTTCCAACTGTACAAAATATGAAGGGATCATGTAGTCTGGCAGATCTTTGGAGAGATACTCCCTTAATTCCGGTATTGTCAATTCACTTTCTCCAACTATATATGCACAGATGTACTTGTTCCCTTGGGGGTCTTCCCTTGTTGCTGCCACAACTTCTTTTATTGAAGAATGTTTTAGAAGCTGAGCTTCTATTTCTCCAAGCTCTATTCGGTATCCGCGGATCTTAACCTGATGGTCTATTCTGCCCAGGAATTCGATATTCCCGTCAGGCAGCCATCTTCCCAGGTCTCCTGTTTTGTACAGCCTTATCCCCTTTTCTTCTCTGAAAGGATCTTCAAGGAATACATGGGCTGTTTTTTCAGGGTCATTTAAATAACCCCTTCCTACACCTGTTCCAGAGACGCAGATCTCTCCTTTTACTCCGATAGGGCACAGGTTCATGTTTTTATCTGTTATATATAGATTCATATTTTGTATAGGCTTGCCTACAGGAATGTTCTCTCCTTCATGAGCAGCTTCCATAGTATATAGAGTAATATCGTCCGCTGCCTCTGCAGGTCCGTAGGCATTAACTACTTTAGTATTTGGACATAGGTCAAACCATTTCCTTACTATGCCGGATTTTACGGTTTCTCCCGTTATCAGCAAGTAATGAAGTTTTTCCGGTTTATTCCCTGTATTTTCCACATACTCAAGCATTAAAGCAAGGTATGAAGGTACCACCTCAAGGACCGTTATGCCATCTTCTATGATCCGATTCGTAAACCTTGCAACATCCTTTACTATTTCATCTGGATAGATGATAATTTGAGCTCCTATGGTTAGGGCTGCAAAGAACTGCCATACAGATACATCAAAGTATTGAGGCGAGTTCTGGGATATTATGCTGTTGTTAGTTATACAAAGTTCCTTTATTTCCGCATGGATGTGGTTTATCATGCCAAGATGCTCTATCATAGCTCCCTTTGGTACACCAGTTGAACCAGATGTATATATAACATAGGCCAAACTATTTATGTCTATATCTAGATCTAGGTTTTTGCCACTTTCAGCCTCAATCTCTTTTTCACACTGGTCAAGGTATATAATTCGGCCTTTATAGTTCTCACTAAGCTGCTGGGTCACATAATCTGATAAGGTCAACACATAGGCAGCTTTAGATTCCTTAAATATATCAAGCACCCTTTGTGTAGGGTATTTTGGATTTACAGGTATGTAAGCCCCCCCTGCTTTCCATATACCAAGTACCGATTCTACAAATAAGGGTCCCCTCTCCAGCATGACAACTACGGCTTCTTCTCTACCAGTGCCAGCCTTTAGCATGTACCTTGCTATCCTGTTTGCCCTTTGGTTGATCTGGCCATATGTAAATCTACGGCCTTCATACGCTACTGCTATATTGTCTGGACGTACTTTCGTCTGCTGCTCAAACAGGTGGTGTACCGTCAGGTGATGTTCAAATTCAACCTTCGTATCGTTAAAGCCGTATATTATTCGCTCCTTTTCTTCTTGGGATAACATATTGATTTCTGATAGTTTTTTTTCAGGGTTTGAGGTTATCTCTTCAAGGATATTAAAGTAATGCTGAACAAGCCTTTCTACCGTCTCCTTCTTAAACAGACGTGTAGCATATTCCATCCATAATATTGTATTATGACCATCTGGTATCAACTGGAATGTTAGGTCAAATTTTGATGTTTTACTTTCAACCGGATATTTGGAATACTTTAATTCACCACGATGTTCCATAATATGCTCATCAGAAGGAACAATATTAAACATAACAGTAAATAAAGGATTTCTGCTTGAATCTCTCTTTACGTTAAGTTTTGTCACAAACTGATCAAACCTGTATTCCTGATTTTCATATGCTTCTAAGGAGCTTTCTTTTACTTCTTCCAAGAACTCAGTAAAGGCCTTATTTCCCTCTGGGAAATTCCTTAATGCCAGGGTATTTATAAACATCCCCAGTATTCTTTCAGTATCAAAATGAGTTCTTGCCGCTATAGGAGTACCAATAATTATGTCTTCCTGTCCTGAGTATTTATACATTAGTGTATTTAATGCCGCAAGAAGTATCATATACACGGTGGCTCCTGTTTGGGAGGAAAGTACATTTAATTTATCCATCAAATGACTGTCTAAATCAAATAGCAACCTATTTCCTTCAAAGCTTTGAAGGACAGGCCTAGGATAATCTGTAGGCATATCAAGGATAGGAATTTCACCCTTGAACCTATTAAGCCAGTATTCTTCCTGCTTTTTGTAAACCTCAGTGCTAAACAAGCCATTCTGCCACTGGGCAAAATCCTTATATTGCACCTCCATTGCCGGAAGGCTTTCACCACTTAATATAGAAACTATTTCATCAAAAGTCCTGATTATTGAAGTTCCATCCGAGACTATATGATGTACATCAAGCAAAAGTATTTGCCTGCTAGCATGGATTTCTATAAGACCTACTCTTATTAAGGGTGCTTTGCTTAAATCGAACGGTCTTACAAATTCATCGATTATTTTCTCTACTCCGTCTTCCTCAGACTCAAAATATTCTATAGTAAAATCAACTTCATCTTGTATCCTTTGCACAAGCTCCCCATCAATCATCTCAAAGGATGTCCTAAATGCTTCATGCCTTTGTATCAATGTTTTTAATGCTTCCCCAAGGGCAACCCTTTCAATCCCACCTTCAAATAAAATTCCCACAGGTATGTTATACCCAATGTTGTTACCCTCAAGATTATTAATGATATACATCATCTTTTGTGCAGATGAGGTTTCATAGTACTCTTTTTCAGAAACTTTAGGTATTCTTTCAAGCTCAGCCTTACCCATATTTAGGGAATCCTGTTCTGAAATCTTTCCCGATTCGTATAGCTTTGATATCATTTGATCGGAAAGATCGTATATGCTGGAACCCTTAAGAAGTTCTACTATGGAAACAGGTGTTTTAAAGGCAACCTCCATCCTGTTTTTTATTTCGGTGGCCATTAATGAATCCATCCCAAAAACAGTTAGTGGTTGTTTGGTACTTAGATCCTCAGGATTATAACGCAAAACCTTCGCTACTATTGTTTTAATATGCATTTCAACGATATTCTGCCTGCTCTGTATTGGAGATGAAATAATATCCTCCAGGATATCAACATCCACCTTTGATTTATTTATATTCTCTTGTTGTCCTGACTCATCTTGCAAAAGAGTTTTAAGCACATGTGGAGAACTCATGGGTGAGAACCATTTTTCCCCAAACGTTTGCCACGAGAGTATAGGTAGAACCACAGACTGTGCAACAGCTTCTCCAACAAGGTGCTCCATAGCCCTAATTCCCTTTTCTACCGTTACAGATTCTATGGATTTTTGTATATAATACTCCGGATCACGTTCCATAAACCTTGCAGCCATTCCAACCTCTGACCATGGTCCCCAATTGATACTCAGTGCAGGAAGTCCTCTCGATAAACGGTAATGTGCAAGTGAGTCCAAAAAGGCATTCCCAGTTGCATATGCTCCCTGGCCTGGTGAACCAAATACAGAAGCAACTGAAGAAAATAAAATAAAGAAGTCAATAGGCCGTCCCTCTGTCATACGGTGAAGGTTCCATGCACCATTTACCTTAGGCGAAAGGACCCTATAAAAAGTCTCATCTTTACTAACCTCAAGAAATTGATCATCCGTAATACCAGCAGAATGTACAACACCTCGAATAGGAGGCCTTTCTTCCTTATCAAAATCTTTAAAAAATCCAGCAAGCTTTTCCTCATCAGTTACATCCACTGATCCAATATATACTGTTGCCCCCTGGGACTCCAGCTTACGAACAAACTCAATCCTCTCTGCAAGGCTGCTGCCTGGCTCTACATTGTTCCATTCAGAACGTTTTGGAAATTCTCCGCGTCCAAGCAGTACCAGATGTCTTGCTCCCTTGGCAACCATCCACTGGGCTGTAATCATACCTATGCCACCAAAAGCACCTGTAATAACATAACTTCCATCGGGGCGAAGATGTACGGGTACTTGATGCTGCATATCAATCCGCAGTTTATCGATTCTTGCTGCAAGTCTATTCCCATTACGGAAAGCAATTTGGTTCTCTCCATTACCTAAGACTTCTTTTAACAGCATTTCCATTTCACCCGCATTGGCCTCTATGTCAAGGTCTACAAGGCCTCCCCAATTTGAAGGCAACTCATGGTAACCTATGACGGTGCCAAGGCCCCATACCAACGACTGTAAGAATGCAGAATTTGGAGTAGCCCTGTTGATCATTTGGGCTCCTCTTGTAATAACCCACAGCTTAAAATTTAATCCCAGATTTGTGGTTGCTTGTACCAGGTGTTTTAATACAAACAGGTTTTCAAAACAAGCTTTTTCTATAGCTGTATTGCTAACTTCCTGGATCTCAAGGATATTGAGGCTCCACATATATACAATACCTGTTAGCTTCGTTTTAATTTTTGAGAATTCATCAAACAACGCTCTAAGATCCTCAATGCTTCGAGGGTTTATATATATCTCACGCTCTTCATACTGCCAACCAAAATTCTCACCAGGATATACCATAAAGCATTCTTCTCCCCTTTTTTCAAGGAGATTTGCCAGTTCTTTTCCTGCTGCTTTATGATCCACAAAAATAAGCCATGCTCCAGAGTTAGCAGCAGCTGTGCGGGTATCAACTTCTTCACTTTTTAGAAGCTCCCAGTTTATCTCATAAAGATAATCCTTAACTCTTCCAGCATCAGACCCTCCACTATTTCCAAGTTCCTTAGTTCTTATGCCCAGTATTTCGGCGATTAGATTTCCGTCCTCACTATATAGACGGATGTTGGCGTTCAAATTATTATCTTTCCTATCTACCATCTGCGTATGACAAAGCATGACAGGCTCCGGCCTTCCATAAAGCTGCACCCTGTCTATTCCTACAGGTAGGAATGATTGGCCTTCGTTATTTTCATCTTCATTAAGTGGTGCAACTGCCGCAATGGTAACCTGGAAACAGGCGTCCAATACCGCCGGGTGAAGACCGTAGATAGAGCTATCAATCTCCAGTATTTTAGGGATCTCGATCCTGCCAAGAGCTTCGTTATCACCTTTCCATATCTTGTCTATACCTTGGAAATAAGGACCATAATGGAAACCCATTTGATAGAAGGTTTTATAACATACTTCTTTTCCGTATTCTTTGGTACAATTGCCAAGTATTTGAATCAACTCATCTTTAGCAGTGATCTTTATGTTTTGCCGTTTTCTTATTGTGCCGGATGCATTGCATGTCCAAGTCTTATCTTGTCCCGGTATCCTGCTTGAAATCTCGAATTTTGCGGTTTTTGGATCCAAAACCACCTGCACCACAGGTGATACTCCTTGATTTAAAAATAAAGCATTTTCAAACTTTATATCTTCAACTGTATAAAAACCCTCTCCAAAATAGCTTCTGGCACAAGCCATTCCCAGCTCTACATACCCTGCTCCGGGGAAAACTTCTATACCTTGTATTTTATGATCAGAAAGATACGTCATATAGGTAGTATTAAGTTCAATCTCCCATATAGGGCTGGAAGTTTTCAAACGGCGTCCTAAAAACTTGTGCTTATTTTTTCCCTGCCTAAATTCACTTGATTCCTGCGTTTCCATCCAGTATTTATCCCATTGCCATGGATAAAGAGGGAGACTTACAAACTCACCTTGGTACCGGTAAATCTTGTTCCAATCTATAGGGTATCCCAGTGCATATAGATTCCCTAAGTTCTCCAGTATTGAAACCTGTTCGTTTTCATTTCTTTTTATAGAGAACAACTTCTTACCTTCAACGTTTTTAGCTGACAGACAATCAGAAATAGAAGCTGCTAAAACAGGGTGAGGGCCCACCTCAATAAATAAGTTATAATTCAACGAAATCATTTCATACATTGCTGCTTCAAAACGTACCGGCTCTCTTACATTTTTATACCAGTAATGTCCATCACACTCTGTACCCGTCAGCATTTTCCCTGTAACCGTGGAATATATCGGTATCCCGGCAGGCTGGGACTTTATTCCTTTTAATGCCTCCAATAGCTCCTGCTCATATGGTTCCATTTGGTAACTGTGATACGCTACATTGACCTTTAAAAGCCGCGCAAAAACCCCCTTATCCTGCAACTGTTTTTGGATCTGCTCAAGGGCATCAGGATCACCTGACAAAGTTACCGAATTTGGGCTATTGATTGCTGCCATTGAAACACCTTTTATGTTCTCATCCAGCAGGGCCACAACTTCTTTTTCTGGTAAACCTACCGCCAGCATTGTGCCCTTGTTTACTGCTTTTTGCTGTGCACGGCTTCTGTGAATACTTACCAACATGGCATCTTCAAGGCTGTAAATTCCTGCAACATATGTAGAAGCCACTTCTCCAACACTGTGTCCTACCACCGCATGGGGTATAATACCCAAGGATTTCCATACTTCAGTCAAACCCACCTGAACAGCAAAATTGGCAGGTTGAGCAAACTGGGGCTGGTCCAGACGTGAATTCTCCTCATCGGCGAGAAGTTCCTCCAGTAGAGACCATCCAGCATACTGACGTGTAAGTTTATCACATTTTTCTATCATATTTCTAAACACAGGGTCTTTTTCAAGGAGCTGTCTGCCCATAGCCCACCATATGGGCCCCATACCTGTATATACAAAAACAGCTTTATTGTACTTTCCTGCCTCAACATTTCCCGCAGACATCCCCTGGCGTGCTTGTCCTTTAATATACGCTTCCAGGTTTCCTGCAAGTTCTTCCTTTGAAGATGCCGAAACCGCTAGTCTATAGTCATGATGGGTGCGCTTTTTGCTCATCATGCTTCCAATATCATATAAAGAAATACTTTCTCCACTTCCATTAATAAAATCAACATACTTTTGCGCATAGTTTTTTAGCGCCTTTTCTGAGCGCGCAGATATGGGAATCATATATGGCCATCCGGTATTTACATTAACTTCAGGAGTACCCTCTTTTTGGAGATCTGTAGCTTCCTCCAAGAGGATATGGGCATTTGTTCCTCCAAAACCGAATGAATTTATGCCAACCAATGCGGGTTGCGGCAAAGGCTCCAGGGTCTGAGGAATTCGTATACATAAATCGTCAAAGGGAATTTTAGGGTTTGGATTCTTAAAGTGCAGATGTGGAGGTATTTGCTTATGCTTTATGATTAGTGAAGCTTTTATCAGTGCGGCAACTCCTGCAGCGGCCTCAAGGTGGGCAATGTTTGTCTTAACAGATCCGACAATACACTTTTTATCTTTTGGCCTGTCTGTTGAAACCACTCGTGCTATTGCATTAGCCTCAATAGGGTCTCCAACCGGAGTGCCGGTGCCGTGAGCTTCAATATATGTTATATCTGAAGGTGATATTCCTGCCTTTTTGTATACCTCCTTCATTAAGTTTTCCTGAGCCTGCCCGTTTGGAACAGTAATCCCGTCTGTGTGGCCGTCCTGGTTTACACCCGATCCACTTATTACGGCATAAATCCTATCTCCGTCTTCGATAGCATCTGACAGGCGTTTTAAAACCACAACGCCGGCTCCTTCTCCTCTTGCATAACCGTTTGCACTGGAATCGAAAGTTTTGCACCGTCCATCGGGAGATAAAAAACCACCCTTACTTTCCGCTATGGTATACTCAGGTGTAGCTATAACACTTACTCCGCCTGCTATTGCGAGATTACATTCATTATTCAATAAACTCCCGCATGCAAGGTGTGTTGCAACCAAAGAGCCCGAACACGCTGTATCTACAGACAAACTTGGACCTCTGAAATCATATATATATGAAATCCTGTTGGACAACATAGTCATCATCATACCCGTTGCCGAATGTGTATCTAAACTTTCAACCGATTCGTTTTTAAATTGTATTGCTTGATAGTCAAGGGTGAAGCCCGCTACAAAGACACCGGTATTGGTTCCTGCTAGCTTGGCCGGATCCAAGCCTCCATCTTCCATTGCTTCCCATGATGTCTCCAGCATCAGTCTTTGCTGTGGATCAAGAAAGGCCGCTTCCCTTGGAGAAATACCAAAAAACAAAGGGTCAAACTCATCTATTTTATCTAAAAATCCACCATGACAGGTGTAATGCTTGCCTGGCTTTGATTTGTCAGGATCATAAAACTTTTCTAAATCCCAGCGGCCTTCGGGTAAATCGGAAGTCATATCTTTTCCCGCAGTCAATGCTTCCCAGAACTCCTCAGGCCCCCTTATTCCTCCTGGCAAACGGCATCCTATTCCTATAATGGCGATTTTATCCATAACTTTCGACCTCCAATACTTTATTTATATTCTCTTGAATAGCTTGTCTGATAATTGAACAACCCTGCTGCAAAAGTTCAAGCTCGATGGTTAACGGAGGCATAAGTTTTATAACACTGTCTTTTCTTCCTGCGCTTTCGATGATTAAACCGTTTTGGTAACATTCCTCTACTACTTTTTGCGTGATTCGCTCATCCTCCACATTGGAAAAATCAATACCCCAAATCAAACCTGCACCCCGAATGGTCAGGCCCTTATGTAATGACAAAATCTGCTTGGTTAAATATTCTCTTACAAATGCTTCCTTATATTTCACAGACTGTTCCAAATTATTCATTTCCCAATATTCCAACGCAGCTGTAGCTCCAATGAAAGCAAGCTGGTTTCCCCGGAACGTACCGTTATGCTCACCAGGCTTCCAGACATCAAGTTCCGGTTTCATCAGCAGAATAGACATGGGAAGGCCATACCCGCTGATTGACTTGGAAAGCAGTACAATATCAGGGATCATCCCGGCACGTTCAAATGAAAAGAACGGTCCGGTGCGTCCGCAGCCAACCTGAATGTCATCGCAAATCAGTAGAATACCGTGTCTGTCGCTAAGTTCCCTCAGCCTAAGCATCCATTCGGGTGAAGCTATATTTACGCCGCCTTCCGCCTGAATGGTTTCAAATATAATAGCCGCCGGTTTTTCGATTCCCGAGTGACCGTCGTTTAGAACGGCTTCCATGTATTCAATAGTATCGAATGAGTCAATTGGACTCTCGGAGTATGGGAAAAAGGTAACATCGGATAATGCTATGCCGGAGGAAGATCTTTTCTGAATGTTGCTGGTAACAGCCAGACTCCCCAGCGACATTCCGTGAAATCCTCCCATAAACGCAAATATACCAGTCCGTTTAGTGATCTTTCGGGCAAGCTTCAGCGATGCTTCTACAGCGTTTGTACCTGTAGGCCCGCAAAATTGAATTTTATAGTTTAACTTTCGGGGTTCCAATATGATCTGCGAGAATTTTTCGATAAATTCACGTTTCGCTTTTGTGTACATATCAAGCCCATGAGTAATACTGTCCGATTCAAGATAAGCGAGTATCTTTTGTTTGATGTATTCGTTGTTATGTCCATAATTTAAAGCTCCTGCTCCTGCAAAAAAATCAACAAATTTCTTTCCGGATTCTGAATAAATCAGTGCACCTTTAGCCCGGTCAAACACATCGTAGAAGTTTCTACAATATGCTCTTACGTTGGATTCATACTGCTCAAAAATTTCCATACTCATAATTCCTCCCTTAAACTGAAGTTAGTGTTTAAACACTAACTTCAGTTTATTTTTCCGGCCCAATCCACATCCATGTTCTCTCCCGGCTTGTGGTGGATGTGCATCGTTGCCTTTGTCCTCCCCCGCCCACTCCCGGTATTACTTACAAAACTGGGTGTACATGTACGGTAGGATTGTAAAACCTGCAAGGGTGGAAAATAAATAACATCTTAGTTCTTACCGCCATAGCCCTTATAAGTAGCGTAAACTGCATCTGCATATTGATTGGCCAGAATAGGACGGCCATAAGAGTCTGTAGCTCCCGGATACCAGTTATCTCCTCCGTTATAGTGTAATAAGCCATTATATATGTTGCCGAATCTAGTAATCTTTTCATTTAAAATCAGTCCGCCCAAGCATACCTGATCTTGTTCACTGCCGTGATTATAAGCACGGCCAAATTTTGAACTGAATTGAGATAAATAAGCATTACGTGTGTTTGGTTCTACCTGCATCAATCCGTCGCCGGCTGATGGACTGCCTGGTAAGCCTGCTCCAAAGCTGCTTTCCTTTTTGATCACAGCACTCAGCAATAAAGCAAAATCTTCGCCTTTACCGAATTTATCGCCCGCATTCATTGTGTATGTCCATATGTGGCTTGGAACTTCGGAAGGCTTTGTTACTGAAGGACCTGTTGGTGGCGTTGTTGGCGGTGTTGTAGGTGGCGTAGTTCCGCTGCCGCCTTTCTTCCATAAAGCAGGAACATTGGATGGTTCCCAGCCTACAAGGGAAGTATGTGCCTGAAGACAGGTATAAGTACTTCCACTATATGTTACTGTATCATTTACCGCATATGCAGTATTTGGACGTTCATACAATATTTATACCATAACGAACATTGTTCGTAAAGAACAATGTTCGTTATGTGTTAGAACACCTACATGTTCTAACTTTAGAACTCTCATCTTTTTCGCGCCTCCAAAAGGCGGAATTTAGGAGAAGAGGATATCTTGGTGTCGTGTGAAAGTATAACGCAACGCTCCACTACCCGCCGGATATATATCGCTAGCTCCAGAAGTTTGGGCTTACCGGACGCGCTGGGGTTATGGCGGCAGCCGCAGGACCGATCGATGAGGATCGGACGGATTGACGCGGCATCAATGCGTCAAAGTCAAGAGGCCGCTGAAGAGCTTTCGTAAGCTTTTTTCTGTTGCGGACGGAACCACGAGGCAGCAAGAGCGAGTAGAGAAGTCCCTATTAGTGCGATGATGACCCAGCGGTAACCGTGAATGACGAAAGCAAAATCAACGGCAGAAATCACATTGTTCTTTCCGGAATACAGCACGTTCTTCAGGTGGGCTGGCAGCGCTGCGCCGACGATGGTTAAAGAAAGAGCCGTACTCAGCACTTGACCCAAGTTATATAGCATGGACCGCAGTCCATTCGCCACCCCGCGGCTTTGCTCCGGAACGCTTGACATGACCTCCGTCGTATTGGGGGTAAGGAATAAACCGGTCCCGACCCCGATTAACAACATGCCGCAAGCGGTGACCCCGTAAGAGAAATTTCCACCGACCACGAATAGGAGTAGTAGTAGTCCTGCTATAGAAATAAGAATTCCAAGTGAGGCCAGAACTCGAATGGCCGCCTTCTTAGTCAACATGCCAGCAATCGGAGAAATGACCAACATCCCTATCGTAATTGGAAGGATCCTTAGACCGGCATTAAGCGCGTTTTGGTGGAAGGCAAATTGGTAATAGAGAGCGAAGAGCAGAGCAACCGCCGTACGGGCAAAAGAATTAAAGAATGTAGCGATGTTCCCCATACTGAACGTCCAGCTTTCAAAAAGGCTTAAATCTAGTAGAGGTGATGCTGAACGATGCTCATGCCATAAAAATATAGTAGTAAATATGGCGAATATCGCAAAACCTCCGATCACCTGCTTGTCTCCCCAGCCCAGTTCTCCCCCCTTGGATAAAGCAATGATTAGACCCGCTAAAGCGACAAAGATCATGATGCCTCCATATCCGTCCACTTTTTTATGGAGCTGCGCTAGGGGCTTCACCCTTAGAATCCAGAGCCCCCAGATGAGAGCAATGATCCCGAAGGGAACATTAGACCAGAACACCCACCTCCAGCCTCAGGCGGTCGTGACCACGCCGCCGACGACCGGGCCAAGCACCTGCGCGACGGAAGCGGACAATAAATTCAGACCGAGACCGGTGCCCAGCTGCGATTGGGGAAACGCATCGGTAATCAGCGGTGTTGTGTTCGTCACTACGAGCGCTCCTCCGGCAGCCTGTACGATCCGAAGAAGGATTAGTACCTCTACATTAAAAGCATAACCGAGTAGTAAACTGGATACGGTAAAGATGGCCATTCCTATTAAATACATTCGGCTTCTTCCGAAAATATCCGAAATTTGTCCGAAGATTAAAATCAGGATAGTGTTTACCAGCATATAGGAAAGTAAAATCCAGCTGGAAGCTGCCGCATTCGCATGAAATTGCTGGCTTAATTCCGGCAATGCGACATTAAGCGTTCCGATATTGACCAGAACCAGGAACGCTCCGAGACTGGTTACAGATAAGACATACCAGGGGTACATCCTATCGGACTTGGGACTTCTCTTTTGGGTCATAGAGACCAACCTCCTGAAATAAAAAAACGACCCCTGGAACCTGATAAATCCAAGGGCACATCTCCTTTGGGTTCAAACTTCAGCAAAGGCAGAAATGATTTCCTGTGTTGTCCGAACACGCCCGATGCGTGGAAAAATAAAATTTTTCACGTGATCGTGCTCGGCTTGAGAAAACCCGGTCATGGCATCGATCGCCAAAATCAGCTGATACCCATTCATAAACGCTTCCCGCGCGGTCGTATCCACGCCAAGCCCGGTAGCGATGCCGCATAAGACGATGGTGTCGATTCCCCGGCGACGCAACTGCAGGTCGAGCTCCGTTCCGTAAAAAGCTCCCCATTGCTTTTTAGTAATGATGTGGTCTGTTTCGGCGACCCGCATTTCCGGGACGATTTGATCCCATCCTTCAGGCAGATTCAGTGGTGGTGCAGGCGAATCCAACTTCGGTCTCGGGATATCCTTCAGATCTTTGCTAGATACCCGGACCAGGGCAACCATTGAGCCTTGCTCACGGAAAGCATCTGCCAAGGCGGCAGCGTTAGATACTACCTGCTCGGCGGAATAAGGGGCGTATTGATTACCAAGCCATTTTTGCAAATCAATGACAACTAACGCTGTTTTTTGCGGATCCAATAATTTTTCCATTCTATATGTTCTCCTCACCCTTTGGATTTGACCTGAAGTTTAAAATATTAAACATTTGGTCATTTGACTATGTCCGGCCTGCCTCTCTAGTAGCTCATCATTGTCTCCTAAGATACGCCGATAAGTAAGATGGAGCGCTCTTAGATTATGGGGTGTGAAATATGGCTTCCTAAGTTCAGGCCATAACTTCGATTGAATGCGAGTTAAAAAATTATACAGTCCGCTAGTTCGTATAGGGCCATCATTATGTTTTGAAGCCAGTAAACGAAGTTCCGTAAGGCCATCCCCACCCCACTCTCTTGGAAAAAATATAGGTTCTGATGGGGCAAAATGAATCAATTCGTTAAACCATCTTGCAGCATCGTTCTTCACTAGAGCGTGATGAACCCATTCATAGCCGTTTCGATCGGGTTGATTGCGAATGGTCTTGGTTTTGTGAAAACGAATCCAGGAATTATCCTGCGAATCTATAAATAAAGCATTCTGAAGCAAATTAACTATTTCATGAGGCCTTGCTGCAGTTGATAACATCAACAGGCAAGCCCGCCTATGACGAAAGTCCATCAGAATGTTCTCGTTAATTAAAGGAGTTTGATCGTTCATTAAGGTCTGCACAAGAATATAAGCTTTGGACATACTAAATACTCGTCCATGATCTTTTGACATAACACGTCTAGGTCTTGGCATAATCCGTTCTATGTTGTATGAAGCATTTGTAGTTCTTATAAGCCACCTAAGCCAATGTCGAAGCGCCACTCAGAAAAACGTCTTATCTTCTTGTCCCTTCATCTGGCCAAAAATCTCTGTGTATACTTCTGATATTGAATTCTCGCTTATGTCAGTAAGACCTTTTGATCGACATTTGATTGCAAAATACCGGATGTACTTGACTATCGCTTTCCAATAATTTATGCTGATAGTTTTTTTACCGTATCTGAAAAGTAAATTTCCTTCATCGTCGTAATAATCATCAGTTATTGAATCATTCACACGTTGCCTCAAGTAAGAAAATGCAAAGGTATAGAGACTCTCCTCAAACGGCGTTTGGGTTGGATATATTCCCGCGGCTATCCAGAGACTTCTTTCCGCTTCATCGCAAGGTATGACCGGTTTATTTTCAATCAAGGAATCTGTTTCTTTAGCTAACATCTTACCTAGGAGGGTTAAACTACTTCTATGATATTTAGCGATCTTACTTGCTTTTGCTAATACAGAGGAAGTAATAATATGATTACCCTCTAACCCTTCCTTAAGGGCGTAACCTGCGAACCATAAGCAAACTACAGTTCGAAGCAAAGGAATCCTTTTCTTTGCCTTTTGTAGTTGTTTTTCGCTATCCATCGGATACAATACCGGATAGTATTTATCGTAAAGCGCATCAAAGTACTCAAAATTCGGTAACTCGGGAAAAGGAAATTTATTGAATTCGGTCTTGGTTGGAAATACGATCTCTAAAGGCAAACTGATCCGTTGTAAAAAGGCAAGCAGTAATACGTAATCTCTTTGGGTGCCGGGTAACTTGAAAAATATTGTGGGTTGTACCAAATCCGTTAAGGAGCTTGATAAAATAGGTTCAACCCGTCCCCAAGTCTCTGCCGATCTGTATTGTTCATACTCCGATCTTGTCAGATGCTCTCTACTCTCGAATTGTCCCTTTCGCCTTACAGTAATGGGTCCAAATCTCAGGGATTGCCAAGCTAATATTTGCGACACGATTTCACCTCTTTCCAATCTAAGCTCAGACTAGTCGACTGATAACCTCTATTTGAATCTGTTCGTCACTATAGCCGAAATGCCGAATCATGTCCCCAAGCAACGCTATTTGCGTAGCTAATCCGGCCGCCTTGGCGTTTTTGGTTGTAAAATCCCGACTGCCTCGCATCATGTTCCACATGTCCTTGGTTAATCTGGCCAAAGTATGAAATGCCTGTGCTGCTTCACTTTTTCGTATGGCGAAATGATGACAGGAAAAACACTTTGCCTCAAAAAGGCAAGCCCCCTGTATTAAACATCTTCCTACACCTGTAGGAGCTGGAAGCCCGAATTTTGCAAAGAATTCATCTAAAGATAGCTCTTCAGATCCCAAAGCTTTTATCAATTCGTCAGGCTCAGTTTGTTCGCTGGCAAGTGCTTCGAAGATTCGCCAAATAAACCGTCCCGCAATCTCACCATCCTGATATTTCTTAATAGTAGCAAATAACAATGCTTGACGGGAGAGATTACTTCGTAAGTATCGATTCAGCATGGTTTGATTTTCATGACCTGCAGCAAGTCGTGCTAACTCACTGTTCCCGGTTTCGATTGCAATGTGAGTTATGAGATAGTGTCTGTAACCATGAGCCTTCCCTTTTTTATCTCCATGTCCAATAAATTCTGCTATCTTATCAAAAAACCTATATATTTGTCTTTCATTCAAAATCCAGGGATATTTCTCCAATAGAAAAAGATGCACATACGATGCATCCGCTCTTTCGTTCCGTATCGGTCGGAAGGCTTTATCGCTCGATCTTTTCTGTAAAAATTCGACCGCTCTAAGACCTGCAGAATCAATTATAGGAAATTGGCCGTTACGATGTTTAGCTTTCTCAATACCTGAATATGGGCTGTATAATCCTACCGCTGATGGAGCATTAGGCAATGGCAGCATACATTCTTCAGCCTGAAGATTGAGCAGATACGTTTTACGCACCGGTGATGAGGCAATAATTAACCAAAAAGCGCAACATAAAACTTCAACATCATCTTCGGGATGATAATTTTCAATTGCTTCCTTCATGAGCATCGGGAAGTTTGGGTCATCAAAAGCGAGGCCATCACCGGAATATGTTTCTTCTTGGGCCTCACGATGAATTCCAGAATATAAATCACTGGGCCAGTCAACGTATGTTGGAAAAAATGTATGAGAACCTTTCCCCCAATCAAAGAATAACTTTATGTGTAGAAGATTGTTCCCGGTATACTTAGCTGAAAACTCCTCTCCATCGTTATTCTTTGAAATGTAATCAAACAAATCGAGAAAATCTTCATACTCGAGAGATGAAGCATCCGACTCCCCGTGCTGGTCAAGCCATTTGAAAAATTTATGCAAAGCACTGCCCGCTTTACGAATATAATAGTCTAGCGAATTACTTCGTTTTAAATGCTCGCGAAACTCACGTGCGATATCCCCCCCACTTTGGATGCTCACAGCAATCGTCAAACAGTATTCTTTGCCTACGTCTTCCTGGTTCATCCGAATATCCAAGCTCAAAAAGAATGTCCTTTAAACACTTGGCGTTATAACGTTTGTCGTTCGGACGCATTACATCCGCTAACGCTATATCTTCTTCCGTGAAATCGCCCAGCGGTTTCATAACACCTAGAAGGTGTATAGATAGTTTGTTGAACAAACCTATACGGTTTGAGTCTTTTTTGCGGATGTGTTCTGCTTCTGAATTTTTGAGGAGGCCCATTTTGACGGGGAAATCCGACAGATTAACACGACCTCTGGTTGACAGGTAACAAACCAAGTCGTTTCGACGATATTGTGCTACTACATCATTTCCCTTGCAAAAACCTGTATGCCAAGCCCAGAAAATGACATACCATAGGTCTCGACTGTCGCGATGCCGAAAGGTTGGTCTCTCTTCAGGCGGTACAGCTAACCAGTTATCCGGGGCCGGAAATGTAGTAAATAATTGAAGGACGGGATTTTTTATAGAAGAAAATACTTGATTCACATGATTCAAACGCAGCGTGTTTTTTAAAAATTTGCGAAATTCCGATAATGGAGTCCATTCTAGTGTCATTCCGAGTCCTCCTCATGCGCGTGGATTCCCTCTGAGATCTCCGCCTGTCGCATAAATACCCTCCCTAAATGATCTACTTTACCTTTTTCTGTGTCATTATTTGACTCAGGTATCCAATGAATATATGTATCGCGCGTAATCACGACAGAAGAATGCCCCAACCACTTGCTGATCTCTTCGATTGGTCTGCGATATCTTAGGAGAAGTGATGTCGCGAATAAGTGTCGGAAGGTGTGTGGATAGTAGGAACGTAGGTCTACGCTTCCCCCAGTTCGTTGAAATAAGTCATCAGCCAAATTATTATACTTACTGTAAACGCCTTTCTTACTTAATGGCTTCCCTTTTGAATTGTTTGACTCTGATACAAATAGATAGCCATGATCTTCACTTGTGTAATAAGACAAAAGTTCCCGCCGCTGAAGAAGTGCCCAATACAGAAGATCAGTGAACTCCTCTTGTGTTGGAAATCGGATATTTTTCCTGCTAAATGGATCAATTGTTTTGTGAGTTATCAACGCCACGTCCCTGCAGGAAGCCTTCGTTTTCCATCCCGTATCAATGACCCAATTCCCCCGCAACCCGCGTTCTTTTACAAACTGCAAGTTCCCGGAAAGAGACTCGGTTAATTCCTCTCTTGCTGTATGATACACGTTTAAGTTGGAAGGAATTGTTGACGGCTCAATTCGAATCTCAGCTGCTTCACCAGGGCGTAATCCAAAGTAACGCAATATCGCAAAGAGAAGAAGATCCAAAGCATTTTCATACGGATCGATCAATTCAAAGAACATGTCTGCTTCGGTCTCACTAAAGACCTTGTCGTGGTTAATGGGAGAGGCTTGCCTGCTCTTCCCTCCTCCAGGTCCTGCAGTACCGGAATCTCGAGCAATATTTTCCACATCAAACACTATCCGCACCCTACTACCCGCAGTACCCGCTATTAATGAATGATTATCTCTTATTTCTTTTCTCGGAACCTGCTCTAATGGCAGGTATTTAAATCTTGTTGTTCTATCACGCAAGAACTTCAGATATGCACATGCAGTATAGATGATCGGAGCAAGTGCACCAGACGGTACTCACACCAGTTGGTTTTCTTTAAATCGTTATGACTGCTTCGAATTACGGTTGATAGCTTCCCTTCTGCCATTGCATGTTTGTTAAGGGGGATATTCTTTAACATAGACCAATGAATCCCGTGAGTCGCCACCTTTAAATCTTCAAATGGCTTGTAACCTTTTGGAATACATCGAAGGTAATCCGCAAATCCCAGTAATATTACTTCAATAGGATACGGTCCACCTGCTTTTACTTCGATATTATGGATATGTTCAAAATCTTCCTCTAGCCTCCAGAACATCATGTAATCCAAGAACTTTTTCAGATTCTGGGCATGCCATGTAACCGTATTCATTTTTAGCTTTTCCGTTAATAATAGATTCATTAAAAATGTTGTAGCTTCATGATGAGTACTATGATTTGGTTTAACAATAGCGATCACTTGGGTACCTTCTACTTGATGTATGTAATGTAAACCATCAATGTTAAGGGATTTGTAGTATCGGGCATACCCAACCAATCGCATTGTTTCCCCCATTAGCTGTGCTATGCTCAGAAGCTCTTTATACACACACTCCCCCCCTCTCCCAAGCATTTTTATTCATTCCTCTGTATAAGTTGAGTATAGAGGGACCACCCCCACCTCAATTATGTTTCCATAATTTTCTTTAATTCTACACAATACGTTGCATTCTGACAACAATAATTCACCCCCTATCCATAGATAAGATAAGGGGTTTCGAGATTTACATTATTTACTTCCCATTTCTCCTTCCTCTTCTCCAAGATCATACCCTAATAAATAAAAATGATTTAAGAAAGAATAAAGTTCTTTGCCAGACACCTCTTGATTATTATTGGCTAGCTTCAAATGATACTTTATCACGTTCAACTTTTCTTCACTTTTAGAAGGGCTGAAATTGGCTTGAGTTACCTGCCTCTCAAATTCCTCCACATCTTTCGTATGCCGTGCCTGGTTCAATAGCCACTGTACATTATGAAAATCTGTTGCATTCAGTGGACCCGTGATTAGTGCAATAATGTCTTTTTCTTTATTAAAAATTTTAGGATTATTAAAATCACTCCACGCTGCTCGAATGACTTCCGAGAATATTTCATCTCCTTGAGTGATTTTAATCCTATGCTTGATCTGACCAAGTAACTTTCGCTTTCTCTTTGAAGCAGGCTCTTCTATTAATACAATAAAGTCATCAGTATTAAACCCATCAACTCTTCCTTGTAGTTTTATTTCAGTAATAGGCCAAGGAGGCAAACAAGGTGCAACTCCTCCTGTAAGCATTAAGATGACAAAAGAAGCTTGAACGTGGGCCTCAAAATGTCCTCCCCCGCCTCCCGTAGAAATCGGATTACTGAGTTGTTTATCCTTCATATTAATTTGTCCTCACAGAATACTTTGTTTTATAACTTATCAATCTTAACGTAAGTATAAGTCGCAAAACAGTTTTCATCAAATTGCGCTTGTTAATTTTAATATTCAATATTTTCCACAAATCCCCTGCCATCTCCAAGAATTTCAATACACCTCGAAACCGTTTTATCACAAACTCACGAAGTTTAGGGTTATTATCAGCCATTCCGAATTGGAAACTGCTTTGACAACGCTTGTATTGAGTCGTTCTTTTCGCATCTCAAAACCGAAAAGATCTATTTAACTAAACCTCAAACATTATTGGAGCTATAGCAGGATATCCAAAATTACGATTAGATTTACAACCATTGGCGCTTTCAGAAATGGGAAACGGTCGCAGCATAGGGTTGTTTTTTAGGGGTTGTCTACTTCACAAGGTTATGACCAAAATAGCGAATTTTAATGGGACAATGTTCTTGTCCTCGGCATCATCCACGTATTGTCCCATCAAATAATCTTTTTACCTAGCCAGCTAAGCGTTGTTTTCTGGAAATAAAAAAACTGATGATTGGAACCAGCACCTAAACCTTAAGCCTTGATATAAATACTGTAAACTCCTATTACCTGTCGGTTATATTTTACATCCACAAATAATTAACTGTCATCTAATGCGATATATTTTTTTGGAAATTTAAAATGACAACCTTCAGATGAGCGACTGAGCCTCTCCTTCTCGGTTCGGCACCAGGAGAACCGCAACTGCGTCGCGGGCAGCCGGCGCGCAAAGCCTCGTGTTACTGCTTCCGCAGCACCTCCAGCCTATCCTGCGGCCACCATCCAAGACTACGAAGAAAAAGAGAAAAGAGTTATAAGAACCAGAATCTTTCGAAATCCTTTGAATCTTATTAGATGAGTATCAAATCGGCAATGGGATCAAGTTCTTCTCCTCGAGTCGGGACAAGAACTTGTACCGTTAAAGCAAAAAAGGCACTATATTATCGACTTTCAATGGAACTATGTTCTTGTCTCCCGATTTATAGGTTTGCGACAGAAGACAACAGGCACGTTTCTTATTGTAAAATGTATAAAATCTTCAATTCGTCTATGCGCTTCTCAATACTTCCGATGATGATCCTAGATTATAGATCTTCCACTTTCAACTGTGAACGATCAAGCCCGTTATTTAAGGGTTGCTCCTATCGTGAAATGGTTCAATAACCCGAATTGCTTTGTTGGGAATGGGATAATATTCTTATCAAAATCGATAATGAGATAAAGTTCTTGTCATTTGGTTTTGACAAGAACTTTATCCCAAAATAAAAGAGCCGCGATTTTCGCAGCAATTAATGAAATGTTGTGTTACCGCTTTTGCATTCACATATTTCATAGTTTGATCAACAATATCCGCATTGGGTTTGGCCTCGTATTGTCGATATTGTATAAACATGGAATCAAAATGCTGGAACAATTATCACTAAAAAGATTCCGGATGATTTAAAAGAACTATTTAGACATTCAAGTGTTTCTTATATACCAAGTAAGCTAACCTGTTATGCTTAATTTGTGTAAGCATTTTAGCTTTTCTCTTCGAAACAGGTTCCTCAACAAAAACAATTAAGCCATCGGTATTAAACCCATCGATTTTCCCTTGAAGCTTTAATTCGACCACAGGCCATCGCGATAAACAAGGCGCAAATCCACCTGTAAGCATCAATGTAACAAAAGAAGCTTGGATATGAGCTTCAAAGTGTACACCGCCGCTCCCGGATGCAAATGGATTGCTCAGTTGCTTATCTTTCATACATATCAATTCTTTTATATGAGTAATATATTTTCAATTAAAAATTTTTACATATAGAAACTGGTAGTTTACAACAAAGAAGTCGCCAATCTGGCGACGCCTCTGCAGAATCTATAAGCTATTTAAATCAGTAGGCTCTAAGTTTTTTTGATGGTAAGAAATTGTGAACATAGCGAATATCTCCATCATTACTCAAAACGCTCATTCTGATTCTGTTCTCGTGATTGTTCCCATTCATGGACTCTGATAATTTCTTTCTTCAAAATCGGTTCTTTATTTTTGGCCCACTGTGAGACAACTGGATTTTCGTGAATCATAAGGCTTTCTAACAGTGGAAGGCGTTTTACCATTTTATCTGCTAGTGATCCTTCCCATTGATTTGGATGAAAGACATGCATAAATTCTTCTAAAATAACTGAAGGATCAGAATAATGATTGATCAGGAATATTGCTACGGGTGTCCATTGCAATTGATCGGCTACATGCATGTACGGTTCAATAGCCGATGCTATTAAAGGATAATGTGCTTTTCCTTTGATGTTACACCATTCAATAAATGTTTCATGGGGGATGCTTCTCAATGGACTCACCATCAATTGTCCACTGAATATCTGTTCGATGTAGTAATCTAATTCGTTATGATCTCCTATAAATACATCCAAAAATACAAACGGATGGGCCTCAACTAGAGATTTATAAATATAATCAAAGTTGGTGTAAAAAACACGATTATCTGCAATGGCAGTATAGAGTTTTACAGCTAGATGTTTTGCTTTATCAGCAGCATCTTTGTTTTGAAAGCATGATTTAACTATTTCTGATATTTGATATGAATAGCTATTAGTTTCTTGAGAAAAATCGTAACCTAAAACTAATTCTTGGCCCAAAGTGAGTATTCTTGGACTCAATTCATTATTGTTTTGGTGAAATTTCATATTAAAGATATCTATAGCAACGGCCAATCCATTCTGTTTAGAGCTAATTAGTCGAATTAACTCGCAGAATAAGTCTTCGTTATTTAGTTCAGATGTGTGTGTGTAAGCTAGATTCCCGTATAAGTAAATTGGTGCTTTCCCTAGCTGGAGGGATCTTTTTATACGTTCAATTCCATCTATGTCAATTATCACAATCTGAAGAATTGGGAAAACTTCCGAAAGTATCTCGTGATCTATTGCTTCATCTAGTAGTTCTTTAGTGCTGCTGTTATCAGTTGAAGTAAGATAATCCAGAAAGCCTTGTAGCAGTTGATAATTACGTTTATTGTGTTCGATCGTACTTAGTTTTTCAACCATTGTAGCCCATAGTTTTTTGGGATCATTAGTCCCTTTGGCCAGGCCTTGTCCTAATTGAAATACATTTCTTCCATTAGTACTCATGAGATGTATCAACAAGGCATTCAAGGTATCTTCTTGAGAACTAATTTTATAGCCAAAATCTTGCGATAAATCTCTAATCTTAGTCAATGCCTCTTCAGTATCTTTTGCTTCTACTATGTTAAGAAGACTTCCGTGATCGGGCAATGTTAGCAGCATTACTTCATCATATAAATTTTGGGGTCCCAGTAATGTAGCTAATGATTCAAGTCGAAATACAGCTTCTTTTGACATTTTGTCAGAATCAAACCCTATAGTGTTTTTAACAGCATACCAAGCCCCATACCATGGATTTTTAGCCGAAATTTCTCTCACAGCGGATTCTAACGCATTGTAAACTTTTGCTCTAGTCCATATCCCCCTGAATTTTCTACAGAGGATTGCCTTTATCTCAGTAGATATTATTTTTTCTGATAAAACTATTGACACAGCATATTGAATGAATGTTTCATACCAAGATCTGATTTCATCATTAGATGTTGGATGGTACCCATAGTCTCGGACGTGAGCTCCAAAATCAAAGCTATTAATAGATGTAAAATGCCAAGCTTCTAGTGCTGCATCTAAAAGGGAAAGTCCTAATGCATTTTTTTGCTCTGAATCTGACTCAATTAGATTAGAAATGATTTTTAATCTTTGATCTACAGTAGCGTGTGTTCCAGAAAGATAAATGTAAAATAATGATTTTAATGTACTGCGTATCGAGTTTTTGTTCTCGTTAACATCTTCTGTTAAAGCAAAATGACATAATAATTGAACAGATCTATCAAAAAACTCAACATCATATGCTAAAGACTTTAACAAACTTGTAAAGTAACTAAAATTTTCATTATGACGGGAAAAGAAAGTTGAGTCTCGATCTTGATCTAAAATTTCCTCCATATGTGCTAGGACTAATTCGGGGTGAAGTGGTGCAACATTACCAAGCATAGTCACAGCAGCATTATCGAGTTTGCGAAAATCCTCCAACGGTCCCCCATCTGAGAGCCATTCTTGAGCAACTTTTCGAGCAGTTTGATTGTGATGAAGATAACCAAGCCTTCTGGAAAATGATATTAATAACCTCTTATTAGCACGCTTTTCAAAAACATCTCTTAGTAACGGGAGTGGAAAATTCTCTAATGAGCTCTGTGCTAACCTATTTGCTATAGCATGTGGTAATACAGCTCTCCACGTGCTCCGCTGCTGTACGAGATCTCTCCTCTTTAATTCGGCAACATTTTGATACAGTTCCAAGACACTCATTCCTGCTAATTCAGCAAGAATGGTCATTTCAATATTTCTTGTTGCTTCCGTCTCAATATTAAATGAATAGACGAGTGAACAGATTTCGGCAGCTTTAAGTAACTTTGAGTCTGAATCATGTCGTTGATGAAATAATCTATTAAATAATTCAGAATCCCTTAGGTGGGATATGTTTTCTCCCATCTTTATTGTTCTTGCTATGGCAACAGCAACACGTGCGTTCCCACCAGACATTTCTGCTATTTTTCTTGAGGTTACACTGTTTATATGCGTGAATTTCTTACAAATTACTTTTTCTAATAGCTCTATTGAAGAAGGTTCTAACCGGAAAACAGTTGTTTGTTCGGGCTGATCCTCTCTAACATCGTATTCAACTGTAATTAAACTAATGAGACTATTGTTTGAGTTTAATTTAGTTAGTTGATTATGTAGATCAGGAGGACAATTATCGACTATCAAGATTCCCCGTTTTCCAAGCGATTTAAGTCTTGCAGTAAAGGATTTAGGGTCAGGAAGTGGGGCATCTCCAAGATCTGTATAAAAAGCTAGTGATTTGTTTAGAGCTTTCTCACCAACTTGATCATCAAATAAAGCTTGAACTAGGCGTGTTTTCCCCACACCTGACAATCCAATTAGCCGAACAGAACTACCAGGACGCTTTAAAATTGTTCTTAGTTCCTGAATACCTTGTAACAAATCCATTCCTTTTGCAGCAATACTTGATGAGTTAGACAAACGAGAGGTTCCATCCAATAGATATCCTCCATCATCACTCTCAGAATGGTCTGCCCAGTTATCAAATGATCGCCATCCTTGTAGAGGTTGTCCAATTTTGTCTCTAACCCATAAAATCATAGAAGGATGGCTTCTTACCCAACTGGCAATACGCTCACGATCATAAAAGTCAACTTTTAATTGTGAAGCGTTGGCATAATCTGAAATAGCATCTTGCATGGCTAATTTTCTGCTACTTAATGCAGAATCCGAAGTAGATCCCTGACTACTTATAATAATGTAAGCTCCCTTATTATCGGCTAAATCTCTTATTACTTCTCTTAGTATTCCTTTTGGCCGCATTTCATCCAAAATGTTGCTCCGAGGCATATCAGGTTTCTTCACTTGAAATGCCGTGTTTGATCTCGGGATGAAACCATCATTATCCATTATTGATTTCACTTCAACACGCACATCTATTCCGCCATCTTTAGCATTTTGATTACCTCCCCAAGTCACTCCTGCTGTCGTGATTTGTGCAGATGTCAGTTCTGCTTCACAAAGAAGGCCTACCAAGGATCTTAGGTCGGTATCATTAAGTTGAGCGATTTCATCACCTGTTATTTCAAGCATACTTATCCCCCGTTTTGTATACACATGTATAGACTTCTTGTGCTTATGACTTGTACTCAATCTATATATTACCATTGAAAATTCAACACTTCGAGAACTATGTTCCACGAAGAGAACATTCTTTTGGTAGTGACGGATTTTAATACTTACTTTGTTTTTCAACAGAAATAACTATCAACCTTTACCCGGTTTTATTGGGAACGGTCAACAATTTAGTTTACGTGGTATTGAGAGCAACCAAACACTATTAGCTCCAGTAATTCTTGCTGATTATATAATGATAATTAAAGCTCTTATGCTAAAATTAGGTATGTTTAATACTATCGAAAAAGAGGACCACATATGAAAATATACGAACGAGACTATACTTACCTTACCGATGAAGAATTGAAGCTGTGGGATGAGAAAAAGGAAGCGGAGAAGGTTGGGAAGTTGGGGGGGAAGTGGATACGCAAAAGTTTGTTCAGAGAGTACCCGAAAGCTGCACGCCATTTCATGAGCCTTTTTCCAAATAACTACCTAGACATTGAAGAATTGAAAAACGAGTCGGAGCTTAACTACTTATGCGAAAAATATGCTGAAATGTTAGATAGTCATGGAACGCCTGAGCGAACAGTTTTAAATTGGATTCGAGAGAATAAATCCTATTTCATAATCGCCTCCATTTTACAAAATTATAACTTTGGTCATCACGATGCCTTCATCTTTCCAGAGCTTAAGTTAGGTACAACTATCCAAGTTGATTTCTTGATAATCGGCAAAAATTCAGGCGGTTATGAATTCGTCTTTGTTGAGTTAGAAGCACGGTACGGGAAAATCACTTTGAGTGACGGTGATTTAGGCGATGCTTTCAGAAAGGGTATTCGTCAAGTAAAAGACTGGTCTGATTGGCTCGAATCGTACTATACATCTTTTCAAGAAGCTATTCTAAAGTACAAGAACGCGGCACAACAATTACCTTTAGAATTTATGGTACCCGACAGGACGAGAATGCATTTCGTCGTTGTTGCAGGCCGTCGGGCAGACTTTAACGAAAAAACTTACCGAACTAAGCGTCGTACCAAAACGGAACAAAAGATTGAACTTCTGCATTATGATAATCTTTATGATACTGCTAAGGCAGTTGTTGGGTAAGCAACTTATTAATAACTGCCGATACGTCCACTTTTCTTACACATAAGCCGAATTAAGCTGTTTAGGTAAATACCAAATCAATAATAACACTATGTTCTTGTCCTTTCAGCAACCGGTACAAGTTTTTGTTGTCGACTCCGGACACTAACTTGTACCGATAAAACAAAAAAGCTGCTAAAATAGAGACTTTCGATGATTGGTTCGTCGGAAATGAGATAATATTCTTGTCAAAATCGGAAATGGGATAAAGTTCTTGTCATTTGGTTTTGACAAGAACTTTATCCCATAAAATAAAAAAAGCCGCGATTTTCGCAGCAATTAATGAGATATTGTTTTTATCACCCGACATTATTTGATAAATTATACATCTCTAATTTATTTCATGATAAATAGCCCCACTTCATTGATTCAACATTTTCATCATTAATTATATAAGGTAAATCTAGATCAAATGCTTTTAGATACAATACGCTCATCTCCCTCTATTCTTCCCATGGACGTGGTTGTTGATGTCTACTCATTGAATTGCCTTTTTTCCATAGACTCATAGCATTCGCTTTCTCCCAATCAAGGGCTTTCTGCCTGTTACGCATTTTTGTAAAGGTTTTACAAAAAAGGTCACCCGCTGGGAGTCTTCTTAGATGATGCTTGTCGTCAACGTCGTTTTCAATCCAAATCCGCAGTAAAGGACCTCGAAATTTTTCAGTTTCTGAGGTCCTTTTTTACTAACTCTCAATATTCAAAATCTGACTTTAAAATTCACCGAACCCCTTGATCGGTAAAAAGCACTTTCAACTCCCTGTAACTTCATCCCACAATAAAAGTCGTCCTATCCTCCTAAAATAGCGATATACATCTAATCGGCAATCGGACTATGTTCTTGTCCATTCCGGCAATCGGTAAAAGTTCTTGTCCTTGGCTCGGGACACGAACTTTTACCGATAAAATAAAAAAGCCGCTAAAATAGCGACTTCAATGACACAATGTTCTTGTCCCTCGACAAGAAGCAATATCCCGAGGTCACGATGGAGCGCATGGAAAAAACCAATCCTTCTCCTAAATGGCCTTGGTAAGATGGTGGGTACGAGGAAATTATGTTCGTCGTAACTTCAGTTGGCTTGCACCGAAGACTCCAGCATCGAACGTGACGACTTCCATCTCCAGATCGCTTGTAAACTCTGATTGGTGCAGTCCAAGCTTTAGGATCGGTTCAACTGCGCTTTTTGCTCCTGCTTTAACGTTGGTGCCTGGAAGCTTACGGCAGCTTTCAACTCGATAATCACCGGCCATAGTCGACACACCGATCAGTGCGGTCATACTCAAGCAACTCCCTTGTTTGTCGATATGATCTGGAATGAATGAGTCGGCAATGACGCAAAGAGCATGATTTTTTTTACCGCTATTGAACATCCAGTCTAATATTGTTAATGCATTAGATAGAGAAAGGCTACCAGACTGCCCGACGGAAATGGGCATAACCTCATTTAGCCCTAATTCTTGTCTCAGTTTAGCACAGCCATTAACACCAGCTTCAAAGTCCGTCTGATGACAGTAACAGAGCAAGTCAATTCCTTCGGTCCAATTCCTATTCTTTTCAATTAGATCGGTTATCCGTCCCCATGGCATTTCTAATCCCACAGCGGCCTCAGCATGATGAAATGTCAAATACATAGCTCGTTCACCTTCTTGGAATACCGATGAATCGCACAACCGTAATAGCCTCCAAAGCCAACGGAAATCGTCATATACAAGTCCCCTTCTTTCAAGAAACCTGAACGGATAGCGTGATCGATATTATTTAGGATATCGGTGTTATGAATATGTCCGTCCTTGGAGAGGGTTAGATTGTAGAAGCGTTCCAGGGACACCCTCAGCACTTGAGCCAGCATACTCCATACGTGTAGCCCCAAATTGGTGCAAAAGATCACGGCGATCTGAGCAATGTGAATACCAGACTCGCTTAATGCTGCTCTTACTGCCTGTCTGACCCCTAAATAAAACGTTGAGTAATATAATTGAATACGATCTGGAGCCAGATCGTATACGAGGCCGTCGACTCTCATAACCGAAGCAAGTGTCTGCTGTCCTTGACGCTGCCCCTTCATATATAAAGCAGCACTCGCGCCGTCACCGAACACCATGAACGGATCGCTCCGTTCATAAGAATTCATGGCTCTGTCGGCAGTGATGAACAAGATTCCTTCACCTTGCTGACGCGGGGCCATGAAGTAGTTCGACGCCAGGCACAACGATAAGTGCATCGTGGAACAAGAATATTCCTCCAAAGGGATAAATGGGACTGCCTCAAGGGCGAATTCATCTGCTAGGCGATCAAAAAGATTCCGTTCACCGTTTTCATTATTCGTTACACTAGCAAACATGACCGCCGCGATCTGTACATTCATCTGCAGAGCCCGGCGCAGAATTGGCCTACACACGGTAGCAATCATCTGTTCCAATTCAAGTTCCTCTTCTATGGGCACCAGCTCAAAGCCTTTGTTCAAGTATTCCGAATCGCTCATTCGAAATTCTACGCCGTCGGCCTTCACCTGCTGAATCGCTTTCGAGACATGGATACGGGACTTCGGGAGATAGACGGAATAATCGACGATCGTCACGTGGTTCTCATACATTGTGATGAGCCCGCTTTCGGAAATGCATGATCTTGTACTGGCGTTCCCCGCTTTTCATTTCATCGTACAAGGAAGTGCCTGGCACACCCATTGTTTTCCAAATCGTAGTATCCATCTGATCTTCAGTACCAAAAGCGGCTATGCGATTCTTTAGAACTTGATCACTTGAAAGCAAAACTTCCCCCGTGATATCGCGTGATATAAGCAGCTCGAAGCCCAGTTCAAGCAAATATCGTTCACCATCGTCAAACTTCCAGGTTGGCAAATCGTCCGCATAAACGAAAGTCCCGCCCGGTTTCAGCACCCGGAAGACCTCGTCATAAAAAGACTTAATCGATGGATATAGATCAGACGCTTCCATGTTGAGGACAAAATCACAGCATGACGAACCGATAGGAAGCCTCTCGGCATCCCCAACACAAAAATAGGCATTTGGGAAACGGTTGGTCAATTGGCAAAATGCAATATTGGCTTCGGTCAGATCTAAGCCAACAACGCTTCTCACACCGTAACTTCGACAGAGCTCTCGCACGCCTCCCCCCCTGCCACAGGCTACCTCCAAAATGTTCTTATCCTCGAGATATAAACCATCCAAGCACTCCTGCAGAAGCCGGATGGAGTTTCGATTGACACTTGCTGGGGCCTGATTGAACTCGGAGGCGAACCCCCAATTGATAAATGTCGAGAAACGGGAAAAGCCACTCTCGTCCAAGGACCGATTATAGTTAGTGAACATCTTCATGATATCCTTTTTGAGGACTGCAGTTTCCCCGCTTTCCTGCCCTTGCAGATCAGCCAGCATAAACGGAACACCACCATCACCGAAGAAGTAACTGACCGCGCACTCCCCGCACACCAACATCTGATCCGATGTGTTTAGCTTTGACTTGCAAATAGGACATACTAAGGCAATGCCGGTTGCCGGCCAACGAAGCATATGCATGTCATTCCTCCCTCCCTCAATTAAGTTGTCAGCCTTTAGCCGCTTGCACTGTTATAATTACGTATTGCCCGACTCCAAACAAAGCGAACGATTACAAGGAGCACAATTGGTACGATAGCGCCCCATACCGCCAAAGCAGGTGTCAGCTGATTCATCACCATCATAGGCGCAAAATTCGTAATGACGAGAAAAGGCAATAAATACACGCCGATTCGTTGGATGAAACGTGAATAGATCGGCATTGGCATATTATTGGCGTCCCAAATGGAATAGAAAATTCCCGCCAGCCCTCCCGTATTAACAAGCCAGAAGGATAACAAGGCTGGGATGAACATGAGACAGTAAGTAATGATCAACGCTGTCCCCAAGTAAAACAAAAATGAGAATAAACTCCATGCCGTTACCGGGATATTTAATGCATTCCAACTGATCACAACCATCGTTCCACCCGCGATGAAATTCGGAATTGGCATCCCAAGATCGATGTATCGAAGCGAAACCAAAAACTGTAGTGAAATTGGCTTAACCATGAGTAGATCCAACGTCCCGCTGCGTATATACTCGGATACCCTGACGAAATTAGGGAAAAAGAGCCCGGAATAAAGACCGGTCATAATCGTGTATGTGCCGACAAACATCAAGATACCATCAGGCGTGATCGATCCGATATGCAAGTCCGTCTCATAGACTACTACGACGTAAAGCAGCTTGGCAAACAAGTATGCGATTTCCACAGCAATCCCGAGTATGAAGTTCGTCCTGTATTCCATTTGAGCAATAAAACAGTTCTTAATGAACAAAAAGTAAATCATTAGGTAGTTGCGAAGCGTTCCCAGCCATCCTCTCACCGGTCAGCCCCCCAATCCGAGATACTTCTTCATTCCGGCGCGCCATACGATCCGTGAAAAGGCAAGCAGCGCGATCATCCAGAAGAACTGCATCCCGATTCCTTGTACTGCCTCGTCCATTGACAATCTGCCATTAATAACATTCGCAGGAAAATGGATCGTATACTTGAATGGCAAGTAGTCTAAAATCTTATTTATAGTCTTACCAAACACCTCAATCGGAAAAACACCACCACTTAAAATGATGACAAATAAGCCGGTCATTTCAAAAAAATAGGAGATTTCAGACAATATAAATGCAACAGCCGCGAGCGTATAAGAGATAAGAAAGTTTAACAACAAAGACATGACCATTGACACCATAAAGAGTAGAATATGTGCCAAGGGAATCCGTATACCATAAGTTCCGGTCAAGTAAACGAGTGTAAACAGCAAGATACATAGCATGGCTGAAAAAAAGAAAATCTTTTGCCCCAGCATAGTAAATAGCTTCAGAGCGAAAAAACTGACCGGTTGAACCAAATATTTATTCAACCCACCATCCTTGATCTCGGTGGCCACGTTTTGACCTATATCCGTTGTCACAATTTTCGTCACGATGGCTGCCGTTATCGTGTATAAAATCATTTGGCCATAGGTATATCCGAAAAATTCCGACGATTCCGATCTTCCATAGACCGCTGACCAAATATAATATTGGATCAGAATCGGAAAGAATGCACTGATCAAGGAAAAGAGAAAGTCAAATCGATATTCAAGTGAAGACTGAACGCCTAACTGGAACACGCGTCCGTATTTGGGAAAGGCACTCATCCGGATACCCGATCATCCCGCTGATACAAGGATACAACGACTTCCTCGATAGGAATATCTTCGATCGTAATATCTTCAATCGGGTAGTGTTCAAGCAAATCCCTGGAAGCCATGCTAATGCGCTCCTTACTTATCTCCAGCGTGGCATGAAATCCGTCCGATTGACGCACCTTCCCGTACAACTGCAGCTGTCCAGTCGCTACGTGTTGCTTAATTTTTAACTGTATGATTTTCGTGTCGTTCAAAACATCGTCGATTCGCTTCAGATCCCCGTCGAAGACGAGCCTGCCATCATTAATAATGATCGTCCGCTTGCACAGATCCTCGATGTCCTTCATGTAATGACTTGTCAAAATAATTGTTGTCCTATGCTGTTCATTGTAATACTTCAAAAACTCCCGCACCTTTTTCTGTGTAACAATATCGAGCCCGATCGTCGGCTCATCCAGGAAAAGCAGTTTCGGTTTATGAATAAGCGCCGCAAGGAGCTCCATCTTCATACGCTCACCTAGCGATAAACGCCTTACCTGAACATTCATAATGTGCTTGACGTCCAACAGTTCGATGAGTTCGTTCAGTGTTTGTTTGTAATGCCGATCGTCAACCTGATAGATATATTTATTTAGCAAAATGGATTCCGCCGCAGGCAAGTCAACCCATAGTTGGCTCTTCTGCCCCATTACAATAGCGAACTGCTTCTTGAATTCCTTATTTCGCTCATAAGGCTTGAAGCCCAGTACAGTAAGTTCGCCGCTAGTTGGATGTAAGATGCCAGAGAGCATCTTTAGCGTCGTCGTTTTGCCTGCCCCATTAGGCCCAAGGAAAGCAACCATTTCCCCCTCTTCGATCGAAAAGGAGATATTTTTCACCGCTTTCTTCGTCAAACTTTTCCGATAAAAGAGGTTTTTAATGGAATGAAGCATTCCGACCTCTTTGGTGTAATAGGTGAAGTTTTTAGCTAACTGCACCACATGGATCGCTGTCAATTGCGCTCCTCCTTAACAATTAAATCGAACTAGAAGGTGGACGATAACGTTTACCGGCCATAATGATAAAGTAACCCGCATCGGGAACAGACCGGCATCAGTCCGCAAGCTAATACCTCTCGGTGTTTGGAAAAATTTTCCCCCTTCCAAACCTCCTTCACATCCACATCACTAATGTTGCCGACCGCCATCTCAGGAAAGAACTTGCACGGAGTGACGTTTCCGCTCGGCAATACGTCCATTCGGGTGGAGATCGCCAAGCATTCCTTCCGCTTCATCCCGGTTCTCTGCACGCCAGTGACAAAATCCTCTATCTCGTCTTGCTCCAATGCGGGCATAAATCGAACCCGGCTTCCCCATGTTTGCTCGGAGATGCGGAGAACCTCCTCCTTGAGTGCCCCCACCTTCTCGCCGGAGATATGATAAGTGAATGAATTCCAACTGCAGCTACCCTGACGGATTGGATCCAACCAGTCAAACTCTTTAATGAAGAAATTGTCCATCTCCTGAGCAGACTCAGGTGCGATATACCACGGATATACAAAGTAGACCGAATCCACGCCCATCTCCACGAAAAACTTCATAAAATCAAACATTTTGGGAATCATGAGATCATTCATCGTCAAGCTGACGGATACTCTGCCCTTGAAAATGCCCTGCCGTTGCAACTCCAGCAGACGCTCTATGGCACTAACCACCTTTTTGTAGGTCCCTCTGCCCCTAATCGCGTCGTTCTCAGCCTCGAATCCCTCCAGACTGGCTAGTACAACAAGTCCCTCACCGATCTTAAGCAGTGAATCTAACTTTTCCTCCAGAAGAATCGCGTTTGTACAAATCGTCGTCGTCCGCTGATCGCGTTCCAGCAGATTCGCAATCTGATCGAACTTGCTATGGTACAGCGGTTCTCCGCCCCAAAGATAGACTTTCGACTTCTTCTCATGGGTGAAGGCAAGGAGCTTATCGACCAACGCGACATCAATTTCTTTACCTTGCTCCTCCTTGGACATGTCCCAGTGAAAGCCGTCCGCGTTCCACTCGTAGCAATGCTTGCAACGCAAGTTGCACCCGTTGTTCAGCTTGATCCCGATATCTTCCGGGATCTCCATCGCATAGCGACTATCGGTCGCTCGAAGCCGACTGACCCGGGACATATTCATAATTGTACGCTTCAGATCGTTAAACACACGCTCATCAAACTTCCGACTCGTTTTGGGTTGCATAATTTACACCTCCATAAGTTTTGCAATGTTCGCGGGCATGTAGTAGGTTACAATGAGCACGTTCCAATATCTCGATGTTGAACCCCTGCATCTTCCAATCCGTAAAGGACACGCCAAATCCTTGCTTAATCCAATATTCAGCATTGGCGGTTTCGTGTCTTCCAAAGGGCTCAAGAAAAACCATAGGCGTCGCAGCGGCGAACGATTCCATCAAGGAATAGCCACCCGGCTTACTGACAATGGCTGTGCAACGGCGAATTCGTTCAAATAGCAGGGGAACAGTTCCGCTGTCTAAGTAAATGGGAGTCTCTCCATGTTGGATCTGAGCAAATGGAGGAAAACCGAACTCCCCTCGTCTATTCCTCAGCCACGGACTCCACGAGGGGTCGTTCCGATAATAGCAAATGCGTGGATCAGGCTGGATATCCTCGTCAAAATAAGCCAGAACATCCAGCTCCATACCGCCTTCAAGCAGGTCTCTAACAGCCTGCGGGTAGGTCCCAATCCCCCAGCCGCCACCATGGACCACCATTCTCTCTTCTCGCTGGCGAAACGGGATCGGTGCTTCGTCCGTCATCGGAAGTTGTAATTCAAAACGCTTCTTGGTCGGTTCGTAAAACCAAATGTGGTTGTACCGCTCGCTTCGAGATCCATAGACCAAATAAGATGGCGAAAGCGTAGCATCGAGATGAAGCATGTCGACCTCGAGCCGAGTTCCAACAAACCGTTCATATTGTTCCAAAATCGGGATCCAGAACCCAGTCAACGCAATGAACGACGTCCGGCGCTCACGGGACCAATCTTCCAGCAGCAGCTGTACCTTGGTGGGATCCAGGCAATCTGAAATATCGCGAGCCAACTCCACACTCTTCCGAGCGATAGCGAAATTATCATGAAAAGCTTTACGATAAGCCGGCACTTTGTTCTTTAAGCCGTCGACATACACATTTTCGAGCACACAGACTTCGTTTGAAATGCCGGAACGCTCCAGGTAAATGCCTAGCTGTACGGCGGGCATGTACACACCTAGTGAGTTACCGGATCCAAGTATAGTGACACAAGGCTTCAAATGACTATCCATACCACTTGCCTCCCTGGACTTCAAAACGTTCCTTTAGCTTGTCGATTAAACTTTTCTGCTCCTGCACATCTCGCGCGATTACAAACAGATAAAGCCTGCCCTTGATGAAACTGCCTTCGCTTAATGTCTGTGGGTAATCTGATTCCCCATAGCCAGCAAACATGCACGCCGGGGAAAGCGGAATGATGCCCTCACCGGTATGATTAGGGTATAAAACGCCGTCATCATCCAGCTGTCGCAGCCACTCCCCGTAATCAAACCGATGGCGACTGCCTACCGTTCGGAACGTAAATATCCCGTGCTTCCCATTTTCCAGCCGTTCGCCCAGTCGATGACTGACCAGTCCCATCGATTGACGGGCGTTGATTTCTACAATCGGCACGATTGTCCCGTCCTTTAGTATCATGGAGTCAACACAAACATGGCCGAAGTACCTGTCCTTGTATAGTGAGGAAGCAAGCTTCTCAATGACATCGAAATAACCGTTCCGTATTAGCGAATGACTGTTCTCCTCCTGCATCGCTTGTGACCCCACATAAGCAAACTGTCGATTGATGATTTGCTGCAAGCCGACGATCTGGTACGACCCGCTCTCATCAATTGAAAATTGGCAGGAAAAATCATATTCCACGTCAAGGAACGGCTCGACAAGAAACGCCGTTGAGGAACCAGCTTGCTCTTGTTTGCGCAAATATCTTACTACACGTTCCAAAGAGGATAGGTTTTTAAACAGCATATTGCCTTTTCCAGCTACGCCAAAGGGGTCTTTTAACAGGACCCCATTCGACAACCCCATAAGCTCTAGCCCTACTGCAGCCAATTCATCCGCGCTGAACACTGGCTGGCTATAGGAGCTGCCCAGAAGTCTCTTAGCAAGATCGGCGGAATACAACTTAGAATTTACTCGTTTAACGTCTTGAAGGGTGGGCAGCTTGTTCGAATAGTTGTACCTGTCGAGAAGCTCGTGAACGTAAGGTACGACTGAAAAGGGAGTCATTTCACTAAACTGCTTCAGCCGCTCGTCGGTCTCTGGAACTTCGTACAGAGCGCGAAATAGATTTGGTTCATGGCTTGGGACATTCGCACTAAGCTGTGTAAAATGAAAGCCGATGTGTGCCAAATAATCCATGTGCGCCTCATCCATCTCAAAGCGGGTCAACAGTGTGTCCTCCGGGCCGCATAAGGAAGCCAGCAATTCATCCATAGCCATTACCACCCGCGACCGTGAAGGATCAGGAATAAAAGGCAACCTGCTACTCCCTTCTTCACGCCAATAGGTTTCCGAATCAAAGGTGCTGGCAACCAACATACTACCCGACCTCTTGATTCATGCCTTTTAGGAATGCCATGAAGGCACCGATTGAGCGCAGACAAGCCAAGTCCAGGTCCTCGTAAACGATCTCCACCCCAAAAGCATCTTCAACTCCGAGAATAAACGTTATCATCTGTAGGGAATCTAACTCGACGTCGTTAATCAGGTCGCTCTCCATTGTGAGAGTTTCACGAAGCGAGTCATCCTCGAGCACAGTTGCAATGATATTTTTTAATGTTTCAAACATAAACGTCATCCTTTCAAGTTGTATTTTAGATTTTTTATTTAATTCCAAAAAAAATAAATAAAAGGTATAATAGTAATATATTTCTTATCACTGTTAAAGGGAGGGCTTGAACCCTTGAATAACCACTGTCTGTTTGTCTCCGCCCATCTGGACGATGCTATTATTTCTTGCGGCGATTATATCGATTTGCTTGTTCGTGCTGGCTATCATGTGACCATAGCAACTGTTTTCACTGGTACTGGCACAGATCTATCCCTACTTGCTCGCATTCTGCACAAAAAGTTCGGACTAAGCTCCGACGTGATGAAGGTACGGCGAGAAGAGGACATTAGTGCATGTGATCTTCTCGATGTGGACACGATTCATCTGAACATGCAGGAATGTATCTATCGTAAAGATCGCAGCGGTGCCCCCTCATATGAAAAGCTGGACGATCTGTTCCGTAGTGACTACGAGACCGAGCTGGACGTGATTTCTGAGGCAACAAAAGTGCTTTTGACACGACTCTGTCTTACAGACTACGATCATATTTATATTCCGCTTGCAATCGGAAGACATGTGGATCACGGTATCGTGCGGGTTGCGGCCGAACAGGCTGTACGAAGTATTAGTGATCTGGAAGTCTCTGCCCGTTTGATTTACTACGAAGATCTACCGTATTTAAACTATGGTCAAGATATAAAATGGGAAATTGACCTAGCTCGGAATCTACATCCAGTCTACATTTCACTTCCCAAGTGCAGTTTGAAACAGAAGACTGCGGCCATCCTGGAATACCGCTCCCAGATCCGTCTATTATGGCACTCCCGATGGGAGATGCTTAGACAAGTGATTCAACATGCGCATTCGTGCCGTCCGCCAGAGCATCAGCCTGATCCAAACTCATATTGCTTCAGACTGCATGTTGTGAGTGTGCATGATCAAGTACCGCTTGCTATAAGCGTTCCTGGTAACTTTTAATAAGATCAGCCAAGTCGCCAAGGGTTAGATGACTGCCTGCCATGTTACCTACCAGTTCGTCCGGGAGCTCTAGACCGAATTCGGTTTCGAGCTCCACGACGAATGTAATCATCTGCATAGAATTCATTTGGATCCATATCTCTTCAAGTAACGCATTAGCGTTTATACGTTGTTTATCGTAGTCCGGAATCTTTTGATGAATAAGGTTTTGGATGCGTTCCAAACAGGGTTGTTTTCTCAACGTTAGACCTCCTCCTCTACGCCCATTGGAGTTATGTTTGACACAAGGCTCAAGTTGTAGATCATAAGTTCGATAGCCTCGCGCTCACAGGCTTGAATACGCCTAATTAACACTTCCACTTTTTTGAGGTTATCTTCGTTTTTCGTCAGTGAATATTTGATAATCAAATTTCGCGCTAATAGAGCATCGTCGGCAATCGTCTGATAGCGAACCTTGAGCTGATTACTTTCCCCTAGAACACCAGTTTGATTCATGAAGTCAATTCGTTCCAACATCAAGATCTTGTGATCATAGATCATTTGAAACGGGCGATTATCTTCCTCAATTTGTCCACTGCGTATGCGGGTTATATCCAAAATCAGCTCGTCATAAACACGAATTCCCCAAACACATGGATTTGTTGTATAACCCAACTCTCTGTATTTGTCGGCGGGATTTTCTCCATTTAAATAGTCCTTAAGGTGCTCAATAACATAGTTTAGATTAAAGTCATAAGCTGCTCGCTCGTTGAATTGTAACAGAGAGAGACCACCCTTCCACGCATACAACCAATCTCCATCATCATCGATTCCCTCGTAGGCACGTCTCATTTGCTCAAATGTGATTTCGTTAAATGAGTATTTCCCCCCCATGAATGTAAAATCGGCGATATGAAATATATCCCTCTCCTCGTCATAACCAAAAATAAATGAGTCATGTGAGAAGAAAGATTCAATATCCAAAAACTGCGCTTGATCAAGAAGCAAATAAATATAATTATTCATGTCTATACAATCCATCAGAAAAGTACATATATCCTTGTTGAAATTTCGGACTAACTGACGACTTAAATGTTGGCGAAGCAGCCAAGGACAAAATTCAAAGGTAGGAGTACGGTAGAAGTCCACGTAGGAACTTCCCTCATTTAAGGTGAGCTGGAGCGGAATGAAATGTGTCATAATCCACGGCTTTGCTTGCGGGTAATTGGCTAGGACGGCAAACGTATTTGCCTGCCACTGCCACGAGGTGATTGCCGGATACTGCATCGGTAATATCTTGGATCGCAATTAGACACCCCCTTGGGAGAGAATTTGATTTAGTGTCAATTAGCTAAGAACTACAGACTGACAGCACAGATAGAGTCAAACTTCCTGGACCACCGCAACGCTGTAGTCCTTATTCGTTTTCAGGAGTGATTGCTTCGTTAATTAGTTTGGGGCACCAAGTTCAGATCCGGGTGCCCAAAACCGGACTGTAACCATTTCGTCGAATCAAGCCATTGCTAAAGTCTAAACCGTCTCATTTTCCCAGATGCTTACCAGGTCATTGATTTGAAGCGACACGACCTTTAGTTCTCCGCCAAGGGCATAGAGTTCTAGTCCTCTAATTTCCAAGTCCGGGAAAATCATGTCTGAAACGATTGTTTTTCCTTTATTGCCGAAGACCTCGACACTAGACCAATCAACGTAAATGCTCAAGGTTATCCGTTCATGCTCTGGCTTCATGGGGGCTTGGTGCTTTGCAGCAAAATCAGGATGGAAATCAATTGCGTTTGAGCTTCGTCCTATCGACAAACAGCTCCTCATTCAAGACATCATATCCGGTGGTTGTCTCCTGAGTAGAAGAGGAACGCACCTTGAACCCGAATTCCACGGCAGTACCGATTTCAAATTCCGCAATAATTTCGGCCTTTGCAGTAGAAATATCAGATAAGACGTTGCTACCTGGCTTAATCGTTAAGTCTTGCAGAGACATAATCGGTCTTCTGAGTTGACTTAACTCTCTTATAGGTACTTGGATTAAGCGAATTCCTTCCGGATATGTCTTAAGCTGAATCTCTCGGGGGATTGACATGTGGCCACGCCATTCCTTTGAAGGAAGGGTAGAGGCATAACGCCAGTTGTTCATCCAGCCGACCCAGATCTTTCGTCCGTCTTCTTTCGGAATACCATCCCATGTCACGGCCGCGTAAAAGTCAGACCCGTAATCTATCCATTTGATCGTATCGAATGATTCCAACGTTTCATCCCTTGTAAATACCTTACCGTCAAAGTTGCCTATAAAATACATCATGCCAGAACCGCCTGCTGGTGGTTCTGAATCGTTTGGATTCACACCATTTCTATCCCCGACACTTAGCAACAGAACCCACTTAGTGATATTTGGATCCTCATCCACTTGGATTTTAAATACCTCAGGACATTCAAATATCCCTCGATGGATACCCAGAATATCGGAACCGAAATCGCTTGCAAAAGACCATTCCTTCAGATTCGAAGACGTGTAAAAGTCGACGCGGTCTCTTACGGCAAGAACCATAACCCACATTGACGATTCTTCATACCAAAACACCTTCGGATCACGAAAGTCTAGCGTTTTCGTTGGGAACAAAACAGGGTTACCTTCATATTTTATCCAAGTTCGACCTTTATCCCTGCTGTAAGCGATGCTCTGCACCTGTGGTTTGCCGGGCTTAGCCACGTTGCCCTCATTCGTATAAATTGCAACTAATCCTGATCCTTCTTCGCTGAAGAAACCGCTTGTGTTGTTCTTATCAACCACTGCACTTCCCGAAAAGATCGCTCCGTCTTCCCCCGGCGGGATGGCTGGTGGAAGTTCCTCCCAATGCACCAAATCCTCACTTACCGCATGCCCCCAATGCATGCTGCCGAAGTCAGGCTGTGTATCATGTGGGGTATGTTGGTAGAACAGATGTCATTCATCCAATTCTCCCCAGGTGAATAATGAAATTGGGCCTATATGTCTCCCTGTAATACAGATTTCCTGATCCTTTTCTACTACTAATATCATCTGATAAGTGCATTTTGTTAATGTTGCTCACGCTCCTTTGGGTTTAAATAAGATCCATATTAGAATTGATTCAACTCGTTCGGGACATATTACGTCCACCTTTCTATAGAAGCAACCAAGAAAAACTACAAGAGCACTCAAAACAACATGCCCATATTTAACAAAATAAACCACATGTGTACAAATGTCAAACTTTTTCTTACATTCGCATTATTTTTTAAATTAAAATAAACTTTTTAGTTTACATATGCACATTTTGGTAGTGTTTCATCTGAAAACGGCCGTTTTTATTTGAGTTCTCCTTATCGCATTTAATTATTCAGTAAATAAAATGTAAACCATTGAATACCCAAATGATGTTATGATTTTCAATAAACTATCCAATTTATCAAATAAAATTTAGACATTTGGATTTTTTGACTAATTCTCTGAATAATTTTTCGTTTTTGAAATGAATAAATAGGAAAAGCAGTTCCTTTTAGCTTTCTAAAGCTTTATTATCTCTTTGACATTCTCCTGGAGAACACAGGTTGTATCTCTAGATCGCTTACCACCACGTGCGAGGTCTACTAAACAATATGATCCATCATGGTGGACACTTCGCTGATTTTGGAGTTCATCGCGTCTACGGTAAGGTGATATCGTCGAAGAGGTGGCTCACTACAGTCTTAATACAAAAGGCACCAAAAACCAAATTACGGTTTCAGGTGCCTTTTGGCTTTATGCGTTTGTGCTTTGTAATGCTTTTATAGCCAGTCCCAACCCTCCGCAATGATTTAGAGGTCATTTTTTTCATTGTTAAAACTCATGATTTTTTTATCTATCAAATCCATCCATACATTATTTAGTCAAGTTACATTTACTATATATAGAATTAACATATCTTTATTGGTGATGAACTGTGACCCCATTTGTGGATCCTTTTGAAAAGGGTCCCTATTCATCAATCATCAGGAGTCATCTTTTTTAATGTCCATTGGAACCGTTCGGTATTGTAATAGGTGATGTATTCGTTGACACGAACTCGCAGCTCTTGTAGGGATAAGCAATCCTTGAACTCTAATTCATCCTTCATATGCCCGAAGAACGTCTCCATCGAAGCATTATTCCAACAGTTTCCTTTTCGTGACATCGATTGTTTAAACCCAGCTTTAGCGATAATGGAACGAACTTCAGGATGTGTGTAATGGAATCCCTGATCAGAGTGAAAGATAGCCTCCGGATGTACTTCCAAACGATTAAACAGCCGCTTCAGTGTTCGTTGAACAAGAGACAATTCAAATGAAGAGGACAGGTAGTGAGCTAAAATTTCTTTTGTTGCACCATCCTTTACACAGGACAAATAAGCCCGTTGGCCATTTCCATAATGCATATAAGTAATGTCGGTGAGCAATACCATTTCAGGCTCTCCCCGGTCAAACCGACGCTTCAGGAGGTTTGGGCAGGTGCGGTGCTCTTGCGTCGCTTTAGCCATTTTACGGTAGGGATTCGCTTGACGAATCACAGCAACGAGTCTGAATTTCCGCATCAAACGGCGAATTTTCTTATGATTCATAACGATTCCATGAAGCCGTTCTAACCTCATTTTGATGACCAGCGCGCCAGCCATCCCTCTAAGTGCATCAAAGTGCGCCTTCAGAAGTAAAAAGTCTCGTTCATCGGCAGCCTCTCGAAGCTGGCGGTGTTCTTCCGCCGCACACCAGCGATAATACCCGCTTGTACTTACCTCAGCAAGCTTACAAAGATAGCAAATCACGCGTTTCAGTCCATGTTTACGAACAACCTGATTGATGAGCTGAAAGCGCTCGGAAGACGCTAGTAATTCATTGTGTCTTTGTGCCTTTCGAGCGCTTCTAGCTTTTTTTAAGAGTTCATTCTCGGCTTCCAAAAGCTTGATACGAGCCTCGGCAAGACGGAGCTTTTCCTCAGCCGATAGCTCACGACTAACCGGTCTTTCTGAGCTTCCCTTCCCCTACGCTCTTCCAGCAGCCCAGCTTCACCTGAAGAAGCATATGTTTTCCACCAACGCTCCAGACATCTTTTTGGCGTCTCCTGTACGAAGATTTCCATGGGTGTATGCCCCGCTTGATTGGCCTGTACAGCCGCAATCTTAAAGGCAGGGGAATACGTGATATTCTCTGATACGCGAAGAACGGATGGATTCGACTCCAGTACCTTGATCTCTTTCTCCGTAAAAACCCGTCCGATTTTCTTCATAATCTACATCCCCACAAACTTTTATAATCTGATTAAAACGCAAAAGACCCGTAAGAGGGTACTTTTTTCAAAGTGTCCATCTTACGGGTCACAGTTCATGACTTAGAAGTGGACTTTTTTTATTTTTCAATAATTCTAGCTGTTTAGCTTCGCCTGCACGTACATAGCGGTCACAAACTCATGCTGCCTGGTCAAGTGCTGAAGCTCACTGTAGGACTCTTCCCACTCGCGATGCGCTTTAACATCCCCACGGTAATACATCTCGGCAATATGCCAAGCATCTGCTGCATCGGTTTTCATTTTTTCGAAGTTGTGTGCCTTTGGATCGTTTCGCTTGCAAAGGATTGATGATGTAGTGAATCCATCCGCTACGTTTCAGATATCCTGCCAAACCTCGATGGTAATGTTCGGTTGCCTCGAAGACAACGACAGGCTCCACACCACTTGCCTCTTTCAGTTTGCTAGGCACTTCCCCTAGCCGCTCGAAACCTTCTTCACCATGCTGGAGGGTCTCCATCCTTCCATATGGTTCGTTACGCTTTTTGAAGGCCTGAATAACACTACATCCTTTCGCCACATCAATTCCAACAACGGGTTGCATAAAAACCTCCCTAATTCGATTTACCGGCATTCCCACCTGGTTTCCAAACCCATAGCTTAGCTTGTGATACGAGGTCATAGCCCTCAACCAGCTCAAACATGGTCGTTGGATGGATTTTGTACAGGTTCTTTGTCCCTAAGCCGCCCTCGTTCTCCGGGATACCACCATCGTAAAACACCCATTAAAATAGGCAAACCAGAAAATTTCTTTCTGGCTGTCCTAATAATACGAAAAGCCGATATAATAGTGACTTTAAACGGTGCAATGTTCTTGTCCCTCGACACGTTGGCAGAGATTATTCATCACTATTGTAAAATAACTGGAAACATATGCATAAAAGTTGTATATTTAATTCATATTCTTGAAATTAATTCTAAATTTTAAAGGGGGGATTGATCGTGGTAAAGTGTTCATCCTAGCGCCAGGTAAGTAAGGATAAAATATCGCGCATCAGAAAAAGCAACAAATGGGGAGTAAAGATTATGAATGCAGAAAATTATTACGAATTTTGGTCCACTTTTCTTTATGAATAGGCTGGATGAAGGGCTTATGCTATGGGGCGGTGCTCGTCCCGATCCTTCTTCTGGTAAATGTCCGTTTGATTTGGAGAAAGGCGATAAATAATTATAGCAGCGCAAGCGGCTAAAACGATGAGGAGATGTAGATATGAAAACGACTTGGCCTTTGTCCGGTATTACCCTGGTATGCACTGAATGCAAGAGTGATCTTTATGAGGCGGACAACTGTTTGATCTGCGAGACCTGCGGCCTCGAATACGCCTGGGAAGAGGGCCTCGCAAGTATGTTAATTGACCGTCCTGTAGCGGAGAAGCTTGCCGAAGGCGCGGCGCAAAAGGAAGCGATCATCGGCATGTTTGACTCTATTAACCGGTCGCTTGAGGAGAAAAGACTGTCCAGATTTTCCACCTTTATTAACTGGGGTTATGCATCCGATAACGAACTACCGGGCGGCCCTCAAGGTATTAACCACAGCAGTATCCAGCTGCTTCGCGAAATTATTGGCGGCCTGGATGTTTCAGGCAAGGATATCCTGGAAATCGGTTGTGGACGGGGAGGCAACGTGAGCGAGCTATGCAAAAACTATGGGACCGGCAGCGTGGTCGGCATTGATCTGACACCGTCCAATATTCAATTTTGCCAAAGGAATAACCGATATGAGCAGGCTTACTATTGTATTGGCGACGCGGAGCAGCTGCCTGTTAAAACGGAAAGCTGCGACATTGTGCTGAACATCGAGTCCTCGCATTTGTACCCTCATATTGAGCTGTTCTTTACGGAGACCTACCGTGTATTAAAGCCAGGTGGGACATTTTTGTATGCGGATATTATGAGCGCTTCCGACGTGCCGCGCTATGAAGAGCAGTGGCAAAGACTAGGCTTTCACACCTCGTTGATCCGGGATATTACAGGCAATGTATTACAATCGGGAGACGATGCTCTGGATACCCGCCTGCATGCGCTTGAAGGCTCCTTAGAAGGGGAAGATCGAGTATGGGAATGGCTGGAGGCACCCGGCACGCAAAATCATACCGATATGGTCGCAGGTAGAAGAGTATTCAAAATTGTCCATTTGGTGAAGATGCCTCCGGCACCGAAGGAGAGCCTAGCCATGGTTGAAGGAGGAGCAGCGGTGAGTAATGCTTGACCATTAACAGACGTTAACTGGGCGTGTCCGCAGTGCAAGCAAACGCTTGTGAAGAGGGAGTTCTCATTCGACTGTACGTCATGCGGCGAAAGCTACCTCATGACCGCTGGCTCGATTCCATGTCTGCTTGTGGAAAGTGACGCGTTAGAAACGATGGAGCATAAGGTGCAGAAGGAGGCGGTTAAAGAGCTGGCAAGCGACAACACAAGGAAGACTCGATTTATTTTCAAGATTACAGTTCCAGACTCGTTCGCCCTGTTTTATTTATAGACCGGATAAGAAACTGCCTTAAGAAGAGCTATCTTGCAAAATGAAATTACAATTGTCGCTAATCCCAACGGTAGCTGACATGGCAAATTCGGTAGCGTTATCCGACAGTGGAATTCCTTTATTTATGTTGATACTTAGCATTGTATTAATATCATAGCCCTCATTTTTGTATAATCCGACGGTCGATCCGCAGCCGGCTACAATTTTTAAACAGCGGTTCTCCAATATCGGAGAACCGCTGTTTTGTCTAGAAAATATTTACGGGGCTTACTTCTCCGCAGATAGGGCGCATGTCTTTTATTGCACGGTGTGCTTTTGGCCAAAACCTCTTCAGCGCTTGATAGACTTCCTTTTTGTCCTTGATAACATATGCATGAACTGCTCCTACTTCAGATGATGGTGGGCGGACATCAACGTGCTGCTGTTGTACTGGTTCACCTCGCCAGCCAATCCCGAGAAACCCCAGATTTTTGTTCATGTATAGTTCTCTAATCGGCCCCATTGCTTTGGAAACAGGTAACCACTTATTTATCGCCCACAGACGATTTACTCGCATGCCAATAATAAATACGATAGACTCCCCATCGATCTCGGCCTTATATCTTTCCTTCTGAATTCCTCACTTCACTTCTCCTTTTCACCCAACATGGTTCTCTGTTCAATAAACTTGATGTTGCTGGCAATGTGATAGACTTCGTTCTTCGTCAGGCCTTCTTTGTTGAGGTGACCCGCAGGATCGAAAGCCTGTACGTTGGTCCACATGAAATCCAATGTCTGTAATTTTCAACATCTCTTCCTCTGGGATTAAACGAAATATAAAATTCTTTTTCGGAGGAGATTGATTTTTGTCTTCAGCGATGATGCAACAATCTGAATCATGAATTACTAGATTTCACATTAAAAGTAGCGAATTTCCTTGTGTTTCGCATTACAAAAATTGACATTTTATATGAAAATAAGTAATATAATTAGAAACATTTATACTGTAAAAGAGCCTTTCTCATCCCCCTCTTTTTAAATTCCTGATCCTACCTAATTTAAGGAGTGAAAATGCTATGTGCGCACGAACGCTAAAAGCGAATACAAGGAATGTAATCGGTAACTATTGCAAATGGATCACAGTTGGTATCATTTTAACTTTCACGGGATGCCCGCTTGCATCCGCCACTCCTTCACCCTCATCCTCTAGTAAAACTAGTGAACCCGCCTCTTCCCTAGTTACATTTCAATTGCAAGAGGCTACGATTGCTCAAATGCAGGAAGCGATGAAGTCAGGGGCACTGTCAAGTGTCGAGCTCACTGCTCTGTACCTTAACCGGGTATATGCCTATGATTCTAGTGGCATTCGACTGAATTCCATCCCTATTCTGAACCCCGACGTACTAAAAGAAGCTGCTCAAGCTGATCAACTAAGGGCACAAGGTATTAAGACTGGTCCTCTGCAAGGCATCCCCTACACGGTTAAAGACAGCTACAAGGTTAAGGGACTCACTGTCGCTTCTGGATCTCCGGCTTTCAAAAACCTGATGGCAAAGGACGATGCCTTTACAGTAGAAAAGATACGCAAATCCGGTGGGGTGCTCATTGGTAAAACCAATATGCCGCCAATGGCAGCAGGGGGAATGCAAAGAGGCGTTTATGGCCGTGCTGAAAGTCCGTACAACCCAGATTATTTGGCTGCAGCCTGGTACTCTGGCTCCTCTAACGGATCTGGCGTATCAACAGCCGCCAACCTCGCTGCCTTCGGTATGGGGGAAGAAACGGTATCCTCTGGAAGATCACCGGCATCTAACAATGGTTTAATTGCCTACACCCCATCGCGGGGCCTAATCTCCATTCGGGGGAATTGGCCGCTCTTCCCTATACGTGATGTCGTTGTCCCACATACGAGGACTGTCGAGGACATGCTCCGCTTGCTTGACGTGATCGTTGTAGAAGATAAGATCACCAAGGGCGATTTCTGGCGAGAGCAGAAAGCCGTTCGGCTCCCTTCTGTCAATAGTGTCCGTCCCAAATCCTATTTAGAGCTGCGAGACATTCAAGCTTTGAAAGGCAAACGCATTGGCGTTCCGAAAATTTATATTGGTAAGGACCATGAAACCACAACTCCGATCAAATTCAGACCTTCGATACAGGCATTATGGGAAAAAGCTGTTAAGGATTTAACTGCTCTTGGAGCTGAGGTTGTGGAAGTTGACTTCCCCTTGCAGGCGAATAGCGAGAAGGACCGGCCAACAGCGAAAACACCTGAAGATCGTGGTTTGATGCCGGCAAAGTGGGCTGAAAAGGAATTCGGGTTGCTTAATCCTTATGCAGCTGAGGAATTCCTTAAAAGTGTGGGCGATCCAAATTTCCCGTCATGGGCAAATATCGACCCTGCAACCGTCTTCCCGAATCCGCCCGGTTCGGTAGATGCCAAACGTGGCAGAGACCTTGGCCACTATGACGTATTCATTGAAACCATAAAGAAAGGCGTCACCCCATACGAACAAATTCCTCAGTTTCAGGAAGGTCTGAGGGGGCTTGAAAATGTACGAAAGATTGATTTTGAAGATTGGATGAAGCAAAACAACCTTGATTTTATTGCATTCCCGGCAAATTCGAATATCGGCAAAGCTGACTCCGATGTGAATGAAACGTCCTACGAGGAGGCTTGGGAGAATGGCAACTATTTCTCCAATACGAATTTCATTCTACGCGAGTACGGGATCCCAAGTGTGTCTGTGAGTATGGGCGCTATGAAGGATACCGGTATGCCCGTTAATCTGACGATGGCAGGTGCCGCATACAGCGATAATGACCTGCTTCGTTACGCTTATTCCTATGAGCAGGCGACCAAAAACCGTCCTATTGCAGCACGTACGCCAGCGCTTGAGGATGAAACCTTTTCCTATAACCCGCAAACCACTCTCCCACCCTTTAAACGCAAGGAAACAGGAACCCCTGTACTTAAGTTGAATGCTTCGATCACGGATGATGTTCTCGCTTTGGAAGGTTCAGTCACAGATCAAAGTGATATCGCGCAGCTTAAAGTTTATGTCAATGGCATTCGTGTCGTTATTACAGAAGATAAAGCCAATTGGTCAGCAACGCTTCCAACTACTAAATACAAACAGGATGGTGCCTCCCAAGCTGATACGCTGCATATTCTCGTGCTGGCCAAGGATATTTACGGAAATACCTCTGCTCAAGTCAAGTCTGTCACTTTACCCCAACGATAAAGGACATCATAGAACTGACTATAATTGTGGGTTCCCTGACCGTAAGATTATCATTAGTTGGTTGAAAAAGGCTTGTTCTGAAGCGAATATGCGGGTTCGACTCTGAGGGCACACTTGGGTATTTAACACCTGATACTGTCGAGGAAAAGGACTTGTACCTATTGCCGTAAAGGAAAAGAGATTTAGATTATCGGGTCAGCTATGTATAAATCATTTTGTGTCATGGATAAAAGGACGAACAGGGTAACCGCCCTTTTATCCATGACAGGATGCATTTAATACTGTCCATTATGACAGAGGCTATTACTTAGCGCATTCAGCCATTACAATATTTCGATATACCCTTCTGTTCCATGCACACGAATTCGTTGCCCATCTTTTATCAGTTTGGTAGCATTCTCCACTCCGACAACTGCGGGTAAGCCATATTCACGTGCGATAACGGCTCCATGAGTCATCAGTCCACCAACTTCGGTGACTAGGCCTTTTATGGATACAAACAATGGTGTCCAGCTGGGGTCAGTAAAGGCGGTGACTAATATATCTCCATCTTCCAGATCAGCATCTTCCATGTTTAAGATGACACGTGCTCGTCCCTCTATAACTCCGGTAGAAACAGGCAGACCTACAAGCGCTTCGGCTGGGAGATTTTCTCGATTGTACTCACCCGCAATGATTTCACCATCAGACGTGATTACACGCGGGGGAGTTAGTTTTTCATATAATTTATAGTCGTCTTTTCGTTTACGGATGATCTGATAATCCAGTTTATTTGTGCGTACGACTTCGTGAAGTTCTTCAAAAGTGAGATCGTATATATCTTCTTTCTCGTGAATAACACCAGCTTGTACGAGTTGTTCGGCTTCTTTTAGTAAAGCCTGCTTATAAACGAAGTAGCGATTAACCATGCCGTATTTGGGATATTCACGATAACCGATGAAATTCCGGATCAGGTCGATCATTCGTTTTGTTTCTTTGGCTTTTTGTTCACCATCCGGTAATTGCTTCAATCGATCTAATAACTCTTGTTCTTTTTTCAAAGCCTCCTGTCGCCCCTGCTCAAATTTCCAATTGCCAGCATTAGGCTCAAAGTTTTTGATATTACTGAGAATCATGGGGACAAGTATAATTGGTTTTTCACTCCAACGAGTTCTCGAAATATCGATTTCACCGGCACATCGCATTCCGTATTTGTTGAGATAAGCATAGATAGCGTCTTGAGTTTCCTGTCCACCATCCAACTTAACCAGTTCATCCAAAAAATTATCATCTTTTACATGTTGTAAATAATCAATTACCTCCGGATAAGGACGAATCGCATCTGCGACATCCAATAGCGCCAGACCCATTTCCGAAGTAATGTTGTTTGGTACAGATTGAGAAAGCGTATCTGCTGCGTTTTTTTCACCTAACCACTCGTACATTTTTTCATTGATCCATGACGAAGCATTCATAGCAGTCATAAAAACCTTTGAACTTTGTGGGTCAAATAAGATCTTCTTTAATTCTTGGAGATCTTCCAGAATAAAATCAAATAAATCTGCTCCTGATTTCGTTTGGATGTTTTGTTTTAATTTTTCTATCGATGTTTGACTGTTCTTAATCAAATCAGAAACGATTGCCGGATCGTTTTCGATTTGTGCTTGAAAACCTGCAGACGACCTACCTTTACTGCTATTACCGGGACTCCGTTCTGTTCTATCATCTGGTAACGATTTTATAAAATCTCGCTCTATTAGGGTCATAAATGCGTCTTTTATGAGCGGATCAGATTGTCCCAGGGTATTTATGAAAGTTTCTCTGCTGACAGGTGAAGCCAGCATTTGTGTAACATCAACAAACAACCTTCCACCGGCTATACGCATGGGTGCAGGAGTTATTAACAGGTAAAAAGACAATCCCAATGGTTTTATCGGGTCAGTCATCATTTGTTGATGACCGACAGATACATAAACGTGATTTTCTTGATCATTCGCTTCAGGGATCGGGTATAAAGTCGTGATTGGACGACTCTGGACTATATAAAAAGTATCATGGGCCAAACACCATTCGATATCTTGTGGGCAACCCAAATGAGCCTCGATATGTCTTCCGATACGTGCCAGTTGCAAAATTTGTTGTTCAGTAAGGGTTTGAGTCTTTTGCTGATCAGGCTCGATCTGCTTTGTCTCTGTTCCGCCTTCTTTTCGTCCATAAATGGCCAATTTTTTGGTTGCTATCCTCTTATCGACGATTGCCTCTTCCTGTACTTTATAACAATCGGCAGAGACCAAGCCAGAGACCAATGCTTCTCCAAGTCCAAAACTAGCATCGATTGATAGCAGCTTCCGGTTGGATGTAATCGGATCAGCGGTAAATAAAATTCCTGAAGCCTGCGGGAAAACCATCCTTTGAACAATAACGGATAAATAAACTTGACTGTGGTCAAATCCATTTTGCATACGATAGATAACCGCGCGATCCGTAAATAGGGAAGCCCAACATTTGCTGATATGCTGCAAGATTGCTTCTTTGCCGATGATATTTAAATAGGTGTCTTGTTGACCAGCAAAAGAGGCATGTGGCAAATCTTCAGCAGTCGCACTGGAACGCACTGCGTAAGCATGTTCTTCTCCAAACCGGGAGAGATAGTGAGTAACTGCTTCCACAACATCGGCAGGAACTTCTACTTCCATAATGATTTGTCGAATCTGCCTGCTGATTTCACCAATTTGAGCACGATCTTCTGCTTTTAGCCTTGTTAGTCGATCCAACAATGCATAATACGTTTCTTTTTGTTCGATGGCTTTTTGATACCCCACTGTTGTAACACAAAATCCTTCTGGTACATGTATTCCTTCAATTTTTGATAATTCCCCTAAATTCAACCCTTTTCCGCCAACGAGCAAAAACTGCGTTTTTTCCATTTCCTGAAAACCGAGAACCAAAGAACTCATTCAATATCTCTCCTAACTATTAAATTGAGAAAAAAACATTTGACAAGAGTTTAGCGGCATGGTAAAGTTAAAGTGTAAGATGTTATATTTATGCCTACTTAAATTAAGAAGTCGCAATCTGATTATATCATCGTGTCTGTTTTATATGCAATATAAAAGAACCTGATAAAACTATCCAGGTTCTTTTTTGATTTTCCACTATCATTAGTCAAATCAAAAACCGTGGCTCGGGCTGAACTCAGTTACTGCATAGTTCCATATCGGTTCTATGCAGCCTAAAGAAATCCTGAAGTGGCGTCCGGTTCTTATTGAGCTAACCTGCCCGTTAGTTCAGCGAACGAAGCACGTATAGTGAACCTCTTATATTTTTTCCGGGCTGCTCTTCTTTGCACTTGGAAAATGGGAAAACATATAAGTTTCTATAATACACTTCATCTCACATGTTAATAATTAGCCCGAGTCAACTAGCTTTGCAAAAGCCGGTACAGCAGCGCCTCTCCCTTATTCTCGAACGTTCGCTGGTTCTCCAGAAATTCAGGTACCTTCGACAGCCGAGAGGGTCTGTACCCGGGGCCGCCGCAGCCGCAGGAGTGGTAAGCGTATCCTTGTTGATATAGTAGCTCTACCTTTTTCCACTGCTTGATATCCGTTTGCTTGGGGGCCTGAAAATCATGACCCATGTCATGCATGGATGCCTGGCATTGCGGACAGACATGGACAATCCGTTCATATTCATCCTTCGGCATTTCAAACCTTGATGTCTGCTTATATACCTTCCTGCAGGTAAAGCATGCAAATATATCTTTATATGGGCCGTACATTGCATATCTGCACATATCGTTCCCCCCTTATAATCTAGAATCGGTCGGCATTTTTCACTTACATCATGGAAATATTTCAGTATTTTTTAAATTGTAAATAATTTTTCTTTTGATGCAGCAGTTGAGGAAGTTCCCCGGTGAGCGGTTGCGTAAAACAATATACCCGACTACTCTTTCATTCTATACGAATCAAGCCTTAAGAACTTTTACTCCCCAAACTATTTATAATGCTCCCTCGCTCAAATAAATTAAATTGAATTTGGGTAAACAGCCGGAACATTATACATCTCCATGTACAATTGATTTTTTATGAATTTAAATTGCGAGTCTGTCAAAAGATCGGGATAGCTCATGATACATAGAGTGTATTCAAGGAGGATTTCACCTATCATGTATACAAGGACGAAAACTCCTATGATGATTCCTCCAGTTTGACCCCGCCTGAGGGTATATAACAATACTCACGAGCAAAAACGGAATGACACAGCCAGCACGTTTCCGCCCATAAATTTTGCTGCAGTCTCGCATTTCTTACCCTCTCTTTCACCGACATATCCAACTTGTGGAACAGCCCCATGAATTCCTCACTTCTTTAATATTCATAGATGTTAATTTGAGCTAGCTGCCTTATTTCTTGATATAATCAGCGAACTTCCGAAGAAAATCGAGCGAATGGATATCCTCTCTGAGATGATGATGAACCAGATCATCCATTTTAGTTGTTTCCTTATTCAGCATGGATTCAAGCATAGCTTGGTGCTCATGCCAGATGCCTATCAGCTTCCCTGTTTCCAGCATATGCAGCTTGCGATATCTGATATAGTGAACATTCGACTGCTGAATGAGCTGCCAAAGAAACCCTCGCCCCACCAATTGGAACATGGTTTGGTGGAACTGATCATCCAAACTGAGAAATTGATCCGTAGCATGATCTTCTTCAATCACAGCTCTCTGTCTGTCCAGAATATCGCTCAGCTTCTGTACATCGCTTAATGCAATTTGCGAAGAAAGCTCCTTCATAATCTCCTTTTCCAATGCGCTTCTTAAGTAAATGATTTGTTCAACGGACTCCAGATCAATATAGGACACAATGTTCCCCTTTTTGGGATAAATATCAATGTAGGACTCAAGCGCAAGCCACTTCAATACATCGCGTAGCGGAGTTCTGGACAGCTGAAAGCGTTCTGACAAAATCGTCTCGCTGAGAAGAGTACCCGGCTTTAAGGTCAGTGACAAAATATCTTTTTTCAACAGTTGCATGATTTCTTCTTTTGTAAACATATCATTCCTACCTTCACTTTATAAATCTAGTAGACTTATTATAAAGCATTTTGAGGTGACGGACTCCTCTGAGATTATCATTGACAAGAACAAACCCTATAATTTATGATCAACTCAATCTTGTATACAAGACAGATGAAATATAATCAGGGAGGTATCGTTATGAATATGACCTGGAGATGGTATGGGGAAGGCAACGACAATATTACACTGGATCATATCCGGCAAATTCCGGGAGTTATGGGCATTGTATGGTCTTTACATGATAAGGTAGCCGGTGAAGTATGGGAAATGGAGCGAATTCAGGAGGTAGCTGATCAGATTTCGAGCAAGGGCTTTAGTACGGCGGTCGTAGAAAGTGTAAATGTCCACGATGATATCAAAATCGGCCTACCATCCCGCGAACAATATATTGACATTTATATCGACACCATTCGAAAATTAGCCAAAGTGGGAGTTAAGGTGATTTGCTATAACTTTATGCCTGTCTTTGACTGGACCAGAACAGAGCTGTACAAGGAACTGCCTGACGGGTCCAATGCCCTCTTTTATGAAAAGGCTGCCATTACCGATGATCCCCGCCAAATGGTAAATCGGATTCTCAAGGGAGCTGGGAAATTCACCATGCCTGGCTGGGAACCGGAACGGTTGGCGAGACTGGATGAACTTTTTGCTGCTTATGCGGATGTCACAGAAGACAAGTTGTTTGACAACCTGAAGTATTTTCTTGAGCGCATCATCCCGGTCTGCGAAGAGGTTGACATCAAGATGGCCATTCATCCTGATGATCCGGCATGGCCCATCTTCGGATTGCCGAGAATTGTCCGTAGTCGTGAGACCATCCAGCGCATCCTAGATGCAGTGAACAGCCCATATAATGGTCTGACCTTCTGCACCGGGTCACTGGGGAGCAATCCTGAGAATGATTTGCCAACCATGATTCGAGAGTTTCATGATCGTATTCATTTTGCGCATATTCGTAATGTCAAGGTGTTTGAGAATGGCGACTTTATTGAAGTGTCACACCGCGGGAAGGACGGAAGCGTCGATGTACCGGAAGTAGTTAGAGCTTATCACGAGAACGGCTATCAGGGATATGTACGCCCGGATCACGGCAGACATCTATGGGGGGAAGAAAAGAATTGTCGACCTGGCTACGGTTTGTATGACCGTGCACTGGGGGTTATGTACTTACTTGGTGTCTGGGATAGTCTCTCTCAAGGCAAAGGAGTGAAATAAATGCTCCAACTTGACCGGAAAGGCCTTTCAGACAAAGCAGCCTGGCGAGCAGCAGGCATTGAACTGCCGAAATATGATCTGGAGCTTGTAGCCAATAACACCCGAGTTAGACCGCAATGGGTGCATTTCGGCGCAGGCAATATTTTTCGTGGGTTGATAGCCAATGCGCAGCAACAACTGCTGAATAACTTGAAAGCGGATACAGGTATTATTGCGGCCGAAGCCTTTGATTTTGAAATGATCGACAAAGCCTATAAGCCTTACGACAATCTAACCTTACTGGTGTTGATGAGTGCAGACGGAAGATTTCACAAGAGCGTGGTCGCAAGCATTGTTGAGGGACTCGCAGCAGAGCAAAATCGTCCAGACGACTACCTCCGTCTGATTGAAATATTTGAGAATCCGTCCCTGCAGATGGCCAGCTTTACTGTCACGGAAAAAGGATACGCCCTGACCGGGCCCGACGGCAAGTATCTGACTGTTGTGCAGAGGGATTTGACGAATGGTCCTGAACAGCCGATGCATGTGATGAGCATGGCTACTTCGCTTGCCTATCGGCGTTATCTGAGGGGGCGGCATCCAATGAGCTTTGTGAGCATGGATAATTGCTCCCATAACGGCGATTTGTTAAAGAATAGTATGATTGCCATCGCCAAGGAGTGGGCTCGCAGAGGCCTGGTAGAGGAAGGATTTGCAGACTATCTGCAAAACGAGGAGAAAATAACCTTCCCCCTAACCATGATTGACAAAATCACCCCCCGCCCTTCCTTGCAAGTACAGTCTGCTCTTCGGAAGCTGGGGTTAGCTGACATGGAGATGATCGTTACCTCCAGGCATACGTATACGGCTCCCTTTGTCAATGCTGAGGTTAGCGAGTATTTGGTCATTGAAGACAAGTTTACGAACGGGAGACCTGCACTGGAGGAAGCTGGCATCATCTTCACGAATCGGGATACGGTGGACAAAGTGGAGAAGATGAAAGTCACTACCTGTCTTAATCCGCTGCATACAGCGCTGGCCCTCGCTGGGTGTCTGCTTGGGTATGAGCTCATTGCAGATGAAATGAAGGATCAGGCATTGCGTCGTCTGGTGGAAACCATCGGCTACAAGGAAGGCTTACCTGTTGTAATTGATCCCGGAATTATCGAACCGAAACCATTTATTGACGAAGTATTGCAGGAACGCTTCGCCAATCCCTATATTCCGGATACGCCACAGCGGATTGCAACAGATACGTCTCAAAAGATGAGCATCCGTTTTGGGGAAACCATAAAGTCTTATGCTAGCACAGCAGGGCTTGATCCTACGAACTTGACTGCTATCCCCTTGACCATTGCGATCTGGTGTCGCTATTTGCTGGGAGTGGATGATCAAGGAGAACCCTTCACACTCAGTCCGGACCCGTTACTGGATACGTTGCAGGGATATTTGCAGAATACGAAGCTGGGCGATCAGACCTCCGAGGTTCGCTGCCTCCTCGAGGATGACAAACTGTTCGGTGTCCGATTATATAAAATTGGTCTGGGCGAAAAGATTGAAGCCATGTTTTATGAAATGCTGGCAGGTCCCGGAGCAGTCCGAAGCACGATAGAGAAGTATGTGAACTAGAACTTACATTAATGCAATCCCCCCTGCCAGAAACTTTAGTCAGGGGGATTGCATTAATGAGAACCAATTCTTTAAATAATCAAATCCCGGGTTGCTTCACCCGCGAATACCGTTTTTTAACTCGCTAGAATGCACGTTTTAGAAACAAATAGTAGAATAAACATTCTAGTATCATGAAAAATGTAATATTACTTAGAAGGTCACAATCACTTTGCCTTGGGAGTGGCCCGTTGACACTTTAATCAACGCTTTGTTAATGTCATCAAACGTATAAGTTGAATCTATAGAGGGCTTGATATTTTCTTTTTCAACAAGTTTAGTGATTTCTTGTAATTGACTTCCATTGGCTTGCACAAATAAAAAGCGATATTCATTTTGATTCTTACGTGCTAAAGAATCTAAGCGAGCACCCACTAGACCAAACAATGCTTTTTTCCACATCGGAAAATGATTGTCAACCGCAAAGCGATAATTAGGTCCGGCTTTCAATGATACCAATTTCCCTTGTGGTTTTAAAATACCCAGTTCAGCTTTGATCTCTTTGGTACCCAAGGTGTCGATCACATAATCGATATCGGACAGTATGTTAGCATAATTCTCTGCCTTATAATTTATGAATTGATCAGCCCCGATCGACAGTATACGTGATCTGCCTCTTTCACTTCCACTTGTAATAACAAATAATCCCAGTGATTTGGCAATGGGGATTGCCATAGCGCCAAATCCTCCGGTTCCTCCAGGAATGAATAGCTTTTTATTCGGCTGGACATGGAGTACATCGTGCAATGCTTGATAAGCAGTCAAGGCAGTAAGGGGTACAGCAGCAGCTTCAATAAAAGATAGATTTTCAGACATGATGGATAAAGCATCTTCATTTACGGCCGCATACTCAGCAAAAGCACCGATTTTATTAAGCGGCAACCTCGTATAAACAGGGTCACCAACCTTAAAATTCAAAACATCATCACCAACAGCTTCAATAACCCCAGATAGTTCATTCCCTAAAGTTAATGGCAACTTATAGTCGGCAATCATCCGAACACTGCCATTCAGATTAAGAATGTCCAGTGGATTTACACCTGCAGCTTTTACTTTGACAAGTACCTCACGGCTATTGATCTGTGGTATGTTTACATCATTTAATTCCACATGGATTATTTTTGAATATCTCTGTACTTGTGCTGCTCTCATATTCATCCTCTTCCTTTGCTAATTTGGAGATAGCATAACCATGAACGCAATCGAGTTTTTAGGTTGACCCGCTCGCTATACCATTATTTACTAAATGCGTTTTTTTGAAAACATCAAACATCTTAGACTAAAAACGTGGCGCACAATTTTCAGTTGTACGCCATGTTTCAGCCTTTATGTTATTGTAGACCCTTTTGCGATTCAAATTCTTCCATCGTAGGATAATCCGTGTAACCTTTACTCCCCAAACCAAAGAATGTTGACGGATCTGCTTCATTTAGTTGCGCACCTTTTTGAAGTCGTTCCACTAAATCTGGATTGGCTAATGACCATACACCAACAGGCACCAAATCAGCAAGGCCACTTTCTATATCCAAGCTAAGATCTTCCAGAGCCCGTCCAGCACGATTGACTAACAATGGATTCGTCCAGATTGAGCGAATGTCTTGGAGCAGCTTTTCATTTCCAAGATGCATAACATGAAGGTAAGCTAAATCCAATTGAGCTAATTCCGTTACAAGGTAGCGATAAAGTTCAGGGCCTTGTTCACCATCCTGAATCCCACCAAGAGGTGTCCCTGGCGAAATACGGAAGCCTGTTCTATCAGCTCCAATTTCTTCGACGATGGCTTTCGTTACTTCAATCGCGAAGCGAGCACGATTTTCTATAGATCCCCCATATTCGTCTGTCCGTATATTCGAGTTTTCTCCGATAAATTGATTAATCAGATAACCATTGGCTCCATGAATTTCAACGCCATCCGCGCCTGCTTTGATAGCCGCTGCTGCTGCTTTGCGGAAATCCGCAATGGTAGTTTGTATGTCCTTTTTACTTAACTCACGAGGAACGGGGATGTCCTGCATACCTTTAGCAGTAAACATTTCTACACCGGGCGCGATTGCAGATGGCGCAACAGGTTGGCGATGATGTGGTGTATTATCAAGGTGCGACATGCGACCAGCATGCATTAACTGGATATACATATATCCACCTGCTTCGTGCACTGCATCGGTCACCTTTTTCCATCCCTCAATATGTTTATCCGTATAAATCCCAGGTGTCCATAAGTACCCTTGGCCATCATCAGAAGGTTGTGTACCCTCTGTAATAATGAGTCCCATTGATGCACGCTGAGCATAATAAAGGGAAGTTAGCTCTCCCGGTGTACCATCTTCTTGCGATCTACTACGTGTCATTGGTGCCATGGCTAAACGATGAGGTAATTCCATTGTTCCAATGTTTGTTTTACTCCACAACTTTTTCACTCGGATACTCTCCTCTTTTAATGTATTCAAGGATATATGAATTGAATTTAAAATTCTGAAATGATTGGATAGATTTGGCCTCTCAGGTTGAAATCATAGTTCTGGTCTACAATACCTACCACTTCGTTGTTATCATAAAGATCCACCATGAAGCCCGCCATTTGTTTGGCAGTGTGGTACTTAGGCATGTTTGCTTTGTAATCAAATTCTTCAGTATCTAATGATTTCTTCACGAATTCCGTTTCCGTTATAGATGGTGCTAAAACCTTTGCTTTTAGTTTTGCACCTTTCATTTCTAGTTCTTTTGCAAGGCCTTCTGTGAAGGCACTAACGTAATATTTAGATGCAGAATAAGCAACACTCCCAACAGCAATGGCATATCCGAGTGCGGATGAGACGTTAATTAACTGAGTTCCTTCTACATCAGCATAATCTCGTACATATAGTGTAGAAAGGATCGTCAAGGTTTCAATGTTAACACGTAGCATAGTTTCAACTTTATCTAAATTCTGTTCTGCTACAAAAGAAGCTTCACCGAGCCCCGCATTGTTAATCCAGGTCTCAATTTGGTATTCCTTTAAATTGTTATATAGTGTGTAGGCCTGGTCTGTAACAGACAGGTCACTTGTACGAACAATAACATTTATAGTAGGATCCATATCCAGAATTGCTGATTTGAGTTCTTCTAATTTATCCAATCTTCTAGCTACCAAGATTAAGTTTTTGCCACGTGCAGCAAACGCCAATGCCGTTTCATATCCAATCCCTGAACTTGCTCCTGTAATAACTGTATACTTCATAATATTCTCTCCTTCATAACATGCAGATTAGTGTAAATGAGTTTTAAAGATAATTTTAGAACGATCATTCTTATTAGGGTGAAAAAAGTTAGATTTAACTTGCTATTAGCATATCAATTTTAGAACGAACAGTAAATAATTTTTTTATGACCAAAATTTTAATTTTGGAGCGGTATTCCTTGACTTGTATGAGGCATAAGATACAAGTTCTTTCTTTCATTAAAGGGACAAGAAAAAACTTGTATCACGGAAACAAACAGTCCTCCATTTAGGTGACTCCTTTTGCCTGTCATGCTGTAATTCCACTTTTAATCTAAAGCGGTCAGTGTCACATCAATAATATTCTTTAATTTTTGCTGATCCGTTGTTGTCTTAACCAACGTACGTAGCCCTAACCACGCATTCATTAAATAATGAGAAATAACTACAGGATCCAAGTCAGCCTTGAACTCACCCGATTGTTGACCCTTCAGAACAAGGTTAGTCAAGAGTTCCTCAGTTCGCGAATAACTCTCATCAACTAAGGATGCAACTTCAGGATCCAACACGCCGAGTTCCACGCCTGAATTCACGAGAAAACACCCTAGAGGTTCTCCTTCATTTCTTACTGTCGCCTCAAACAACTCCCGAATTAATTCTTTGATCGGTTTTTGTTTTTCAATCAGAAACCTCATTTTGCTGGTCTGCTTCGTTTCATATCGTTCGAGAGCCTTCATAAATAAGGCATGCTTATCCCCAAAGGTATCATAGATACTTCTTCGGTGAATGCCCATAAACTCAACCAAATCTTGCATTGAAGTTTTCTCATATCCTTGTGCCCAAAACAGGTGTATTGCTTTATCTAATACTTCATTAACTTCAAATTCTTTTGATCTTGCCATCGTCATCACCTCGAATAATCATTATACAATGTAGTGAAGGATCGGCAAACTAGATTTAAAAAAAGTGAATACATTACAGGTATGAGGTCTATCTATATATTTAACCCAGGATTCTTCGTTTGTCTGCTTGTAACCAATCAGGCGTCCATCCTTTTTCCAGGGCATCCAGGGTTACTCCTGGCGGAACGATAGCATCTATCGCATCCAGGATATCAGTGCTTAATCGGATGTCGCTGCCTTTTAACGTTTCACGAAGTTGCTCAATTGTTCTTGCCCCCACTATAGCAGAAGTAACTGACGAATGAGCTTGTGTAAATGCCATGGCAAGATGTGGCAAAGTTAATCCTGCTTCATTTGCAAGGGTTTGGAGCTTAGCAACGGCTTCGAACTTGATGCGATTTTCTTCTCGATTCGGATCTACAACAGTTGAAAGCTTCCCTAGAGAACTTGCTGCTCTTGAATCTGGGGCAACAGCTTCTCCCGAGCGGTATTTTCCCGTTAGTAGACCACCCGAAAGTGGGCTCCAAACCATTACGCCCATTCCGTATTTAACGGTTGCAGCAAGCAAATCGAATTCGATGCTTCGATTCAATATGGAATACGGGGCTTGCTCGGATACAAAGCGTGCGGTATTTTTGCGTTCGCTAGTCCATTGTGCTTCGGTCACTTGCCATGCCTGAAAATTGGATGTACCAATATAGCGAATCTTCCCTTCACGAACCAGGTCCGTAAGTGCATCAAGACTCTCTTCAATGTCAGTATGGAGATCTGGCTGATGTAGTTGATACAAATCGATATAGTCCGTTTGCAACCTTCTCAAGCTTCCCTCTACTGCACGCTTAATCCAATATTTTGAGTTACCGGATTGATTAAGCCCACTGCCCATGGGCATTCCGCCTTTCGTGGCTAGAATAACTTCCTGTCTGCGTCCTTTTAGGATGTGACCCAGAATTTCTTCGGATTGACCACTTGAATAGACATCCGCTGTATCGATCAGATTAATGCCTCCAGCCAAAGCCTCATCTAACATGACTGCAGCTTCTTTCTCCGTATTGTTGCCCCAAAAACCAAAAGTACCTGTACCTAATGCAAAACTGCTTATTTTAAGGCCTGTATTTCCTAATACACGATATTCCATGTTCAATCCATCCCTTCTCCATCTGCTAATTAGAATGATCGTTCTAATATTCGTAGAAGAGTTCACGGCAAGATCTCACACCACTCCTCATAACTCTTGGCTTCTTATCCGTGTATTCCTCCTACGCCAACAATATAACATATTTAGAATGATCGGTAAAGAATGATTTTATGCCCGAAATTAAGATCCTTCCTGAAAATGAACTAAGAAGACTCCAAAGCCGCGGTCAAAACGGAGCTGAAGTCTTCTTTTCAGTAGTAATGAACATCCAAAGCGGGATGTAAAAATTACATTAGTTTACGCATCTAACGTATACAAGGGCAGGTTTTCCGGTAAAGCCGCCGGGCGCAGACATGTGCTCTGCATGGGATAGAAGGTCTGCTGATCGGAGGAATCGTGGAACGCCCACATCGCCTCCAGCACATGATAAGCCAATTCACCACTAGCGCGGTGAGGCCGTCCGCTGCGGATAGCGTAAGCCATATCGGCAACGCCGATGCCCCGTGTATTCTCCTGGTAGCCCGGCAGCAGCGGTACCTCTGTCCATTCTTGCTCGCCTAGCAGCCTGTAGCGAACTGGTCCTCCGAACTTGTTCGGGTCAGGCACCTGTAGCGTCCCCTGAGTGCCGTATACCTCGATCGGTGGCAGAGTGCTTCCACCAAAGATGTCAAAGCTGGTAATGAGCGTACCGACAGCCCCCTGCTTGAAACGCAGCAATCCGGCCACATGGGTCGGTATATCGACCGGAATGGTCTGGCCTCTCTTTTTCTCGCTCGTAATCGTTCGCTGATCCATCGCCTTGCTTGTCATGCCCGAAATGGCAGCAATCGGACCCAGCAATTGCACCAGAGCCGTCAAATAATAAGGGCCCATATCAAACATTGGACCGCCGCCGACTGCATAATAAAATTCAGGATCAGGATGCCAATGTTCATGTCCACGGATCATCATGAAAGCCGTAGCGGCTACCGGACTCCCAATGACTCCGTCTTCAATCAGCTTCAATGATGTCTGTATACCGGAACCGAAGAAGGTCTCTGGTGCGCAGCCGACAAGCAGTCCCTTTTGATGAGCAAGATCCAAGACAGCCTGCCCCTGCTCACGGGTGACGGCAAGTGGCTTCTCCACATAGACATGCTTGCCTGCCTCAAGAGCTCTGAGACATACGTCGGCGTGAACGCCCGGAATGGTCAAATTAATGATGAGTTCGATCTCCGGATCAGCCAAAATCTCATCTACCGAATATACATGCGGAACGTTGAACGCTACCGCCTGCTCCTCTGCCCGACCTTGGTCCAGATCCGCTACAGCGTACAGCTCCAGAATGTCGAAACGATGGCAATTTTCCATGTAAATTCCGCTAATTTTACCACACCCGATAATGCCTACTTTCATTTTGTTCATGCCTAGACTCCCTTCTTCTTCAGAAAAAATGGATAATGGCATTCTTTTATTACCGCTGTTGGTTGTCTGTCATGCCTGTATAAGCCTCTGCCAGAGAGCTGCCCCGGGTGGCCACCGCCTGTTTGCCTGCTGCTGCCCACAGAAACCCGCTGCGCATCATCTCGGTCACCTGAGGCATATTTATGATATCTGCGTGATGGCCCAGCGAATTGTAGAAGACGCGGCCGTTCCCCCAGCGTTTCGTCCATACAACGGGCATATCCACTGGCCCATTGGCTGAATGAGGGCCTGGTACGATCGGAAAGCGTGTGGTTGCCAGCACTTCAACTGCCGGGTCTACGTGGAGGTAATACTGCTCGCTTTTGACCTGAAAATCCTCAATATGGTCTAGAAGTGGGCTGGAGCCGCGCTTCATGTTCACCATGTACTCTACGCCGTCATTGCCGGGATGCGCAACCCATTGCCCGCCTGTCATAAACTGCCAGTCCACGTTGTTCCGGAAGGCATCACACATGCCGCCATGGCAGCCTGTGAGACCTACGCCGCTTTGAACCGCAGCTGAGACATTATTGACCAGTTCCTGCTCAATCTGTCCCATGGTCCACATTGGAACGATCAGGTCCAAGTCAAGCAGTTTCTCAGCATCCTGGTAGGCTTCCAGGGTATTAGACACTTCCACCTCGAACTGCTCTTCCTTCAAAATGCGTTCAAAAATGGCCGCCACCTGCTCCGGCTCATGTCCGTTCCATCCACCCCATACAATCAGTGCCTTGCGCATCTGTAATCCACTCACCTTTCGGAATGTATTGTTATACTACATTTCTTCAATGGATACCCAGCGGCGTTCCTCTATGGATCGTTCTACCGCTTCAAGCACAGCCTGACAAGCAACACCGTCGTGGAAATTCGGCGACGGTTGCCGTCCTTCAGAGATGGCACTCAACATCTCAAGCATCTCATGGGTGAAGGTATGTTCGAATCCAATCGTATGTCCTGCAGGCCACCAGGCTTCGGAGTACTTGTGTGCCGGATCGGTGGCGAGTACGCGGCGAAAGCCCTGAACGTCCTCCTCATCCTGTGTGAAATACACTTCCAGTTCGTTCATTCGTTCAAAGTCAAACCGTACACTGCCTAGGCTACCGTTGATCTCGAATGAATTTGTGCTCCGATGTCCGGCAGCAAAACGTGTGGCTTCGAAGCTGCCCAACGCTCCTCCGGCGAAGCGTGCCAGGAACAACGTGGCATCATCGACTGTCACTTCTCCCATCGGAGCATTTGCTTCAGCGCTCCTTTTGGAGCTCAACCCGCTCATCTCCAAAGCCAACGGGCGCTGTTTGATGAATGTCTCGCTCATGCCGATCACTTCATGGAACTCGCCGACCAAGAAGCGAGCGAGATCAATCAGATGGGCGCCAAGATCACCATGAGAGCCAGAACCGGCCACTTCTTTTTGCAGCCGCCATACCAGGGGGAAGGACGGGTCCATGATCCAGTCTTGAAGGAAGAAGGCACGGAAATGATAAATTTTGCCTAGGCGTCCGCTCTCGACTAGCTGCTTAGCCAGCTGGACAGCCGGAGAAAAACGGTAGTTGAAGCCTACCATATGTCTGATCCCTGCTTCCTCTGCTACCTGCAGCATGTCACGTGAATCCGCCAGCGAGAGCGCAAGTGGCTTCTCACAGAATAGATGCTTGCCATGGAGGGCTGCCTCAACGACAATTTCCTTATGGGCATTACTCGGGGCGTTAATGTCAATGAGGTCAATATCGTTACGTTTCACTAGATCACGCCAATCCGTAACACTTTCGGTCCAGCCGTACTGGCGGGCAGCTGCCTGAACCCCCTGCTCGTTGCGTCCACAGATAACGGACATCTCTGGCTGCAGCGGGGCATCTGGGAAGAACATAGGTAGACTACGGTAAGCGTTGCTGTGAGCCTTGCCCATAAATTTGTAGCCAACCATTCCGATACGAAGACGATTAGACATGTCGTGATCCTCCTTATGGGTCTGAGTTTCAACGAATTTTTGACGAATGGTGTTATGGACGAATGGATGACGCCCTGATAATCAGCTCTGTGGACAGGAGTTCTCTTATCGAGTCGCGCCCGGTTAGTTCCAGGGCTGGAATAAGATTCAGAGAATCGGGTATAAGCTTCGAGGCTGCAAGCTCCCCCATCTCATAAAAAGGTACGCGGACACTGCTTAGCGGCGGAACAGCCATCTCAGCCGCATCCGAATCGTCATAGCCTACAAACGCCGGAAACCGGTCTGCTGCCAGTCCGCGCTCACGGAGACCCTGCATTACCCCTAGGGCCATCCGGTCGTTCGCCGCAAATACAGCATCAATATCATTCAATTTGTCTGCGATTGTAGCTGAGGCTTCGAGCCCGCTTCGACGGCTGTAATTGCCTTCCAGAAGTAGATCGTGGTCATATTCAATACCGGCCTCCTGAAGCGCGTTACGGTAACCCTTCAATCGCTCAGTACTGTTGGAATAGATGTCCGGGCCGTTGAGAAAGGCAATCCGTTTGTATCCCTGCTCGATGAGGTGACTTACAGCCGCCCGGCTGCCTTCTACATGGTCTGCATCCACTTCACAGAACGATTGCCCTTCAAAATGGTGATTCATGACGCAGAACGGACGTCCTTCTTCCTGAAGTCTCTTTAGAGCTTCCTCCTCATCGTGGTCATCCCTGGCTCCAAGGATGATACAGGTATCGATTCTTTGCTGGCGGAAAAGACTACTGTAATCAATCCGTTCCCCCGGCTTTCGGAACAATAGAAGCAGATCGAGCCCGCTGTCTCTGGCCTTGTTTCCGATACCGCTCAGCATCTCAGAGAAAAAATAGGCTGAGAACAGGTGCGCCTTCGGGACATAAGGCATAACTACACCAAGATGGCCACTCTTACTTCGGGCAAAGTTACGAGCCAGCGCACTGGGTACATATCCAAGCTGATTAGCTGCGTCCAGAACCCTTCTCCGCGTATCCTCTTTGATAGGACCTACTGCATTCAAGACCCGAGATACCGTCGCTTCAGACACGCCGGAAAGTTCTGCTACTTCCTTGCGCGAAACGATATTACCCACCTCCAAATCATTTTATGTACGCGCGTACATTTTCTCATGCAGCCATACCTCTGTCAATCCCCAAAAAGCGTACCCCATAGATGGATAAGCTCTTTTCGTTACTCAAAGGAAAGGGTCTCGATTCCTTAAGGCTTGAGCAAGCTAATCATTCCTACTCCAATCATAAGTACTGTAATTCCCGCAAGTATGCCTATCCATTCCTTTGGACTCTTCTTTTCCTTAAATATTAAAATGCTGCCAACACAAGCAATCGCAATGCTCGCTTGAGAGATTGGAAAACTAGCCGCCATGCCGATCAGCCCGTTGGAAATAAATAATGCTAGATTCGCGATGCTCCAAACCAATCCTGTAGGTAAATTGCGAACCACCAGAGAGAATCGTAGCCGCTTTTTGCCCTTCAGGTTCATGACCATGGCTGAGCATAGCATACCGAGCGATTGCGGCAGAATGACGGATAGTCCCGATATATGAAAGAACTGATTAATAACGACATAACTACTTAACGCTAACCCCGAGCAAACCAACATTATGATAATGGGTACCGGCAAAGGCTTGGACAACCCAGCAGACTTGCCCTGATAGCTGGTTAACAGAACCCCTGCCAATATACACAGAAGAGAACCAACGCCTATCCCATATTGGTACCCTGTTATCCATTCACCCAAAATAAGTGCGGCAAATAGCGTCGTCCCTATCAACTGCAGACCACAAATCACAGGAATGGCGATCGATACGCTTACTTTTTGAAAAGCTTGAAACTGAAGCAATTGTCCAGCAGCCCAGAAAATACCAGATATAAAACTTACCACAAAATGAATCGGTGCTAATGAGGTAGGGTGAATGATATACAAGCACAGGGCAAACAGCACAGCACCAATAACGGTACCTGTCAGCTGTTCTCGGGGACTGGCTTTTGTTATATGTGCCAATATCGGCATAACTCCCCAGCCAACGGCTGGAATAAAAGCAATAATGAAATCCACGCGCGGAATTCTCCTCTCGTAAAAAGTACTCTTCCTACAATTGTTAAATAAGCTATGCAGGAAAAAAACTACAGTTTTACGATAGCAAAAAAAATCGCTTCTAAATACAAATATTTTTATAGATTAATATAGCAAAATCAAAGAAATTGTTTTCTATACGCACTGGGAGATATACTCATTACATTTCTAAAAGCTCGCGAAAAGGTCAATTGATCGGTATAGCCGACCGAATTTGATATGACCTGAATCGAATAGTCTGTATGTTGCAGCAGTTCACACGCTTTTTTAATCCTAAGGTCTATCAGATATTGTTTAGGCGTTTCACCAGTCTCAAGTTTGAAAACGGAGGTCAGATAATTCTGATGTAGACCGAGGTACTCCGCTACTTCACTAATCTGGATGCCGCTGATGTAGTTTTTCTCAATAAAGTTTATCGCTTGAACCGAATAAGGAAGCTGCTCCTTTACCGACATCGTTTCTCCCAAGTCGTGCACAAGTTTGGCGAGAATATGGAATAAATACCCCTGTATAGCCAACGATGAAGAAAGTGTGTTATCTCCGATCCGCAACATCTCAAGAATCGTGGAATGAAAGAACGTAATATCTTCAATATCGATTACATAAGGGTTCTGGTTTGGAAGTGATATGTTCTGCAGGTAGATGTCGGATTTAATGCCCATAAAGCCGACCCAACAGTACTCCCAAGGCTCGGCTTCATCCGCCTGGTAATAAGCTACCCTATTGGCTGGAATTAAAAAAGCCTGTCCTTCTCCTATATCGTAATTTTTGTTGTCAATCACCAACCTACCTCGTCCTTTTAGCACAAAATGAACCAGATTAAAATCGCGGGCGATGGGTCCAAAATCCTGATTGGATAAGCAGAGCTCTGTGCCACAGTTATATAAAATCAAATCTGATATATTTTTATGCTCTGAACTGGTATACGTATCAACATATTGAATCATATTCTCGCCCATTGGCATCCTTCCCACTTTCCCAAATAAAGAACCTACGCTTGTTAATTTATCAGTATAGCATAAGTTAAGGATGACAAATATCCAGAAAAGGTTTATCTCTAAACTATAGTTTTTTGTAAGGTTCTTTGTTTTTCCTATATTCGACTTAAAAAAAGTCATGTATTTTCTATCACTCCCTTTGTTATGCTGATTCAATAATAGCGGTTTCAAGTGGTTTGACATATTTGGAAAGGGGCTATGTACATGGCTAGTCTACAAGTTAACCAAAAGGAACGGACATTTCACTTAACGAACAAATACTGCAGTTATCTTTTCCGTGTCATGGAGAACGGGCAATTGGAGCATTTATATTACGGCAAAAAAGTAGAGTACCTGGGTCAATATGACCGTTTTATCGAGCGAAGCTACCGTCCTGTGTCTGTCGGTGAGTTTGATAGTGACTTGGTGACATCGTTGGAAAGTATTAAGCAGGAATTTCCTTCTGCGGGAAGTGGAGACTTTCGAGAGCCGGCAATTGAGATCATACAGGAGGACGGATCTCATATAATGGAGTTCACTTATGATCGTTACGAGGTAATCGCTGGGAAGCCTAAAATCCCCCATCTTCCAGCTACGTTTTGTAAAGAAGCACATGAAGCAGAGACACTCCTCATCACGCTGACCGATTCTCTTACAGGAGCGGTGGCCGTGCTTGCTTACACCATCTTCAGTGAACTGCCCGTGATCACGAGATCCGTATCCGTAACAAATTCCGGGAATAATCCCCTGAGAGTCAACCGTCTAATGAGCCTGAGTCTTGATCTCCCTGACTCCGAATATGAAATTATTCATTTATCAGGGGCTTGGGGTAGGGAACGTCATGTGGAGCGTACACCATTGAGACCTGGGCTACAGTCGATTGGGAGCACACGAGGAATTAGTAGTCATGTTCACAACCCATTTCTGGCGCTTGCCAAACCTGGATCACAGGAACACCAAGGAGAAGTGTATGCGGTTAATCTCGTTTACAGCGGGAACTTTCTTGCTCAGGCGGAAGTGGACAGCTATTCAACTACCCGATTGATGATCGGCATTCATCCTGACAAATTCTGCTGGACCCTGAAGCCAGGAGAATGTTTTTATTCGCCTGAAGCAGTTCTGGTCTATTCTCAGAACGGTTTAAATGGCATGAGCCAAGCATACCATAGCCTGTACAATAAACACTTAATTCGCAGCAGTTGGACCGAGCGGGAACGACCTGTATTGATCAATAACTGGGAGGGGACCTATTTTGATTTTACTGAGCAGAAAATAGTTGATATGGCAAAAAAAGCAGGTGAACTGGGGATTGAACTCTTTGTCTTGGATGACGGATGGTTCGGTCGAAGAAACAATGATACCTCTTCCCTAGGTGACTGGTTTGAAAATCCTGAAAAGCTACCGAACGGGATCTCGAATTTGGCAAAGAAGATCAATGCGCTCGGGATGAAATTTGGTCTTTGGTTCGAGCCGGAAATGGTTAACTCCGACTCTCATATTATGAGGGAGCATCCAGACTGGGTTGTGGGAACACCCGGCCGTCAACGCAAGCATGGACGCCATCAATATGTTCTTGATTATTCCCAACCGCCTGTTGTGGATTACCTGTTTAAGTTAATGGATGACGTGCTCTCTTCTGCTCGGATCGAATACGTAAAATGGGATATGAATCGCTGTATTTCAGAAGCCTATTCGTTATCTCTGGGCAAGGAAAGACAGGGCGAATTTTTTCACCGCTATGTCTTGGGTGTATATGCTTTATATGAGAAACTGATTACCGAACACCCTGAGATTTTGTTTGAGTCCTGTGCTTCCGGTGGAGGACGGTTTGATCCAGGGATGCTTTATTATGCTCCGCAAACATGGACAAGCGACGATAGTGAGGCTATAGAACGTCTGAAGATTCAGTATGGTACATCCATGGCCTATCCGCTTAGCAGCATGGGTGCTCATGTGTCAACCATCCCGAACCACCAGGTAGGCAGAACTGCACCGCTGCAAACCAGATCCAATGTCGCCTACTTTGGTATATTCGGTTATGAACTTGACCCATTGGCTTTGTCCGAAGAAGAGTGCAATGTAATTAAAAAACAAATACAAGTGTATAAACGTCACCGACGATTAATTACACAGGGAACCTTTTACCGTCTGCTAAGTCCCTTTGAAAAAAATGAGACTGCCTGGATGGTCATTGATGCAGAATGTGAGCATGCTCTCGTCGGTTGGTACCAGGTGCTCTCGCGTCCGAATCAAGCTTATTTACGACTAAAGCTAGCCGGGCTGAACGAAATGGCAGTATATTTTGTGGAAGAGCTGGGCCAACGTTTTACCGGCAGCGAGTTAATGAACATTGGACTTATACTCACCCCGCCTCATAAGGCGGGACAGGATTTTAATATTGCGGAGAAATACGATTTCTCATCTCAATTATTTACTTTAACAAAAGAGATTTCCTCATGATTGGATTATGACTTGAAGAATTAGATCAAAGACCCGTTCTTTTCTCCAGTGCAGGGACCTTATGGCGTCGAATTGGCTCAGATTGCAGTCGAAGGAAGCAGCACCTATCGAATCCGAGAAGCTATTGACTATATTGTCCGGAATTGGGACCAGTCTTTTCGGATCGAAGATCTTGCAGACACCGCCAGCATGAGTGTTTCTTCGTTCCATCGGCATTTTAAAGAGGTAACCGCCATGAGCCCAATTCAGTTCCAAAAACAGCTGAGACTCCAGGAAGCCCGCCGTCTCTTATTAGCTGAATCGGCGGACGCCGCAGACGTCGCTTTCAGGGTCGGATACGAGAGTTCCTCCCAATTCAGCCGCGAATACTCCCGAATGTTTGGTGCTCCTCCAAGAGCGGACATTAAGCGATTGAAAGAAAAATACGACCAGGTCATGAATGACTGAGTATCTGGACCGATCGGTGAAGAAGAAAAAGGACGGCCTTGGGTCGTCCCTTTTTCGGTATGCTTCGTTTAACTTCGCAGCGAGTTTCCTATTAAATCTGGAACGCCGACGAATTCCCCAACATTATTTAGGCTGTCTTCGGTCTTCAAGCCCAATTCGGCAGCAGCGTCTCACCCCGGTCTGTAGCAGGCGCGGGAGAGGGCTGTACGAAATGGCCCCGATCTACTCGGAAGCAGCAAAAGGCAGGATTTCTACCTCAGCCTGACGTTTGACCAGGTTGTGCATCAGCTGGATCAATTCAAAACGTGCCCGCTCCTCCTTGGCAGAGATGGCTGATACAGAATGCTTGCCATTGATAAATACGCTTGATTTCTTCATTAATAGACATATAAGTTAAAACATTCAATTATCATTTAGAAATTTAGGGGTTGGACACAGTGAAAGTGGATCAGGGCCAAATACAAGATTGGCGGACTGCTTGGCCTCCTCGATGACCTTCATGACCTTTTCACTATGTTCAAGCATATCCGAAACTTTTTCCAAATCGTTTTCTCGGATGATACGGTCAAATTTAACGAATTCGTCATACATTCGATGGGAATGATCTTTTAGATCCACCCGAATTGGCGTTTCCTTATTCGCAGTGTAATCAAAGCAGTCGCATATATTAGCTGAACTTGCCATGTGTATATAGCCCTTATTGCCTTGAATGTTCACGGCATTGGGGGCCGTACTATCTTTTGAACCGATGCAGACACACTTGAAATCACCGTAATCAAGCAGCAGCATACCTGAAGTATCAATTCCACGCTCCATGTTCGCCCAATACTCCACTTTCTTAGGGCTCCCGAAGAATCCAACAACAAAATGAATATTATATAAATTAATATCCATCAAAGCTCCACCAGACATTTCTGGATTAAACGCAGGCTGGATTATTCCCGCTTTGAAAGCTTCATACCGAGATGAGTATTGAGAATAGTTGCATTCAACGATTTTGATCTCACCCAGTTTAGGTAGATACTCCTTCATGGACAAATAATTTTTCAAATATTGATTTGTTATGGCTTCCACCAATACCAGTTTTCTTTGCTGAGCAATTTCTTTTAGCTCTAGGAATTCTTGCAAATTGGAAGTAAACGGCTTCTCACAAATGACATGTTTGCCACTCAATAATGCTTCTTTGGCATATGAATAATGAAGATGATTAGGCAGCCCGATATAAACAGTATCCACTTCACGATTCATCAGCATCTCGCTGTAATCCGAATAAATCTGAGAGATTCCATATCTATGTTGCCAATCCAGTAATTTTTCCTCATGACTAGGTCTAGAACAAATTGCCTTTAATAAAATAGTCGGGATATCCTGAATAAAGCTCAATAGATCCCCTACGATCATCCCTGCTCCGACAATTCCCAACTTCATTTTAGTTGCACTCCTCTATACCTTTTTCAAGTATTTCCATACAAATTATCGTCTCTTCGTCTTTAATCACTTTTTCTTTACCAAGTACGATCGACTGATAGATATCGTCATATACTCGAGCATAGTCTCCCTTTTCAGAAACGACTTTTTCTTCATGATACTCGCCTTTATCATCCAGATATGTTAAGATGCCGTAATGCTCGGGCTGATCGATGCCGAAATCGGAGTGTCCCTTAGGTAGATAGTATAATTTCAGATGCTCCTCCTGACGATCCTTCGTTTGCTTTATAAAAACGCCTTTTTTGCCGTATACAACAAAACCCGGCCGCTCTTTTAAGCGAAAAAAGCTGGATTTGATGGATACCTTGAGCGAGGGATAATAAAAATCCAGATCAAAGTAATCATTCATTCTCCCAGTACCCAGCAATTGACGAACATCATAATGGATTGTGTCCGGCTTCCCAAAATAGGAAAGAACCTGGTCAATGGTATGAACGCCATGTCCATATAGGTAACTGTTATATCTGGAAAAATGAGAAGTGGAGTTCGGGATCTCAGGGCGATAATAATCGTAATGCATCTCCATCTCCAGCAAATCTCCAAGCTTTCCTGATTCAATAACCTTCTGGGTAGTAAGGAAATCCGAATCGTAACGTCTATTCTGATAACATTGTATAACCAGATTTTTCTCTTTAGCATATTGGAAGATCGACACGGCTTCTTCTTTGGTTAACATAAAAGGTTTCTCAACAAGTACATTTTTCCCGTGGTCTAGCGCCATTTTCGCATAAGAGTAGTGGGATTCTACAGGTGTACAGATAACAATCAACTGAATCTCCTTATCGTTCATTAAAGATTCTATATTATCTGTATACAGCACTTCAGGGATTTTTTCCCACTCCCTTTTATCTAGATTACGGGCATATATCGTCTTCACTTTCAATTCAGCTCTGTTCAATGAAAAAGGAAGATGATAACGGTTCGTGCTTTTCCCATTTCCAATATAACCGATGGTAAGCATATTATTTCCCCCTTAGGCTCTTTTTCATTTATTATAAAAGAAGAACGTTGATCGTAAAGGATTCGCCACCAAAATGGTACATTCAACCGATTATTTTTAAAAATGGTTGTTTATTTTTAAACAAAATGTTTATTTCATATTATTTTTCGAACGTTTTATTCAATTGAGCCGGGGTGAACCTGTTGAAAATACTGATACAATTATCAGAAATGCAAAACTTTACACCAAACGAAAAAAGCATAGCATCCTATATTTTGCTTCATAAGGAAAGTATTCTGCACTTAAATATTCAGGAGCTTGCAAAGGCAACGTATACTTCGCATTCCGCAATTAATCGATTAACACATAAACTTGGGCTATCGGGCTTCAAGGAGTTTATAATCAAACTTGCTCGGGAGTTTCAGCAGAACACCCAGAACATTTCCAATGTAGACCCCAACTATCCCTTCGGTTATGATGAATCCCCACTTCAAGTGGCGAAAGAAATTGCAGAATTAATGAAAGAAACGATTGAAAAAAACTTTACATTCATGGATGATAATTCATTGTCACAAACAGCCCTATTGCTGGATCAAGCGAAAAGGATCTTTATATATGCGTTGGGCGATTCACAAATCCGTGCGAAAAGTTTCCAAAATAAATTGGTAAAAATAAACAAGTATGTGGTTATAGCTACGGAGCTGTCTGAATGGGCTTACCATACGGCTAATCTTACGACACAGGACTGCGCTGTGTTTTTAACTTACCACGGAAAGTCGCCGATTTTTTTAAAAGCAGCACGGCATTTCGCACATGAAAATATCCCTTTTATCACAATTACAGCAACCAATCAAAGTGAATTGGCCAAACTCAGTAATATCTGTATCCGGGTGCCTAATGACGAAGTAAAACATGCCAAGATTGGTACATTTTCGTCGCAAATTGCTTTTGACTATGTATTAAATGTGATCTATTCCTGTATCTATAAAATCGACTACTTGAAAAACATGCAAACCCTAACACAATCGTTGGAGAATTCGCATCTCAATGACATGATGAATGACGTATAAAATGAATATGCACTAAAACAAAAAGTCGCCAATATGGCGACTTTTTCAGTAAGTATATATATTGTTCTCCTCAGTCAAGGCTCAACTTTCATCTATTGCTTTTCGAATATCATAATCATTGATATCGATATCTACATTCATTCCAAGTGCCAACTTTGCCAGCTGATTTCCAATAAAGGGGCCCATGGTCAACCCGGATGCTCCAAGCCCATTTGCCGCTATAAGACCATCCCAGCCTGGAACAGCTCCGATCACCGGTAGAAAACCGGGTGTAAAAGGACGGAAACCAACTCTTACCTCCTGAAAAGTGCTGTTTGCTAAATCAGGGGCCAATTCTAAACCTTTATCCCAAATTTCCTGCATCCCCCCTGCTGTTACTCTCGTATCGTAACCTTCGATTTCATTTTCGTGAGTCGCCCCTATTACGATCTTCTGTTTATCAAAAGCCAGCAGATATTGATCAGAAGGAGGTATGACTACAGGCCAAGTGCCTGTGTCTTGCCTATTAGGAACCTGCAAATGCATAATTTGTGCTTTTTGATAACTAACCTTAAAATGAATGCCCAAAGGCAACAGTAGTTGATTTGCCCATGCACCTGCACAAACAATGACCTTGTCAGACGAGAAGCTTTGTGCACCGACCACTACTCCCGTTACATGGTCGGACTCATATTGAAGCGTAGCATTTCCTTGTATAAGGACCGCCCCGTTTTTTTGTGCTGATCGGACCAACGCATCCCGCAGCGCACGACCATCTATTCGGGCGGCACCGCTTATATGAACAGAATGATAACCTTCTACTAACAAAGGAAACCGTTTATGGGTTTCTTTTTCATTTAGCCGGGTAATTTCACCGATTTCCGGTGCATCCGCTTGTCGTAAGTGTGCCCGCGTCTCCATTTTTTTGATTTTCTCCAAATCATCATGAATACTGAGAGCCCCCACTTGAGCATAGCCAGTTTCTGTTTCTCCCTCGCTTTTGAGTTCTTCAATCAACCCAGGGTAAAAACGTGCTCCCGCTTTGGCTAGCTGGTACCAAGCCTGATTGCGTCGCTGTGATAGCCAGGGACAGATAATGCCAGCAGCGGCATCAGTAGCCTGTCCTTTATCTTTACGATCTACAATAATGACATTAGCACCCATTTTTGCTAGATGGTATGCTGTCGATGCCCCCAGAATTCCTGATCCGATTACGATGACCTTCTTCATGATTACATCCCTTTCCTACATCATTGTATCCATTATAGCGAATAGTGCATGAATGCATAAAGTTTGAAATTAATATTTTAAATCCTTATAAAGTTCTTAGAATTGATCTTTAAAGTAGTTGTCAGAACAAATGAAAAGGATGAACTGATATGGATAACATTATTTTACAGACTAAAAATCTCTGCAAAACCTTCGGACGCCAACAGGCGGTGAACAACGTCACACTGTCTATTCAGGAGAATTCCGTCTATGGACTACTTGGCCCAAATGGGGCTGGAAAATCAACCACCTTGAAAATGTTAACTGGTATGCTACGCCCAACATCCGGTGAGATTTTATTTCAAGGAAAACCCTGGTCCCGAAAAGATCTTGCTCAAATCGGAGCACTGATCGAATCCCCTCCACTCTATGAAAATTTGACAGCTAGAGAGAACCTCAAAGTTCGTACAACGTTGCTGGGTTTGCCTGATTCGCAGATTGATGAAGTGCTGAACATGGTTGATTTGACCCATACCGGGAAAAAACGCTCGGGCCAGTTCTCGATGGGTATGAAACAGCGGCTGGGCATTGCCATTGCTCTCCTCAATCATCCCAAGCTATTGATCTTAGATGAGCCAACCAACGGACTAGACCCCATTGGTATTCAGGAGCAACGCGAGTTGATTCGCTCCTTCCCGAAGCAAGGAATTACCGTAATTCTTTCCAGCCATATTTTATCTGAAGTCGAACAAATCGTTGACCATGTCGGTATCATTGCCGGCGGCGTATTAGCTTATCAAGAGGCGGTCACTCCAGGACAAAACCTGGAATCGTTGTTCATGCAGATTGCACAGGAATACCGAAAAGGGGATGAGTAGGATGCAGCAATATATAGCCGCCGAACATCTAAAATTAAAGCATACCTTCACAAAAAAGTTGGTCTGGCTTGCCCCCATCGCTACTCTTCTTCTGTGTACCGTACTCATGGGGGGACGTATGCTCCAAAGCGCCAGCTACAATTGGTGGTATTTCATGCTGCTGCCAGGTGCCCTCACCTTAATGTGCTCAGGAGTGATCCAAAAGGATGGCAAGAAGCTGAAATACCGTGCTGTCCTCGGCATGGCTGTAGATTTGGCTCAGGTATGGTACGGTAAAATCGGGGTTTGCGTAAGACTCTTAATAGTTTCCTTTATTGTCCTATTTATAGGGATAACTCTTGGCGGATTCGTATTCTCAACTTCTGTAACACTAGCAGGAAGCGTTGCTGCAACTCTAATCCTCTTCATCACCTTTTTGTGGCAAGTTCCACTTTGCCTGTTCCTGACGGACCGAATAGGCATGTTTGCCACTCTAATTATTAACATGCTGGGCAACGTATCTTGCACCATTTTGTTCGCTACGTCCTCTGTGTGGTGGGCGGTCCCTTATGCTATTCCAGCCCGATTAATGTGCGCCGTCATTAAAGTGCTACCTAATGGGCTTACCGTTCCTTCAGGAGATCCGCTTTTGGATAAAGGCGTGATTGTGCCCGGCCTAGTGATCACAATCTGCCTGTTTATAATTCTGTCGATACTGACGGCGATGTCCTTCCGCAAGCGGGAGGCTAAATAAGATGATTTCTTTTTTCCGCTATCTGAAATCCGATGTGCTTAAACTTAGAAGGCAGCCCTTACTGCTTGTGCAGCTGTTTGTGCCGCTTTTAGGCATAGCAATCTTTCTTGCCTACTATTCCTTTACTCCGTATTCACCGATTTCAAAGGTGGACGGCTATTTACAGGTCCTAGCCGTGGTTCTTCCTACCATGATTGGTATTGTCTGCTCCATTGCTGTTGAGCAGGAGGCAGTCGCTGGTAATTTCCAGCAGCTATTGATCTCGCCAGTGAAGCTGCTACCTTTCCTGAGCAAGATCAGCCTGCTCCTGATCTTGGGATTTGGCAGTGTGCTGCTTGCCTCCGGAGGCTTTGGGGCTGGCTATATATATCTTATGAGAGAGTCACCGTATGGCTTGAAGTTTTATGTGTTGGCTGCCTGCATTCTGTTTATGTCCAGTGTATTCCACTATTTTCTGCATTTTTTCATTAGTTTGCGGTTCGGCAAGGGAGCTTCCATCGGTCTAGGCATTATGGAGAGTCTATTGTCCGCTTTGCTTCTTACAGGGCTGGGTGATCATAATTGGATATTCATCCCCTCTGCTTGGGCTGCCCGGTTCATCACGATCTGGGTGCAATACGATATAAACTCAGCAGTATCTATTCCTGAAGCTATACGGCTTGATTCGGGAGTCAGCTATTGCGTAGTAGGGACCGTAGTCATCATGGTATTATTAGGATTATGGATTTGTCGTTGGGAAGGACACAATTCGTCGGAATAAAGACCAGAGTAAAGAAAGCAAGGGAAGTGAATTAAGCATGGCAAACTTGTTGGCCGTTGATGATGAACCCGCCGTTTTGGCACTCCTTCAAAATATTTTGCAGAAAGATGGCCATGTTGTCACGGTGGTCTCCGACTCCCCACAGGCTCTCACCATGCAGCTTGGAGCCTTTGACCTCATCCTGCTTGACGTGATGATGCCTACCATGGACGGGTTCACACTCTGTCGGAAAATTCGCAGCAAAATAGACTGCCCGATCCTGTTCCTCACCGCAAAATCCATGGAGAACGATGTGATGTTAGGGCTTGGGGAAGGGGCCGACGATTATATTGTCAAGCCGTTTGGTGCTGGAGAGTTGCGCGCAAGAATCAACGCCCATCTCAGACGGGAGAATCGTGAACGGCGTAATGTATTCTGCATCGGGGAAGTTCATTTCAATCTGTCCGGCAAGGAAATCACCGTTCAGAATGTTGTAGTCCCGTTTACCAAAAGCGAATATGAGATATGTAAGTTTCTAGCCCTGAACTGGGGACAGGTGTTCTCTAAAGAGCAGATTTACGAAGCTGTCTTCGGCTTGGATGGGGACAGCGATTCCGCCACCATCGTGGAGCATATTAAAAATATCCGAGCCAAGCTTGGCAAAGTAGAGGTTTCGCCAGTGGAGACGGTTTGGGGGATCGGGTACCGATGGAAGTAACCAAAGTACAGCAAGCACGCAAGACAACCAAACTACGAACCATTTTTCTGGGTTATTTAGTTATGTTCTGTATCGGGACGATTGCGCTCGCTCTGTTCCTGGTTCTCATCTTCTATGTCCTGATGTCTTGGGGGACCATTCTCCCCGCGAACTATGCTGAGAATCAGGTGCGGGAGGACAAGACAATCATTGAAGCTGGCAAGACCCTACAGCCGGATTCTCGGCAGAAACTGTATAAATACGCATCATTCACTTCGGAAGGCCGCCTCAATGAGGGAAACCTTTCTGAAAAGCAGGCTCAAACTGCTTGGAGTGTTACGCAGCAGAACGATACTGCTTATCAATTTCCCTATAACTATGTAAAAGTCTCACATAATGATAAAGTTACTGTGATGCGCTATTCTGTCTCGGCTCAGTTTGAACTTCCTATCCTGCGTCAATACCTGCCGAACGCGGAATTGTCCTTTTTTGCCGTGTTCTGTATCGCCTTTCTGGGGGAAGGTGCCTTGCTGGCTTCCTCCTTCGGACGAAAGCTGGCACGTAAGATGAGTGGGTTGCAGCAAGTCACCAAACAAATTCAAGCACAGGATCTGGACTTCTCAATCGAATTCAGTGGCGTGATGGAGATCGATCAGGTGCTGCATTCCATGGATAAAATGAAAGAAACTTTAAAGACTTCGCTTCAGAAACAGTGGAATCTGGAAAGATCTCGCCGCGAGCAAATATCCGCTCTAGCACACGATGTCAAAACACCACTCACTATCGTTCGTGGAAACGTAGAGCTACTGTCCGAGACCGATCAGTCCGAAGAGCAAAAGAACTATACGGATTATATATCGGAAAGCACCAGGCAGATGGAGCAGTATATTAAGACTCTTATTGAAATTTCAAAAGCGGAAACGCTAGTCACCCTGCGGGCGGAAACGATGGATGCTGACTTCTATTTAACGAAAGTGAAAGATCAGATAATGGCCTTGGCTGCTGTCAAAAAAATATCTGTAGCATTCGCTGCATATAACCTCCCTAAGACGCTGTATGCAGACCCAGTTCTACTTGAGCGAGCCATTATGAATGTTGCTTCTAATGCGGTAGATCAGGCGCCTGAATATAGCGAGATCCAGCTGACCGTAGAGTCTGTGGAAGACTGCATTCGGTTCAGCATCTTAGACGAAGGCCCAGGCTTCTCTCCAGAAGGCCTCAAACAGGCCGCCGAGCAGTTCTATATGGGTGACTCGTCCAGAAGAATAAATGGACATTACGGTATGGGTCTGTATATAACAAAATCCATTGTCAATCTACATGGCGGAAAGCTGATCATCACCAACTCCATCCAGACAGGCGGCGGACAGGTAAGCATTGAGATTCCGTCAGTTCATTAGCGACATAATGAGAAAATTACCGAAATAAATAATTTGCTCTTAAGCTTGTTCGATTCATAAGGCACACACCTCTTCTTCGTTTGTTATTGAAACAATTTAAAACGCTACTGACATATGAAGGTCAGTAGCGTTTTATCATTTTGCCATCGGAATGAAAACACTCCTCGCACAGACTCGCGATTATTATAAGGAACATGGGTTATTGGATTACTATATGTGCTGCTGAACGGATGATGCTATAATTTTGCTTTGTGCTCCTTGATCAAGTACGGAACCAAGAATAGACGACCCGATAGCCCCCGCCATAAAGCTTCCCATCATATAGATAATCATACCAACTCCGGTTTGGTTGCCACTTAATGTTCGAGAAATGGTGTTTGCCATTGTAATCGGTCGTCCTCTCCATTTTCCAGAACATAAGGGGCTACGCTTCTTGGATTATGGCTTCCAAAATGCTACAGGATATTCGTATTCACGAGAGTTGTAGCTTACTACTAGATACTAGTTGGAGCGTTCAAACGATCGCACTTGAAGTCGGGATTCATGATATGAAGTATTTCTATCGAATCTTCAAGGAACGATGTGGATTGACCCCGCATGAATTTCGTTTTAATGCCTGTTCGAATATACAGTAATATGTAGATCAGCATTTGACCTCGTGTTAACTCCATGTATTATAACGCATCCAGCCGTTGATCTAATTATTCCAGGTGCAACCAAGCCTGATCAAATCGAGTCCAATCTTCAAACTCTGGGTGTTCGACTAACAAGTGGCGAGCTTAAGCAACTCGATATTCTTTTCAATCAAAATAACTTGTTTACAGAGTAACAGATTGTCATTGTTCTACATACACTTCCTAATACACAGAAAGGATTCTAAAGTGGAAACTTTAGAACCCTTTCTTGCAGAAGTATTTATTTTGTAATCGTAATTTGTTTGGATGCAGTATTATAGTTCACCTGATACCCCGAAAGCTCGCTAATCACTCGTAATGGAACCAGCGTGTAGCCGTTAACAATAACCGGAGCTGTGATGTTCGTCGAATAACTCCGGGAGTTGTTCAACTCATACACGGCAAGGGTAGAATTCTTGACCTGAAGCACTACTTGTTTGCCGTCTGTAGGTCGAGTCAGAATGATCTTTTTGGTCGCTTTTTCATAATTCACCTCGTAACCTATCCGTTCACTGATAAAGCGCAGCGGGACCATCGTCGCCCCATTTATGATTCGCGGAGCCTGGGCCATCGTCGTAGCACGACCATCGACATAAGCTGATTTAGCTCCTGGTGTCAGGGTGAACGAAGTTGAATATGAGGAAACCGCATTGTTAGGGTAGGAGGACGTTGTACCAGAAGTTGTTGTTGTAGAACTCGTCCCGGATGATGAACTACTGGTACCAATTGCTCTATTGCGAATAGCTTCTAACCGATCCAGCAAATCACTTTTACGGGTTCCGCTCGGCAGATCACTGATTGCATCTCTGGCAGAACGCCAGTCGGAGGCATTCAGACTGTTTTCTGCAATTCGCATCAAATCTCTCGCCTTCTCATAGTTCGATGAACTAGATGACGAAGAAGAGTAGTAACCATCCGAATCCGTGCGTTCTGATATCTTTACACCGCTAGATTCTCTTCCATTACTATTGACAGTCACGACCTTAATCTCATACCAGCGTCCTTCTCGCAAATCCGTTATTTTATAGGACTCAGAGCTTGTAGTTCCCTCATAATCACCATCAACATATATCTTTACCTTGTCGGCTTTACTCGGCATATCGTAGGTGATTTTGATCCAGGTGTCGCTCTTACTATCTACTTCAAGATTGGACACTTCTGACGAATTGGAGGACGTACTGTCCGTTGTGGCAGTCAATCTCACACCAGAGGACAATGCACCTGTGCTTCGCTTGGACCTAATCGTGAACGTGTAGGTCTGGCTTGCCGAAAGATTGTTGAATGTATAGGATGATCCTGTTGAATCGGTTACCAGTTGCCCGTCCTTATACAGACTGACCGTACTAATTCCGCTAGGTTTTGTCCAGGAAACAGTTACGCTATAGTTATTAACTGATGTTACTGAAGCTCCTGTCACTTCGGGCACTGTATCAACGGTGAGCGCTGAGGTCGTAACCGGAATACTGATTCCTCCAGATATGTTGCCGGATTTGTCAATAGTCTTGACCAGTACTGTATAGTTTGTGGAAGCAATCAATCCACTGAATGAATAGGACGTCCCTGTAGTTCGCTGCACTTCCTTACCATTTAAATAGATGATCGCTTGGCTCAGGTCAGCATCTTTAGGCAATATGTAATTTACGGCAAAAGCGTTATATCCTACATTCGTAGCTGTCAGTCCGCTTACCTCTCCTGGAGGTGTCTTATCTACAGGGACATCAATGGAAGCCGTTTTGGCCTGTATTGGCGCACCTTTTGATTCATCTCCGCTCTTATTCACCGTCTTCACTTGAAAGGTATAGTTCGTATTCGGCTGTAAACCGCTCAACATATAAGAGTTACTTCTGATATTATCTACATACACATCGTTAGTGACACCAATCACTTTTACGTGGTCAAAATTAATGTCCGACGGATTGGTCCAGAACAAATTTACTTTTGTTGTTTCTGTAGGAACCGCTGTCAGATTGCTTACCTCTCCCGGCGCGCTACTCGCAGTAACCATTTGGCTCGACATTACTTTTAGCATTTGGTTAAGATAGGTGTTCTGACCGTAGGTTTTTGTTAACGTAGTCACTTTCGTGCCTGAAGTAACAGGCACATGACGGCCTTGAGCGGTTGCTAATTTGGTATGTAACTGTGCTGTATTCAGGCCTGTCAGATTTGAGTTATGCCTTTCAGTCGACAACGCGCTAGCCACTGCATCGGGTGCCAAAATGCCATATCCCGTATTCAAAATCAGTGTAGCCGTTGCGAACGGAGCCATCCATTGACGCAAACGTTTTTTATTCATAATCTATGCTCTCCTTGATACCAGTATGGAAATTTTATTTGTCAAAACTAATAAGTCAAGCTTACAAACCCTTCTGCTGCAATCCAGCTTTTAAAATTCACACTAAAATGTACAGACATTCATTTAACTGTTATCGGAATTTCCATACAAAATGTTTAGGCTTCACACTAGCATTTTTACAGATAGGGGTCGCGCAAACAATATATGCTAAGCCTTCGAACTACACCAGCTTAGTGTTTTTTCTTACTCCAAGCCATCTTTCTAAGCCCCATTGTTTGTTTCAACAATTTAAACGAAATAACGATTATCGTTTCCGAGCACGCTAAGCTGTGGGACGTTGGAAGCAACGAAATGAAGCATTGGTGGGAGATACTTCAATCATGTGAAAGCTCTGACATAACCTTTGGATTCAGCTATAAATATTCGATATATCGTAACTTTCTACCGTTTAATAACATTGCATTATAGGATATATTAAATTTTAAGCAATAGGAGAAGGAGGTGTATTATGTTCAAAAATGCCTTTAAGATGTTTGGTGTTATTGGTAATATTGAAGCGATTTCATATCTGCTGCTTGTGTGTATCGCTATGCCACTTAAATACGCAGCTGGAATGCCACAAATGGTAAGCTGGGTGGGTATGATCCATGGGGTACTGTTCGTGGCCTATGTTGTAGCGACTGTGGTCATGCTGATTCTGCGAAAAATAACGCTATTGCAAAGTCTTGCAGCCTTGATTGCATCGCTGTTGCCGTTTGGTCCTTTCATTTTTGATCGTAAGGTGCTTAAGAAAGCCGAAGCACGTGCCAGTCATACCAGCCCGATAAAAGCTACATAAGCATGTACAAGGGAAAGTGCCAACACAATAACGTTGCTTTTTCTTCCCACTCATGCAGCAGTATACAAAAACAACCGATGGCTCTAAACCACTCGGTTGTTTTTGTATACGCGAATTGTAAATTGTTACTTTCCCACGCAGTAAGGGAGACTCTAACTTTGTCATTCTTTTCTTCCCTATCTGCTATATTTATGTAATCACAACAACTAATCTCTCGGGTAATTTACACTCATAATATCCATAAAAGGAACTTTATCCGTTTCTCCATTACTCTCTACATGAACCTTTCCTGTTCTCGGGTCCATTTTAACAATTTGTCCACGGGTTGTTTCTTCGCGTCCCCATACGGTCAATACAACTTCGGATTGCTCTCGTTGTGCTTCTACAAGCTGATTCCCGATTTCCTCCAGTACAAATTCATCCCGAGTAGGCCGTTTGGGTACCTTCGCTTTTGCCACCTGCTATCACCCTTCCTTCGTGCAAAATCAAAATCAAATTCATTCTATTTTACCATACTTTTCATCATTTGGTGCTGGTAATGTGAGTAAAATTACGTCTCAGAGCCACAAAAAAGCCGAGTTCTCAAAACCGAAAACATCGGCTTTTTAAAGTTGCTTGTTGGAGCTCATTAGGAGCGATTGAAAATCGAAGAGACAGGATTATTTGACCAACTGTGGAATGTAATCCACGATATTATAAATAGGAGCACTGCTCTGTTGCGTAACGGCCAAAATCAATGCACCTTCGAGCATCGAAATAATAAGTACCGCCAGACTGTGTGCCTTTTCCTCTTCCCAGCCCGAATCCTGAAGGCGCTCCATATAGATGTGCTGCCAATCTGTAAACGTATTCACACAGGCATGACGTAGCGATTCACTAATACAGGAAGTTTCCGCAGCAGCCCAGAACCCAATCGGCATGAAGTCGTTAAAGCCGGTACGGTCTGCCTCCTCAGCTGTATTACGAATAAAATCCTGAATGGCTAGTACTGGATTATCATTCCCGTTCAGTGTCTGTTTTAATTTTTGCTTTATAAACTCATTCCCTCTTCTTATGCACTCCAAAGCCAATTCTTCTTTACCACGCGGAAAATAATAATAAAGTGACCCTTTCGGTGATCCACTCTCCGCAAGAATCTGATTCAGTCCGGTCGCGTGATACCCCTGATGAAAAAAGAGCTTCGATGCGGTTTGTACGATATTCTCGTATGATTCGGGTTTAGCAGCCATATACAGCATCCTTCATTATATAGTAGTTATAACTTATACTTTGACAAAAAAATAACAACATGTTTATTATATATAGACCGATCGTTATAATTCAACACCATTAATTTATTGGAGGAACAAAAACAACATGAATACAATGAGTCAATCGAGTTCACCCTCTGAACCCAAAACGTTCAAGGTGCTACCTATTATGATTGCCCTGCTCCTTAGCGGCTTTATTGGGATGTTCAGTGAAACGGCACTTAACATTGCACTGAATGATTTGATGCAGATTTTGCATATTACAACTGCAACAGCCCAATGGTTGACTACCGCTTATCTGCTTACACTCGGTATTTTAGTACCTGTATCGGGATTGCTGATTCAAACCTTTACGACAAGACAGCTGTTTGTGACATCGTTGCTGTTTTCAATAGCTGGTTGTCTCGTTGCTGCACTTGCACCTACTTTTTCAGTGCTATTGATCGCACGTATTCTTCAGGCCATTGGTACAGCGTTGTTATTGCCGTTGATGTTTAACACCATCTTGATCATTTTCCCGGCTGAAAAGAGAGGCGCGGCTATGGGGATCATCGGATTGGTAATTATGTTTGCACCTGCCGTGGGACCTACCATTGCAGGACTGGTACTGCAAAATCTGTCTTGGCACTGGATCTTCTGGATTTCCCTTCCGTTCTTGGTTCTCTCGCTGATTTGCGGTATTTTATTTATGCAAAACGTTTCAGAAACGACCAAGCCTAAAATTGATCTTTTATCTATCCTCCTGTCTTCCATTGGCTTCGGCGGTGTTGTGTTTGGTTTCAGTAAATCCGGAGAAGGTGGCGAAGGTTGGGCTAGCCTGATGGTTCTGCTTCCTGTGATTGTCGGTCTGGTATCGTTGATACTGTTCTCTGTACGTCAGTTGAAGATGAAGCAGCCTATGTTGAACTTGCGTGTGTTTAAATATCCTATGTTCGTGATCGGCGTTATTATGGTGTTCTTATGTATGATGACGATCCTTTCTACGATGCTGATTCTTCCACTCTTTTTGCAAAAAGGGCTGGCTTTGTCTGCTCTAACAGCAGGTTTGGTACTTCTGCCTGGTGGGATTATCAACGGTCTCTTGTCTCCCATTATGGGCTCCCTATTCGATAAATTCGGTCCCAAATGGCTTGTCATTCCAGGGCTTGTGATCGTGGCTGCTGTTTTATTTTTCCTGTCTGGCATTACAACAACATCAACTCTCGTACTCATTATTGTGCTTCATAGTTGCTTGATGATCGGCATTTCCATGATTATGATGCCAGCTCAGACAAACGGACTTAACCAGCTCCCTATGGATTTATACCCAGACGGAACGGCCATTATGAGCACGCTCCAACAAGTTGCTGGTGCTATCGGTACAGCCGTAGCGGTAAGTATTCTCTCGAAAGGCATGGACAGCTATTTGAGCCAATCCAGTATGCCTGAATCCGTAAATGAAATGGCCAATGCCATGGCAATCGGATCACAAAATTCATTTTTCTTTGCGATGATCATCAGTGTGATCGGGTTGATCCTTGCGTTTTTCATCCGCAGAGTTCATGTTGAACATGGCACTGCCAAAGCACCCATGCATTAATTCATAAATTTTTAGCCATTCCAAATTAAACATATCTAAATATACTTAAAGGCTGCTAACCATCTCACTATTGGTTATGCAGCCTTTTTTTCATATGAATTTACATACACATTCATCAATTACATATTTACAAAGCTCCTTCATTTGGTTACGATATGGTTTATAAATTAAAGCGTAAAAATTACGATTAATATTAAGGAGGACTCCCTGTTGTTTAAGCGTTCGTATTTTAAACTATTTATACCTACGGTAATGGCGGTGATGATGGCAGCCTGCGCTTCATCTCCGTCAGCTTCACCCTCTCCATCTCCTGCACCACAAGATAAAAGTGTCACCTTATTGTTTAACGTGCAAAGCCCTTCTATAGACCCTCATTCAGATGTAAATTACACAGCTGTTCGTGCTGGAGTAAGTGAAACACTGATCAAAGTGAACAAGGATCTTAAGCTGGAAGCTTGGCTTGCAGAGAAATGGGACAGCAAGGACGGACAGCACTGGACCTTCAACATCCGACCAGGTGTGAACTTCCACAGCGGTAAAGCCGTCAATGCCGCTGCTGTCAAAGCCTCTTTGGAAAGAGCGCTAAAGCTCAATCCATCGGTCAAAAATGCGCTGCATATCCGTGATATTCATGCGGATAGACAAATTTTGAACATTACGACAGACAAGCCTTTCCCAGAATTTGTGTCTGAGCTGGTTCATCCGAATACGGCTATTATAGACACCACAGCTACAGGTGACCTCCCATCAGGGACGGGACCGTTCAAGGTTGCCAGCTTCCGTGCTGGAAGTGAACTGAATTTAGATCGCAATGAACAATATTGGAACGGTGAAGTAAAGTTGAAACATGCCAAATTCATGTTTAACGAAGACGCCAATGCGCGTCAGCTTGCTTTTCAAGCCAAAACAGCTGATATTGTGTATCGCCCGCCAATTGAAAGCTTGGAGCTATTGAAAGCTGATTCTACTGTTAAGGTAGACTCGCTTCCTAGTTTGCGAACGCATCAACTGATTTACAATATGAACAATAACGATCTGAAAAAGACGGCTGTGCGTAAAGCATTCGATAACCTGATCAACCGGGATGAGATTGCCAGTGGTATCATGTCTGGTCAGGGAACCCCTGCTCAAGGCCCGTTCTTGTCCGACTTTCCTTTTTCACCGAAATATATTACGAAACAGTTTGATTTGAATGCTGCACGAGAAGGCTTCAAGCAAGCTGGATATACAGTGCAGAACGGAAAAGTTGCGAACCCCGACGGCAAGCCGCTTCATCTTACATTGCTAACTTACCAGTCGAGAGCGGAGCTTCCACTCATTTCCCAGCTGATTCAGGCTAACGCTAAAGAACTTGGCATTACGATTGATATCCGTCAGGTTGATAATATTGACGAATATCTCGCCGCACATCAGGATTGGGATTTAGCGACTTATAGTAGTATTACAGCCCCGCGCGGCGATGCAAGCTATTTTCTGAATGCGGCTTACATGCCTGAAGGAGCGCTGAATTATGGGCGTGTGCATGTACCAGAACTCACGGGTATGATTTCACAGCTGAACACAACCGTGAATGAGGAACAACGCAACAAGCTGGCGCTGAAGGCTGTCACGCTGATTGACCAAGAAAATCTGCAATCCTTTCTGGTCCATCCTAACAACGTAGTGGCCTATCGCGATTACGTACATAACTGGGTAACTAGCCAAAGTGAATACTACTTGCTGACCCAGGACCTGGATGTGAATTAGCATGTTCAAATCCATCGCCAAAAAGTTTCTTGAACTGGTTTTGTTCTTTCTTATTCTTTCCTTTGTGAGCTTCTGTCTGCTTAAGCTTGTTCCAGGCGATCCCGTCCGGAGCATTCTCCGAGTCGATGATGTAGCTGTGTCCAATCAGCAAATTATGGATATGCGCAGCCAACTGGGGCTGGATCAACCATTACCTGTGCAATATGGGAAGTGGTTGATTCAGTTGCTTCAGTTTGATTTTGGACAATCTTATTTAACCCATCGTCCGGTATTCACAGAGTTTATGGAGAAACTGCCTTATACACTTCTGCTGACCGGAGCCTCCCTGTTCATTATGCTGCTGATAGCTCTCCCGCTCGGAACGATGGCAGCGCTCTACCGTAACCGTTGGATTGACAGAGCCAGTCGTGTGTTTGCCTTAATCGGCTCCTCGATTCCCAGCTTTTGGCTGGGGCTTTTGTTTATCGAATGGTTTGCAGTTAAATTGCGCATTTTGCCGTCTATGGGTGAAGGAACCGCTTTTCATTTGGTACTCCCTTCTCTTACCTTGGGATTGGCAATGGCGGCCGTTTATGTACGAATGATCCGCGCAAGTCTGATTGAAAGCTCGGGGCAAGACTTTATCAAAGCGGCGCAAGCCCGTGGAATCAGCCCCATCCGCATTTTTTTTAGACACATGCTCCGTCACAGTCTAGTTCCACTCATTACGGTATTCAGTGAGAGTATAGGCAGCCTACTGGGAGGCACAGTCGTGATTGAAGTGCTATTTGCCTATCCGGGGCTGGGCAAATGGATTGTGGATGCCATCGCTGCAAGGGATTACCCCATTATTCAGGGCTATACCGTATTTATGGCTGCATTCATTGTATGTATCAATATTTTGGTAGAGCTGTCCTACCGTTGGGTCAATCCTGAAATCGCTTTGAAGGAGAAACGTTTATCATGATAAAATCCGTACATGCGGAAAACAGGCAGCTCACTAGAACACGATTGTCCAAAACATGGATCGTGTCGCTCTCCATCCTGCTCATTCTTGCAGCAATTACAGTCGTTCCGTTTCTTGCTCCGCAAGATCCGTATCGTATCCAGATGGGGAATCGACTACAATCAATCAGCGCTACACACTGGCTGGGAACGGATCATTTGGGCAGAGATGTACTATCGAGAGTGATAGCTGGACTTCGGACGACTGTCGGAACCAGTTTATTGATTTTGGCCGTTTCGCTGGTTGTCGGGGTCCCTCTTGGTCTGCTTTCAGGATTTATTGGAGGCTGGATGGATCGTGTATTCAAGCGGGTGGTCGATGCCTTCATGACATTACCTGATTATATTTTTGCCATTGTACTGAGCGGTTTGCTCGGACCAGGCTTAGTAAATCTTATTTTCGCGGTGACTGCGGTAAAATGGGTTGGTTATGCACGTCTGGTGCGTAGTACCGTTCTGGCAGAAAAGCAAAAGGATTACATTTCGTTATCCATACTGGCGGGTACCTCCTCCCTGCGGATTGTCATGCGGCATATTCTCCCCCATGCAATTGGGAATGTTCTTGTGTTGGCTACGCTGGATATCGGCAAAATCATTTTAATGATTGCCTCCCTATCTTTTTTGGGCTTAGGTCCACAGCCGCCAATTCCCGAATGGGGTACTATGTTGAATGAAGGACGAGCGTATTTTCAAATGGCTCCCCACCTGATGCTGGTTCCAGGGATAGCTGTCGTGCTAACAGTGCTACTGGCGAACGTATTGGGAGACAAACTGCGCGACCGTTATGATGTTAAAACCCGGACAGAGGAGTGAGCTGTACATGCTGAGTATTGAAGGCTTAACGATTCGGACAAATGTAAAAACGATTGTAGAGCAACTGGAGCTTGCCATTCGTCCGGGGGAATGGTGTGCTCTAGCCGGCGAAAGCGGTAGCGGCAAAAGCATGACGGCGTTCGCTATCGGCGGCCTTCTCCCCTCTTCTGTTACAGCGGAAGGAATCATTGCGTGGAAGGACAATAATTTGCTAGCCCTATCCGCTAAACAACGACGTTCTTTGCTGGGTAGTGAAATATCTTACATTTTTCAAGACTACCACGGGGCTTTCACCCCCTTTCTGCGTGTAGGCAGCCAACTGGACGAGCTGATGTGCGCCCATGGCAAACAAGATCGCAAGGCGCGCAAACAGCACTGTATCGAGGTGCTGGAGCGCGTACAGCTTCCCGCCGAGCGTGTGTACCGCAGCTATCCGTTCCAGCTCAGCGGCGGTCAATTGCAACGGGCAGCTATTGCGGCTGCACTACTGCTGGAGCCGAAGTTGCTTATTGCCGACGAGCCTACAACAGCGCTGGATACGCTCACAGCTCATCGGGTGCTCCAACTCATTGACCAAATCCGGACGGAGACGGGTATTTCCGTCTTGTGGATCACTCACGACCTGCGTCATGTACGCAAGTATGCAGATCGAATCGCAGTGATGTGCGAAGGTTCACTGGTTGAAATAGGTGACACGCAAGCGGTGCTGAACCATCCGGACCACCCGTATACTCGTCGTCTACTGGCGGCTATTCCGCCGCTGTCTCCGGGCGCTCCAGCACGTTTACCTTACAACAGCACTGAAGAACAGAACGCAATGGAAAGGAGCGCTTTACATGGATAACCAAGCCACCTGCGCTCAGCGGCAAGACACTTCTAATCCTGTCGTGACCGTCTCCGGTTTGACGAAGGCTTACGCTGGAGGCAAAACGGTGCTGCAAGATGTTGCTCTGACGATCTCCCCCCGAGAATGTCTGGGCATCGTCGGGGAAAGCGGCAGTGGGAAAAGTACACTCGCTCGCTGTATTTTGACATTGGACCCATTTGATCAAGGTGAGCTTAGACTGGATGGACAGTCTATCCGAGGGCTAAAGCGGAGCGAATTAAAACGGATTCGCAGCAGGCTGGGTGCAGTATTTCAACATCCATCTGCGGCTTTGAACCCCAGACTAACCATCCTGCACTCCCTGCTGGAGCCACTGGACCAGCTTAAGTACTATGTTCCTTCCTTTATGGCGGGTATGTCCTCAGAACGTCGGGATATAGCAGAACATTTGCTTGATATGGTAAAGCTTCCAGCCAGCTATCTGGACAAGTTTCCACATCAGCTCAGCGGTGGGGAAAAGCAGCGTGTAACCATCGCACGTGCCATCAGCACAGAGCCGGATTTTATCGTATTGGACGAGCCAACGGCTAGTTTGGATGTGACTACACAAGCTACCGTTTTAAATCTGCTCAAGGATTTGCAGGATGAGCTAGGACTGGCTTATCTGTTTATCTCACATGATCTGGCGGCTGTGCACTTTATGAGTGATCGAATCATGGTCATGAAAGAAGGCAGTGTGGTTGAGCATTTTCCCAAAGAAGCATTATTTCATTCGGATCGCCATCCTTATACACAATCATTACTGGAGGTTTTTTCAACATGTTGCCTTCCCACCGAGCCTATCTTGCTTTAGCTATCCCTTTAATTATTTCGACGATTACAACCCCGCTGCTCGGTGCGGTGGATACAGCTGTAATCGGTCATTTGAGCCATTCCGCGTATTTAGGCGGTGTAGCGGTGGGCACTCTTATTTTCAATACTTTATATTGGCTGTTTGGCTTCCTGCGAGTCAGCACATCAGCTTTCACGGCACAAGCCGCGGGGGCACAAAATAACGACCAGAGCATAGCTGCTCTCATGCGCCCACTGGCCATTGCTCTACTCATTGGTGCGGTATTCATTGTGTTACAAAAGCCAATTCTGCTAGCTTCTCTTCAGCTAATCCATCCGGCTCAGGATGTAGCGGCGCAGGCAGCAATTTATTTTAACATTCGTATTTGGGGAGCCCCTCTTACATTGGTGAACTATGTGCTGCTTGGCTGGCTGATGGGATTATCCCGTGTGAAGGCTACATTATTTTTGCAAATTTCAATGAACGTAATCAATATGGTATTAGCTATTGTATTTACACAGATGATGCATTGGAATGTCACTGGTGTAGCAAGCGCTACTCTGATTGCAGAAATTCTTGCGTGTGTATTGGGTCTGGTGCTGGTGTTCCGCTCATCGATTTGGAGAGAATGGAAGCAAAGCGGACAGATGAATTGGCGAGGTTGGTTTGGAGCTTCAGAGTTGAAAAATGTCATGGCAACAAACCTTGATCTCATGATTCGCACAGCCTGTCTGCTGACAATGTTTAATCTGTTTACGGCGCGCAGTGCGAGCTTTGGAACCGATCAGTTGGCGGCGAACGCTATTTTGTTGCAGATCCATTATATTATGGCTTACTTTTTTGATGGGTTCGCCAACGCCAGTAGCATTATGACGGGTCAGGCTAGGGGTGCCGGGGATCGTAAAATGCTGCAAAGGGTTATTCACTTGTCCTGGTTCTGGACACTGGTGACCAGCATAGTGACGGGAGGATTGTATTTCGCACTGAAAGAGCCGCTTATCTCGCTATTTACGGATAATGCCACAGTGATTAGTCTTACAGGCCCTTATAATGGATGGCTTGTGGTCTTTCCGCTGGCAGCCGGGCTGGGACTGGTATTCTACGGTGTGTTTACGGGGATGACGGTAACGTATCCGATCCGTAATTCGATGCTGATCTCATTGCTCTGCTTTTTGATCGCTCTCTTCTGGTGCGTTCCCCATTATGGGAATCACGGACTTTGGCTATCCTTTATCGTATTTGCACTAGGACGGTCACTGTTTCTTGTAATCTATTTACCTCGCTTGCAGAGGATATAGCAGCACCTGATTTACATCGCTCTAAAAAACAAAGGATGTCCCATCCACCATGTACGTGGTGTTGGGACATCCTTTTATTATTTATTCATACGGCTTTCAGGTTAGAGTTTGCAGATACCTCTACTCGCCTTGAGGAACGGTCAAGCCCAAACCTTCGGCTACACGACGTCCATATTCAGGATCAGCTTTATAAAAATGTCCGATCTGACGCAGTTTGATTTCATCACTTTCTACCGGCTTCATCGCATTTACGATGTTTCGGACCAGACGTGCACGCTCTTCTTCACTGAGCAAGCGGTACAGGTCGCCCGGCTGTGTGTAGTGATCGTGATGATCGTAGGCTACACTTTGCGCTTCGCCAGACACTTCAAAAGGAGCAATTTTGTGCGCAGGTGATTCTTTGGGTCCACCGAGACTATTAGGCTCGTAATAAACAGATCCTCCGCCATTGCTGTCACTGCGTAATGCACCATCGCGTTGGTAGTTGTGTACTTCTGCATGCGGACGGTTGATCGGCAACGAATTATGATTTGCACCTACACGGTAGCGATGTGCGTCGCCGTAGGCAAACAGGCGTCCTTGCAGCATTTTATCCGGGGATGCTTCAATCCCAGGAACAAATGAACCCGGAGAGAATGTCGCCTGCTCTACCTCAGCAAAGTAGTTCTCAGGATTACGATTCAGCACCATGCGGCCAACCTCAATCAGCGGATAATCCTTTTGAGACCATACTTTTGTCACATCAAATGGATCAAAGCGGTACGTATCTGCATCTTCTACAGGCATAATCTGCACATGAAGTTTCCATGCAGGAAAATCACCTTTTTTGATGGCATTAAACAAATCTTCTGTATGATAATCCGGATTTTCACCGGCAATTTTCGCAGCCAATTCCACATCAAGATTTTGCACACCTTGCTCTGTTTTAAAATGATATTTCACCCATACTGCCTGTCCTTCGGCGTTGACCCACTTGAACGTGTGACTACCGAAACCATGCATATGTCTAAGTGTAGCTGGAATACCGCGGTCAGACATAAGGATACTTACCTGATGCAGCGATTCAGGAGATAAGGACCAGAAATCCCAGACCGCATTCGGGTTTTTCAGATGGGTTTGGGGATGACGTTTTTGCGTATGAATAAAGTCAGGAAATTTAATGGCATCCCGAATAAAAAACACAGGTGTATTATTGCCCACGAGATCATAGTTGCCTTCTTCTGTATAAAACTTCACCGCAAAACCACGTGGATCGCGTACAGTATCGGACGAGCCCAGCTCACCCGCCACAGTAGAAAAACGGATAAACATCGGTGTACGTTTGCCCACTTCAGACAAGAAGCTTGCTTTTGTATATGCAGACAAATCATTAGTGACTTCAAAATATCCGTGCGCCCCTGCACCTTTTGCATGAACGACACGTTCCGGCACACGCTCCCGGTTAAAATGCGCCAGCTTCTCCAGCAGATGCACATCCTGAATTAGTGTGGGACCCCGTGAGCCTGCTGTGATCGAATTTTGATTATCTCCAACAGGAGCGCCCCAGCTTGTAGTCAGGTTCGTTGGTTGGTTACTCATGATTGACATCACCTCTTGAATGAATTGGTTGTTGGTTGACTATGTGCCTTTCACTATAAATTGTGCACAAACAAAAATCAATACTTTTTTATAATTATTATAATCTAGGATTTAGAATTAGTTTAAAATCATAAATAAAAAAGCAAGCCCCATAAGGCTTGCCGTATATGCAGTACTGTATTTATTTACCAATATATATGTTTCATTTTTACTTTCTATAATGATTACTTTGATCACTTCTCGAAGTTTTGCCATTGAGGCTTTCAGACAATATTCATGTAGAATTCATCATAAAATCATAATAGCAGCTGCTTCCTATCAAGAAAATCCAAGATATCCTGAACCGACTGGATTACCTCTCGACCTTCAGTAGATACGATTAGATCAGGTTCCAGCGGTGCTTCATAGGGAGCATCAACCCCCGTAAAATGATGAATTTCTCCGGCACGCGCTTTCTTGTACATTCCTTTTGGATCGCGTCGCTCACATTCCTCCAGGCTGCACTGTATATAAATCTCATAGCAACCTTCCTGCTGTAAAATCTCCTTTACCATTTCACGATCTTCACGATAAGGGGAAATGGTGGCGCAAATCGTTAAAACACCCGCATGCGCCATTAGCTTTGCAACTTCAGCAATACGGCGGATATTTTCTTTACGGTCAGCGGGCAGGAAACCTAGATTCTGATTTAAACCGTGCCGAACATTATCTCCATCCAAAATAAACGTGTGTATGCCTCGTGCGTATAACGCTTTTTCAAGTGTGGAAGATACCGTTGATTTTCCCGAACCAGACAGCCCTGTAAACCAAAGCACCGGACTTTTATGGCCATTCAAAAGCTGACGCGCTTGCTTATCAATATCGGACACATGCCAGGTTATATTCGAAGATGGATTCATTCAGCACCTTCCTTTTTCATGAGATATTATAGTAAAACAGTTTTTATGCACTGCCTTCACTTCAAGAAAGAACATTTTTAAAGTTATTTAAAGTATGTTGGTCTGCTTTGTGATCCAACACTGCAAAAACAATCCGGTCAAACAGCAAACCATATCCCTCATCTACAAGCACTTGCTTGAACCAGAGGGCAACCTCTTCTGGCTTATTGCGAAATACCCCGCAACCATAGGCTCCCAGCACAAAATGTTCTACGCCGTTTTGCTTAGCCATTCCAAGAACGTAACGGATCCGCTCCAGCATCACTTCCCCAATCCGATTCACCTGCTCTGGCTCCCGTTCTCGCACAACTCCAGCATTTACAGCAGGTGCGGTCAGGAAGTCGACTTGATATGGCTTCTCCAACAATGTTCCCTGATCATCCCGAAATACCGGAACTTCAGGCGAATAAATCATATAATCTGAATAAAAACAGCTCCGCAGCTTCCGATTATGTCCATACATCTCTTCCATTTGTGAAATGCAAGGATATAACGCTGACGAACGAGCCAAGCTTTCTTCTTGAGCCTGGCTGCCTCCGAGAAATCCACCTCCCGGGTTTTTAGCTGATGCAAAATTCAAACACGCCACGTGGGTCAGCTTCTCCTCTACCTGGAGTCTGTATGCCGCCTGTAACGTGCTTTCTCCTGTAATTCCCAATTTTGCAATAATCGTCTGTTCTTCTATGCGGGAAGAAGGCCCCAATATACTTTTTATTCTTTGCTCTGTTTCTTGCTTTACAGCTACCAGTTGAGAAGGTGTATATAACTTCGAGCCTGTGACCGCATTTCCTATCTCTTTTGTCATATTTACTTGAACCTGTTTGATATTCGTGTAATATCCATTCTCCAAAATGGATAGTGTCTCCTGCGCCATATGTGATCGTGCATCCCGGCTACTCCGGGAATTCATTGTATTTTTCATGATGACTATACCTCCTTTTGCAATACATCCTCACGTAAATTCGTCAATATTTCTCCTAGCCAGTTCGTGCCACGCCATAGCTTGCGGTTCCGTATACGAGCATCGCTCTCAGCTAAGCCTACACCCCAAATGGTGTCGGTCGGACTAGCCTCAACCAGAGTGGTTCCTTTCGTTTTAAGCAGGTGCTTGAGCAAATTCGGATTTTGGGTGAACTTGGCGTAATTACCGTCATACACAAATTGCCGGCAATTGGCCTCCCACAAGGATTGGTCAAATCCGCGCACACTGCGGCCACGGGCTTTTTGCTCCCTTGGGGTGGGTGCTTGCATAATTTTCAGGGCCGCCTCTTCATCCCCAAAAAGCTGTGCTTTTTTCAACATCATATATTGCTCGGCACAGTTAAACTCCAATCCATCCACGACAAAATCAGAAGGATACCATTGCGAAAATGGCGAATGACTGCGATAAAAAAGTGTAAACTTTTCCATGAAGATTCCTCATTTCATATTCCTTATGCTACATAAAACGCGACCGAGGCTTAAATCGGTATAACTTGGACGGACGATGTCCGGCTGCCTTTCTGTACTCATTGGTTTCTTCCACGAGATCAGCTATTTTACGACGAAAAGCTGCGGCCAACAGCTCCTTACCTAGAATAATTTCATACACCTGCTGAAGCTCACTCAGTGTAAATAGAGCTGGCATCAGGTGAAATGCGATATCTGTGTATTCTATTTTGCTGCGCAGACGCTCTATACCGTACGCAATAATTTTGGCATGATCAAAAGCAATTCCTTGTGACTCCAGCACCTCTCGCTTGATTTCAATGGTTCTTCCCTTAAGAATTTCAGTTATTTTTACTTTGGCTGATAGATGGATGTCCCCATGCTTCAATGTGATATCAATGTCTTGTTCCCATGTGTAACCTTCCGGCTGCTTCGTCCGCGTTTCCTGAGCTACGCTGTAATCCAGCTCAAACCACTGGGCATCATCGGCATCATCCCCCGCCTGTACCTCCAAGGAATCGTGATCCACCAATGCCATGTAAGCGCAGCTGATTACCCGCATACGAGGATCACGTGCCACATCTCCCCAAGTATATAGCTGCTCCATATAAATCTGATCCACATTCGTTTCCGTTTTAAGCTCGCGTCGTGCAGCCTCTTCCAGACTTTCATCTATACCTACAAAACCACCCGGCAACGCCCATTGCCCTATATAGGGATGCTCCCCTCTTTGGATCAAAAGAAGCTGAAGGGTCTTCTCCGGCAGCTTCCGGTAATTTTGTTGGAGCTGATCCATTACCGTAAATAGCAGCATATCTACCGTTACGGATGGGCGCTCATATTCATTCGCATCATACAGGGCCAAGAACTCCTCTTCCGTCAAGCCACTGTGATTATGTTTCGATCCATCTGTCACTTGCCTCACCTACCTGTTCATATATGGGTCATTTGTCGCTTTTAATTCAAAAGTGACGAATGCTCTATGTAACTTTTAATTTGAATTAATTGATAAAAACAAAATGTTAATATCAATACAGTAATATATAAAAACTGCTTCGTCAATAGGGTGTATAGTCCTATTTTTAATCATTTGATAGTACTATTAGACTGTTTACTGAATTTCACTTGTTGCTTATTGTCATATCATGTATGATGTTTTGGTCAATATAGGAAACACAACATACTAATCACGTAGGGAGAAGATCTAATTGTCTAACCAGTTTAATCCGCAATTCAATCAGCAAGGAGCACCATCCAGACCAGCCCCTGTTTACCCGCCTCCTGTATCATTCAAGGAGTGGATGATCAGTTTACTTCTGATGGCTATACCGGTAGTTGGACTTATTATGCTGTTTGTGTGGGCATTTAGCGGCTCGACTAATCCGAGTAAAGCTAACTATGCTAAAGCAGGCCTTCTTTGGGCAGCTATTGTAATTGTGATCTATATCATTATGGCTGTTGCTCTGTTGCCTGCCATCATAAGTTCATTGAATTCAAACAGCTACTATTGATTCTGATTACATAGCAAAATAACCTTCCGATGAATAACCTGATCATCAGAAGATCTTTAAACTAAACTGCCGATCTCGTCGGCAGTTTTATTTGATTTCTTTTCGCTTTACTCTTTTATTTTCACAGCATAACGATTCATCATCCCCGGCATCCCCTGAAAATCAAGTTTGCCATGATCGATCAACTGTTGAATCCGGTATTCCAAAAAAGTATCGCTTCTTGGCTGCGACCACTGCGATAAAGCTTGACCTATTATTTTTCCGGTGTTCACAAATTCCAGATTATCCGTTAACTGTATCCTGCTAATCATATCCAGCAAGGCCTGATCCAAATAATCCTCCGGCACATGAACAATACGGTCATTGTCCCATAATCTCAGGACACTATCTTGCTCGCTAAGCTCCAACCACTCCCGTTCGTATCGACGTCGGTCTTCCATACCCACCACATAAAGTTCATCTTCACTTCGCTTAATGAACCGTTCGATTTCTTTCGAATGCACCACGCCCATGGATAAAGGGAATGGACTCTCATTATATACATAATCATCCGGTTCCCGCTCCAAGGTATCCGTGACATTAATGACCCGAATAGGTGTAGCTCTGTTGCGCAAGAGATATAATGCAAAGCGTAATCCAACCTGCTCGTCAGCATTAGATCCACACCAGATTGTGATCGACTTATCATCCGGAATCTCACTAAGGGTAACCATCATCTGTTCAATACGCTGCTCCCAATTGGCGTAATGAAAAAACTCATAATGCATCATCCGTTCAGCCAACCAGCTGTGACGGTTTTCTTGTCCTTCTGGTGTTTCCAGCCTCCACAATGGTCCTATGGAAAACTGATCATTAAAAGTCAGCACGATACTCTCAAGCCGCAATCCTGCACCCGAAAGTCCTACCTTCATCGAGCCTGCGGCAGACTGAGAAAACAATAGATGCACATGCCTCTCCCGGGTGCGTTCATGCTCCAGGCGCTCATTTCGGCTCGTTTCCACATCATTTGCCCACTGTTTCAATAATAGGAATAGCCCATTCAGGATTTTTGTCTGATAAGGCTGCAGCCTGCTCCAGTACACTACGTACAAAACCTCTAAGTCTTCGACCCTTAAAAACCTCATCATAGTCTTCATCAAAATTCGGTTCATTATGAGCTAACAACAAATCACTACCTCCTCTTATCAAATTCAATTCAAACTTGTCTTTCGACCAGAAATATCTTTAGAATAGGCGTATAGCTATCACTTCTTACTCTACAATAAAATACCACAGATTGGTTACTCGACTGGAGGAAAAGAAATGACATCGGAGTGGCAGAGATTACAGACCAAACTGCCGGAATGGGTAGAACAAAGCCGTCATGAGTATATTCATGGCAAGGTAGCAGCATATATTCCCGAACTGTCCAAAGCACCAGCCGACGCGCTGGGTGTTGTTGTAATGAACGGTGCGGGTGAGACCGTGGTAGCCGGGGATACGGAAATCCAATTTACGATGCAAAGTATCTCAAAGGTATTTACGCTCATTCTGGCCTTGATGGATAATGGAGAGGACGTTGTCTTCTCTAAGGTGGGTATGGAGCCTACCGGAGACCGTTTTAATTCCATGCTAAAGCTAGAACTAGTTGAGCCGGGCATTCCGTTTAACCCACTGATTAACGCCGGAGCAATCGCAGTCTCCTCTCTGATTCGCGGGAACAGTCCAGAAGAGAGATTTGCCCGTGTTCTCCAATTTTTCCGCCTGCTTACCCACAATGACACATTGGAATATGATCAGGATGTCTACGATTCAGAATCAGCTACAGGCCATTTGAACCGTTCCCTTGCTTATTTTCTAATGGAAAAAGGAATTTTAAGAGGTCATGTGGAAGATGTGCTTGAAGTTTATTTCAGACATTGTGCTGTCAAATTGAACTGTACAGATTTAGCACGTATGGGACTTGTACTAGCTTACAATGGTCGAGATCCAGTGACAGGTATACCGCTGATTCCCCGCCGCTATGTACAGATCGCCAAAACATTTATGACGACATGTGGCATGTATGACGCCTCAGGGGAATTCGCCATTCAAGTCGGACTACCTGCCAAAAGCGGCGTATCAGGCAGTATTATGACGATGGTACCCGGACGATATGGCATTGGACTGGTTGGACCTTCTCTGAACCGTATGGGCAACAGTACAGCTGGTGTACACTTGCTGGAGAAGATGTCTCGGGATTTGGACTGGAGCTTGTTCTAAGTATACGAAAAAAGGGTATTCCCAGCCTTTACGGCTTATTAGGAATACCCTTTTTTGTTACGTGCCTTCTTTGTTACGAGATTTGACCGTTAATCAGTTTAATTTGAATGCGGAACGGATCAGCTACATACTTGGCGCCCTCGCGTTCTTGCACTCCATAGTCTGCTGCCTCTAAACGAGCGACAATGGCATCCAATTCCTTCTGATCTGGTACGATCAATTCAAAATAATCCAATCCGGCAGCGTGCTCAGGAGCTGGTGGGGCTCCTTCACCTGCCCATATATTCAAGCCCATATGGTGGTGGTAACCACCTGCGGAAACGAACAAGGCTGAAGAGCCATACCGACACGTAATGTCAAAGCCAAGCACATCGCAATAAAATTGCTGTGCTTTGAGCAAATTAGACACATGGAAGTGGACGTGCCCAATTACCGTTCCCTGAGGTAGTCCCTGCCAAGGTAGATTTTCGGAAATCGCAACCAAGTCTTCTACATCCACGGGATCTGTTCCCATCATGTAAAATCCATTAGCATCCTTTTTCCATTGATCACGGGGACGATCTGCATAGATTTCAATTCCGTTATTATCGGGATCATGGATATAGAGGGCTTCACTTACATCATGATCTCCCTGTCCGATTTCAATCTCATGAGCCAGTAGATTACGTAAGGACAGGCCCAGAGCTACACGGTTTGGTAGAAGAATAGCAAAATGATATAACCCGGCAGCAGATTGACGCGGCAGAATAACTACATTTTCAATATAGTTAAGGATCAGTAGCGCATGCTTCCCATCGACAGTCAATTCAGCGGTATTCGCCGTTTGACGCAGTAGCTGAAAACCAACCACCTCTGTATAAAATTGAATAGAACGCTCCAAGTTACTAACTTTTAATGAAACCTGCCCAATTTTGGTGTTGTCATGTATATGTGCTGTCATGAGATTTCCCTCTTTCTACATGGATTGGAGGACTAAAGCAATCAAAAATTACTTTTCTGTTGACTCACGACGCCCGAACAAAGAGTCCAGAGACAAGCGAGTCGTTGGTGCAAATACCAGATGAAGAGCTACCAGAATAAAAGCAATGTCCAGCTCATAGCCAGCGCCTTGACCATTCCCCATCAACCCGCCGGACAGTTTTGCTGTAAAAATGGCGCCGATCAAAACAATAACCAAAAGCCCAGATACATAACGAGTAAGCAATCCAAGAATCAATGCAATCCCGCCGACCAACTCAATCACCGCAACGACATAACCTAGAAATCCTGGAACGCCAATGCTGGCAAACCAGCCTGCTACATTACCCAACCCCATTTGGAATTTAGCAATTCCGTGTGCCAAAAACAAAATTCCCAGTGCCACCCGCATAATTGTAGAAATGTTTCTGCTTGCTGAACTCATGTTTATCTCTCCATTCTGTTTGTTTATTACACTCATACAAGTCCATATGAATAATTAATTTATATTACTAATAATTTGTTCAAAAAAATAATCCTGTCTGAATCTATGCCGCAACACATTAGTGTGAATCAAACTCGAATTATTAGTAATAGAAATAATTATTTTGTAATGTGAATTTATCATAAGAAACTGTAGTCTGTCAACAAATTATTTGGTATGATAAATATTAAATTAGTATACATTATATTTCCTTAAAGGAGGAACGTTCTATGAGTATAGGATGCAACATACGCGCTGCTCGTAAACGTAAAAATTTATCCATTCAGCAAATATGCGAACGAACCGGACTATCGCAAGGGTTTATGAGTCAAGTAGAAAATAATAAAACCTCCCCTTCCATCGCTACATTGGACAGTATCGCTAATGCGCTTAAGGTCCCTCTCGCTTTTCTGCTTCTTAAAGATGAGGAACGGATGCAAGTAATTCGCAAGGACGAGCGCCGTAAAACCTTATATGGTAAAAACAACCTCCAGGTTGATCATTTGGGAGGGCAAGGAAACGTTAAAATGATGCTGGTGGACATGCCGCCAGGCTCGTCTACAGAAGAGGAGCATGCTCATGGGGGAGATGAGATTCATTTTATCTTGGAGGGCACGGTATACGTGGAGCAAGGCGAGGATTCAGCTACCCTGGAAGCAGGAGATTCCTTTAGCTGGAGAGCAGCTATCCCCCACTATGCCAAAAATGTGGGAGATAACAACGCACGAATTCTGATCTCCGTGTTTCTCGAAGCAGATAATGACGCTTAATCGATATTTACGCAAGCACGAAGCAACAAAAGTACAAATTCCATTAAAAAAAGCGCGTACCGGAAGTATCTTTACTTCAACGATCCGCGCTTCTTATATTTTCATTTGCTATTGCTGCTCTTAACTTATTTCATCGCCTGCTGGGCATCTGTACGCGATTCCCACGGTAGCTTGAAGGTTTTCATAATTTGTTTGGTATCGGCCGGGAGTCCAGTTATCGGATCACCAGTAGTACCCAGCAGTTCTTCTTTTTTATCCGTAGTAATACGCCCATAGAAAGTGGTACTGCTGTCTCCCCATCCTGTAGTGAACTCGTAGATCAGCGGCTTATTTATTTTCGGATAAGTTCCCCACTGATTTTTGGCTTTATTCTCCAAAAAACGCCCCAGCGGGTCGTATTCCATTGTAAATTCTTTATCAAAGGGATCTCCCACATACCCTTGATAGGTGACAATCGGAAAACCGTCCTTCACTTCAACCAGACTCAGCACATCCCCGTTCACTGTAAAATACCGTAATGCTTCACCTTGGGGGAACATGTAGACACTGGACAGAAGCTCAGTGTTAGGACGGTGTGCTTCTATATAAGGATGGACAGAACTTCTGTTTATGCGGATTAACGCTTCGCGTGCTGCCACGAGATCTCCCTCATATATTTGTTCTTTTAGTTTACCGTGAATCGGAGGCTGAATCTGAATCTGTGTATTTGTCTTCTCCAACGTATAACCTAAATCAAGCGAAACATCTCTCAGAGGTATATATACTTCTTTACTTACAACTTCAAAGGTAAGTTGCTGCTGGTTCTTACGTGATCGCTCCTTAAGAACCAAGGGTTCTGCCCACTTTTGTAGCGTGACCCGCTTCTTGTTGACATCCCAGTGGTAGGTTGCACCCACAGCTTCGGCTAAAGGTTTAAGCGGAACCATGAGCTTTCCGTCGATCAATAGAGGTTTAGCCTTGCTGTCTATAGGTTGTCCGTTTATAACAATATCTATGACCTGCGTTGATTGAGACGCTATGGCACCCTGTTCAGCAGCTTCGGCAACCGCTTGATGCATTGTGGTCGAGAGTAAGGATAGCATTAACAAGGCGACAAACAATCGCTGAAATTCTGCTCGTTTTAGCTTCATCATCAGTCTCCGTTCACTTAATGAACTTGTTCATTCCTGATCTATCTTTTTTTGGCTGCGTCAATGTCTCCAGGATTCAGGCCTTCCCATATGTTCGGGATACTAACAGTCTCTGGATGCTCAAATACGAGAAACGCAGTCGGCAAATACCGCTCTCCGTATTCAGAAGAAGGCTTGTTCACAATGGCATTATCCTTGACGAGCACCGTTGAAGAACCTCCATCCAGATTAGCACCGATAACCGCTCCATGTTTAAGCAAAATATTTTGCATATCATACAAGTTGGCACCAATGCTGTACCCAGGCTGACGACCGTCGATGGTCACGAATATAATGGCCCCGTCTGCTCTTTGCCCCATTGCGGTACGGGGAGCAATTCCCCACCCCTCGCTTGCATTGCGAATCAGACCTTTCCCATTCACGATTAGGCGTGGTTGAAAAGTAACCGCTTCTTGTACATTCATTTTGGACAACTCGGACAACGAATAGTGACCGGCTATCATTTTTCCCTGTTTATCAATACCTACGATTTGAACAGAGGCATTTTTGCCCATATCATTGTAGTATATCTCGCCCTGGGAAATGACAACGCCAATCGGTTTAAAACCATTCCCATTCCAGTTGGGATCGGCAAAGCCACCGCCATTTACGCCAGCAACAGCCCCTAAACGCTCGACCATACTAGATACCCTTTCTCCCCTGCCGACCTTGGCAGGAACCCCGAGCCGAATTTTAGTGGGGTCATGAACCGTCATAACATAGCCATGATAGTTACGGCCCGATACCTCTTCCACTTCAACCAGCGGCGTTTGTTGTACTTTGGTCGGTATCAGATCAGGCAGATTGATTGTATGTCTGTCCTTCTCCTCACCCATCGCTTCAAAACGGGCCGAATATTCAGCCACACGTTTTTTCGCCTCTTCTTCACCGATAAAGTACTTCGCCCAGTGACGATGTTGGGTCGTGATCAGCGTATCCGCAGCCAAATAGCGCATGTCCTTGCCAGATGACGTTAAGAACAACCACGCACCGCCCCCTATTCCTGCTACCAGGAATACAATAAACAGTCGCAGTATAAAACGACCGAATTTTCCTTTTCGTTTCTTTTTTCTATTTTTCTGCCTGCGAGCTACTGCACGCTTTGGCAAGACTTCCGGTTTCATTCATCATCTCTCCTGTTATTGGTGACTTCTATCTTATTCATCACTATGGCCCATCAAATGATCCGTAACGATAGGCAGCGACATCTAACGACAATATCATAAACTAATTTTGTAGAATGATAGTGTCAATTTTTTAACAGATTCATCCACTCTGAAAAAAACACAGGAAAAAGTCCTCCACATGAATGTGAAGGACTGTAATTAAGGGTACTCTACGCTTTTTACGGAGCAGCCTCTGGTTCGAGCAGCATGAACAGTTCTTTCATCTGCTGTCGCTTGAGTTTGGGACTAAGCACATACAATGTATCGCCCGGTTCAATCACCGTCGTGCCTCTCGGGGCAATAATTTGCTCGTTCCGAATTATGGCTGTGAATAAAATGTCTTCAGGCAACTGTATATCCTGAATCGCTTTGCCCGCAATCGACATTCCTTTTTGTACCTGAATGTGGTTGATTTCCGAAGTGGTTTTTCCCAGAGAAACTAATTCCAGCAGTGAAGGAGATGACGTCTCGTTAGGGTCCATCAAGCCAAGCTTCACCGCTAGCCACGAAATAGTGGTACCTTGAATAATCGCAGAAGTGAGCACGACGAAAAATACAACATTAAAAAACAAGGGTCCTACATCCATCTCATCCAGTAAAGGATAGGTTGCTAGTACAATAGGTACCGCCCCCCGCAGTCCTGCCCAGGATAACAGTGTCTTCTCGCGCACAGAGTACCTGGAAAAAAGTAAGCTTAGGAATACGCCTATTGGACGAGCCACGAGCATGAGGATGAAGGAGAGCGCCAAGCTTTGCCACGCAATGCCCAGCAATTGATCGGGAAAGACCAATAGCCCGAGCAGGACAAACATCATAATCTGCACCATCCAGGCGAAACCATTGTTAAAATGGATAATGGATCGCTTGTAGGTCAAGTCGGAATTTCCCAAGACAATGGCCATGACATAAACCGCCAGCAATCCGCTTGCCTCCAGTAACGATGCCGCAGCATACGTCAAGACCGCAAATGCCAGCGCCATCACAGGATACAAACCGGATGAATCAAAATTCATTTTATTAATCGCATATACACCTATGCGTCCGAGTACAAAACCAACGACTAAACCGAAACCCATTTCCCATAAAAATAACAAGATATGTATCCAAATGGATTGCTCAGGGTGATGTATCAGCTCAATCAATGTTACCGTGAGAAATACAGCCATCGGGTCGTTACTGCCGGATTCCGCTTCGAGCGTTGAGGTAATTCGTTTTTTGATGTTTTTACCTCCTAGAACGGAAAACACGGCCGCCGCATCGGTCGATCCGACAATAGCGCCAAACAGCATGGATTCCATCCAGCTTACGCCTAAAATAAACTTGGCGCATACGCCAATGACTACGGTCGTAATGATGACCCCTAACGTTGATAATGACATTGCAGGTCGAATAACCGGCTTAACATCTGCAAACTTTGTCTGCATCCCGCCTTCAAACAAGATTACAATGAGCGCGAGTATGCCCACCAGCTGTGTGATAAAGGCATTATCAAAATAAATAAACTGACTGAGCACCATACCTACGGCAATAAACAAAACGAGCGCAGGCATACCGAAACGGCTGGAAAATTTGGTAGTCAGCACGCCGACCAGCAGCAAGCCGGACAGCAAAAGTACAATCAAATTAATAACGGTTGTCTGTTCCATACGGCTTCTCCTATCTTGAAAATAGATGTTCAATTTTTCGCCTTCTATCTATATACCCTCAAATCACACAGAATACTAATCCTAAATAAAAAATTATATAATAAAATCAAAAAATCCAGCTCATGGTTTGTGCTAAATCGCACTCCATGAGCTGGTTTTGTATATTTTTTATAAGGCTTAAGCAGAGACTTTCGTCGTGCTTTAGGCTTTAGGATGAATCATATGCGCAGGTACAACATATTGATCGAACTGTTCTTCAGTCAACAGTCCACTGCGGAGTGCCGCTTCTTTTAAGGACAGCCCTTCTGCATGTGCAAGTTTGGCGATTTTAGCGGCATTTTCATATCCGATATGTGGATTCAATGCCGTCACCAGCATCAGCGAATTATTCAAATTGTGCTCAATTTTAGCGAGATCAGGCTCGATGCCAATCGCACAGTTGTCGTTAAAAGCAATCATGGAATCGGCCAGCAAATGAACAGATTGCAAAAAATTGTAGATGATTACTGGCTTAAACACGTTCAGTTCAAAATTACCCTGACTCGCAGCAAAGCCGATAGCTGCATCATTACCCATTACTTGCGTAACGACCATCGTCAGTGCTTCACTTTGAGTCGGATTCACCTTACCTGGCATAATGGAGCTACCTGGCTCGTTAGCAGGAATCGTGATTTCGCCCAAGCCGCTACGCGGACCACTTGCCAGCCAGCGAACATCATTGGCGATTTTCATCAAATCGGCCGCGAGCGCTTTGACTGCTCCATGTACGGCCACCACTTCATCGTGGCTGGTCAGTGCATGAAATTTATTGGGTGCGGAAGTGAACGTTTTGCCAGTGAAATTGGAAATTTCCGCAGAGGTTCGGGAGCCGAACTCTGGATGAGCGTTAATTCCTGTCCCTACCGCGGTTCCGCCAATCGCCAGCTCCTTCATGTATTGCACCGTGTCAATGATAATTCGCTTGCTCTTGTCCAGCATGGCATACCAGCCGCTTATTTCCTGCCCCAGCGTCAGCGGTGTCGCATCTTGTAAATGGGTTCGTCCAATTTTTATAATATCCTTGAATTGCTCTGACTTCTGTTGAAAAGTCTCTTTCAGCTTATCAATGGCAGGCAACAAACGGTCCTCAACTGCAATGACACCCGCTACATGAAGCGCCGTAGGAAACGTATCATTTGAGCTTTGCGACATGTTTACATCATCATTGGGATGCAGCTTCGTATCTTTTCCCTGCTCTTGTAACCATTGGCTTCCCAGATGAGCAATCACTTCATTTACATTCATATTGGACTGCGTACCGCTTCCTGTCTGCCATACAACCAACGGGAAATGGTCATCAACCCGCCCTGCGAGAATTTCGTCCGCTGCATAAATAATGGCGTCCTGCTTCTCCTGTGATAGCTTACCCAGCTTATAGTTACTGATCGCCGCGCTTTTTTTAAGCACCGCGAACGCCTGTATAACCTCTAATGGCATTTTCTCCGAGCCAATCGGGAAATTTTCCTTGCTGCGCTGTGTTTGCGCTCCCCACAGACGGTCTGCCGGTACCTTGATTTCGCCCAACGTATCCTTTTCGATGCGGTAGTTCAACTCATTTCCTCCTCTTGGCCTATGTAATTCAGACAAAATATGGTGCTCTCTCTTGCCTATTATACATTAAATTTCAAATGTTATCATTTATTTTGCAAGCGCTTTTTTACGATGCGGCCAGAGGAGGCGAAAGGAAATTTAATTTACAAGCATGGCTACTAGGTTCAACTAATGGTGATATTGCTTTTGCCATGGACTTCTTTTCTGCCCAGTAGCTTGTTCAGCGCATCGATGTAAGCTTTGGCGCTAGCTTCCAAAATATCAGTACTTGTGCCTCTTCCCAGAGCTGTGTACTCACCTTGCCTCAAAATAGCGTGTACCTCCCCCAACGCATCTTTGCCATATGTTACAGATTGAATTGAATAATCCTCCAACTCCACCTCTTCACCACTGGCCTTGTCTATAGCATGGAAAATCGCATCTACAGAACCGTTCCCCATTGCTACTTCATCAATTGCTGTCCCATCTTGTTTACTCAACCGAATGGATGCGACTGGAACCGACTGATTGCCATAAGACACCTGAATGGAATCCAGTGTGTACATTTGAGGTGAGGCATTGCGGCTTTCGTCCATCAGGACGTGCAAATCTTCATCTAGCACCTGTTTTTTCTTATCCGTCAAGGCCTTGAATTTGCGGAACGCCTCTTGCAGTTGTTCCTCCGTCAAAGCATCAAACCCCATGTCCGCCAGTTTTTCTTTAAATGCATGTCGACCCGAGTGCTTGCCCAACACAAGTTTACTCGTCTTCAGCCCAATACGCTCAGGGGACACGATTTCATACGTTGTACGCTCTTTAAGCATTCCGTCCTGGTGTATACCGGACTCGTGAGCAAACGCATTGGCTCCAACAATGGCCTTGTTTCCCGGTACCGACATCCCCGTACGTTTGCTCACCAGACGACTGGTGGCATACAGCTCCTCCAAAACCAGACTCGTTTGTGCACCATAAAGCTCGGTTCTGGTATCAAGGGCCAGTGCAACTTCCTCGATAGGTGTATTTCCGGCTCGCTCACCGATTCCATTGATGGTACCTTCAAATTGATCTACACCATTACGGATGGCCGCCAGCGTGTTAGCTGTTGCCATGCCAAGATCATCATGACAATGTGTGCTGAGTTGTATTTTTTCGATACCGGGCACTTGTTGCTTTACAATTCTAAACATTTCACCGAACTGATCCGGCGAGGCATATCCCACCGTATCCGGTAAATTTACGACCGTCGCTCCAGCACGAATCGCCATATCCACGACTTCACAAATAAAGTCCAGCTCGGTACGACTGGCGTCCTCTGCTGAAAATTCTACCTTGCTGAAATACTTGCGTCCATAACGAATGGCAGCAGCAGCGGTCTCTAATACTTTCGCTTTATCCATTCGCAGCTTATGTTGGCGGTGAATGGGTGAGGTAGCCAGGAACAAATGAAGACAGGTATCCTCAGCTCCTCGTAGCGCCTCTCTGACTGCATCAATATCCTGTTCTTTCGAGCGTGCAAAACCAACCAGTGTTGCTTGGGTAACCTGTTTGGCAATCTCCTGCATGCTGATAATCTCACCAGGCGAGGTTGCTGGAAAGCCGGTCTCAATCCGATCTACGCCTAATTTTTGCAGCTGAAGAGCAATTTCCACCTTTTCTGTGCTGGTTAAGCTAACTCCTGGTGATTGCTCTCCATCTCTTAACGTTGTGTCCAACACCCATATTTTGCGCATACAGATACCACCTTTGGTTTGATTTTAGGAGATGCTCAAGTAAAAGGTTCAAAGATCATTATATTCATCTGATCATCTGATGTTTAAGGATAAAAAAATTATGAACTTCCCATATGCTTTTGCAGCTCCAGCTTGGTGCCGTCCAAATGTTGAATGCTATAAAGTTCGGCAGCCTTGCCATCCTGATCCCGGATTGCTTCATATATTTTTTCGTGCTGCAGAGTAAAATGATTTTGCATCGCTGGATCGGTAATGAGATTGTTCAATGCCTTGCGAATGGCCTCTACAAAGCTGCCATATACGTCTGTAAGCACCTTATTGCGTGTAGCTCCGGCAACAGCCAAGTGAAAAGTGATATCCGCATCTAGGTACCCAGTCAAATCTCCAGCGGCCAAAGTTGCAGCACGACGGTCCAACGCCGCACGCATTAAGCGTAAATCCTCGTCATTACGACGTAATGCAGCCAATCTGGCAATCTCTAGTTCCAACACACTCCGCACTTCATAAACCTCAATAATTTCAGCACGGCTTAGACGGTAATCCAATGGCTCTTGAGAAGTCGTCGGTTGGCAGACAAAAGTTCCGTGTCCTTGCTTTTTCTCTAATAGACCGGCATGCACCAGAACGCTAACCGCTTCACGTACTGTAGATCGCCCGACTCCGAATAGCTTCATGAGCTCAGGCTCGGTTGGAATCTTAGTGCCCACATTCCATTCACCAGCAGCAATTTTTCGTTGCAGCTGTTCAGCCACTTCATCGGCGATTTGCTTGCGTTTGACGGCTTGAAAAGGAAAATTCATCTGATCATCTCCTGTTTCGTATCATACTACGACTGCTTGTCATTCTGCAACCTTTTTCGTCCTCCTTCCCCATTGGTCCTTACCTATGCTTACATACCCAAATAAAGCCTGCACCGTTGGACACGATGCAGGCCTATAAGGATAAATTTAAATGTTAGGATTTCGATTTATTAGGTGTAATACAATACAAACGACTGGTTGCTTCAAAAATATGGCCTGGAGCCAGTGCAATCAATCCGATCTCCTCCGCTGGTAGGTCCGGACGATTCGGTGCATTGATCATGTTCATTTGCGGCTCAGGACAGATGAATTCCTTGTTCGCTTTGTTATTCCAGATCATCCAATGCTTATAAGCTGTGCCTACATCGTATACGAGGGTAGCACCTGTCTTACTGTGTGTCAGTTCCATGTAGTTGCGTCCATTTTGCGGAGCTGCCGTGTAATGATTATCCATAGAGGCAAAATAAGGACTAACTCCCGTCGTCTTAAGCAGTTCCTCTTCCGGAGATAAAGGCTGGAACTGACCTGTGGCCAACAACCGTTCCGTCAGCTCACGACGCTCACCGATTGTGACCTTAATCTTGTAATCCTCAGGCGAGCTATCGGGTACGAACGGAACGCGAATCGCTGTGTGAAAGGCAAATAAGTTGGGGATCGGTTGATCGCCCTCGTTATGGATCACATAACGCTGATGCAGGCCAAATTCGTCCAGGCTGTAGGTTAACTTCATGGTAAAGGTGAAGGGTAAATAGCGGAACATGGGATGTCCTTCCCTTACATGCTGATTCATTACCACATAGCTACCTTGCTCCCCAGAACCGTAGTCCTCAACCTCCCACCGAACAGTGTGTAAAAAGCCGTGCAGATGGTTGTGGGTCGCCTCTTCATTTATCGGCAGCTCATATGTAACACCATTCCACAGGAATTTTCCATCCTCATACCGATTCGGAGGGAACAGGAAAGGAATTCCGTAAACGGACGGGCTTTGCTTAAAAGCCTCTATGCTCTCAGCATCTGGCTCACGCAGAAAAGAATATCCCGTTTCATTGTCACGAAAAGAAATCAGATTTGCGCCGTTTCCCGGCAGGGCAACTGCTTCATATCGTCCAAATTTAAGACGAATCGCCGGTATTCCATAATAAAGATCACCAATTGCAGCATGTTGTTGTGTCATCAAAAAATCCTCCTTGATGAAATGACGATGTTTAATGAAAGCGTTTAGCTTTTGGCTTGACTATACCATGCTGAGCAAAAAAATTCCACGTCCACACAAAAAACGATGCCCCGCAAGGCATCGTCCTTCACACATTACTACACATAACGGCCCTGTTTGGGTACAGCCATGTGCTCAAAATCTCCCGCCAGTCGCTCCAGCTGATCTGTCAGCTCAGCACCATGCATGTAATGACCATGTCCTGTGACTGCAATCTCAGGCTTTAACTTGGCCAGCATTTCCACCGAACGCTGCGCAGCTTGCCAATCTGTCGTAAAATACGCAGGAGGCCCATGTATTTCTTTTTCCTGTAAAATAACGGCCAGTGCCGATTCCTGTTTCACCGTAATAAAAGCGTCACCGGCCACCATTAACCTTCTTCGCTCATGAAAAAGCGATACATGACCAGGTGTATGTCCTGGCGTATGCAGCCACTTCCAACCAGGGGCACCGGGGACACTGCCATCTAGGGGCAGTGATGTGATGCGATCATCGAGATCTATAGCATCATTAGGGTATAAGAAGGAAATGCCCGACATTAAACCTCCCCCTACACTAGGGTCAGGTTTTTGATAATCCTTCATTCCCGTCAAATAAGGTAATTCCAAAGGATGTGCATAAACAGGTGTACCCCAATGCTGTACCAACTCAATAACCGAACCTACATGATCAAAATGACCATGTGTAAGCACAATAGCGATCGGAGGGCCAGTGAACCGTTCCTCTGCCAGGCGTATAATCGAGTCTGTAAATCCTGTCATCCCCGTATCCACCAGCACCCAGGAACGGCTTCCCGGCTCCCCAATAAAACACATATTTACAAACAGCGTCCGTAAGCTCAGGAGATCGGGAGCAGCCTCTTCATTTGCCGTCATTCCTTCGGTGAACAGATGATTTGCCAAAGCTTCACCCTCCTATTCACATGGAATTTCCTGTTAACATCGACCTTTAGGCTTCCCCCATGTCAGCAGATTATGCGGACACTGCTAAATATAATCCGCTTGTCACGAAAATAGACCATGTTTACATTACTCGGGTAATTTGCTCCATGCCGTATCTAGCAAATAGTCGAACAAATCATCGTTCTCTTCAATCCAGCTATCCATTTGCAGCATCTCTTCCTCCACCCGTGGCTCTCCCGCAAAATGGAGACTGTAATCCCATTCCTTTCCCCTTTTGCTGTGGAATGTGATTTCATATACAGAACTCTGTCCCTCTACTTTAAATACCACTTGGCCCAGATAAGCACCATTCTCATCTTTTGTCATTTGTGCCTGTTGAATATGTACTTCTTTCACTTCCTGAGGTGAATTTTGCTCTGTCATTCATCTATCCGCCCTTTCATTTTCACTAAATAGTACCAAAACTGATTTGTGAACCTTTTCGTTACATTGTACAATATATAAGCTATGTGTGGAATTTGCAAAAAAACTGTGCAAGTTACCCAAGCCTTGTTTAAGGCTTTTCGTGAAATGGAGGAAAGTTACATGTCAGATTTTCAACAAAAATTGCAAAAATATGCCGAGTTAGCCGTTCGGGTTGGCGCCAATGTCCATCCTGGGCAGACACTCATCGTTCATGCACCAATTTTGTCCGCCGAACTCGTGAGACTTATCGTCAAATCAGCGTATACTGCTGGGGCCAAGCTAGTTACAGTAAAATGGAGTGATGAGACTATTACTCGATTACAGTATGAACTAGCTCCTGATGAAACTTTTAATATTGCTCCCAAATGGTACGCAGCCGAAATGACTGAAGAGGTCGAAAATGGCGCAGCAGTACTGCATGTCATTGCAGAAAATCCGGATTTGCTTCAGGGAATTCCGTCCAGCCGAATTACTGCTGCCCAGCGTGTGCGGTCACATGAATTACGTCAATATCGTGAGTATCAAATGGCCGACAAATTCAGTTGGTCTCTGATTGCTTATCCTTCAGCAGAGTGGGCTGCCAAAGTATTCCCTGATCTGCCAGCTTCAGAGCAAATGGATAAACTGTGGGATGCCATTTTCAGCACCGTGCGTGTGGATCTGGATAACCCTGTGGAGGCGTGGAAAGAGCATTTGAAAACCCTTTCCAGCAAAGCTGATATTTTAAATGCCAAACGCTATAAAAAGCTGCATTATCTGGCTCCAGGCACAGACCTCACCATCGAATTGGCAAAAGATCATCTGTGGGTAGCAGCCGAAAGCGTCAACCAACAGGGACATACTTTTGTAGCCAATATGCCTACCGAGGAAGTGTTTACAGCTCCGCTCAAAACGGGAGTGAACGGTAAGGTCAGCAGCACCAAGCCACTTAGCTACAGCGGAAATATCATCGACAACTTTTCATTGACTTTTGAAAATGGACGTATTGTCGATGTACAGGCAGAAACCGGTTTGGAAACTCTTCAGCATCTCGTAGAAATGGATGAAGGTTCACACTATCTGGGGGAGGTTGCTCTCGTACCTCACAAGTCACCTATCTCTGATAAAAATATTTTATTTTATAATACGTTGTTTGATGAAAATGCCTCTAACCACTTGGCCATCGGTAATGCTTATGCATTTAACCTTAAAGGCGGCAAGGATATGACTCAAGAGCAGTTGGCTGCCAACGGCCTGAATTCCAGCCTGACTCACGTCGACTTTATGATCGGTTCAGCTGAAATGGACATTAACGGCGTTACCGAGGACGGTACTGAGGAACCTATCTTCCGTAAAGGAAATTGGGCGATCTAACACGGCAAAAAAGGCTCCCACCGCTTTATGCGTGAGAGCCTTCTTGCTTCTTCCTATAGGCTATGTTAGATCTATTTTACAACGTGTTAATCCAAGAATTCGCTGCAATTCCAAAAACAATTTGTATCACGCTGATGATGAAAAAGACAATAAGACAATTTACAACTCTTCGATTGGTGGTTTGATGCATGGATAAAGATGATTTCACGTAAAACATGCTGCCCAATATTCCTATACACACACCGAAAATCCCCGAAAATAGCAATCCTATAACCAAGCTGACCACGACAAAAGCCCAACTCCAGCCCGGAACTTTACTCACAGGAACATAAGGTTGATTGGACCCAAGATATACACCTTATAACATAAGTTGCAAGTTAAAAAATGGAAAAAAGGTCGCTGATCAGCGACCTTTGAATCTACTTTATTTCGTATGAAGTTAGCTTTAATGTCCAATTTTAGCCTTGTAGGCAAGTGAATATTGGTCAGCCGCTAAAATCGCATCAAGCACATCATCCGCTGTGACAGCAAATGGTAGATTGTGAGCAGTTTCGCCTTCTTTGGTAGCAGCCTGGGCTACCCTGTACAAATCCTCTCGGGAAGCTTCCTGTAGCTTAATGTCTTCCAGCGTGACAGGCAGATCGAGTTTTAGATAAAAGTCAATATACCGCTCCATCTCGGACAAAGGTCTTTTTTCCAAAGCAAGCTGGACTAAGGTGCCAAAAGCTACCTTCTGACCATGTGTCAGGTGATGAATATCCCCTTCCAGAACGGTAAAACCATTGTGAATCGCATGTGCGCCTGCCAAACCGCCGCTTTCAAAGCCCAAACCGCTTAGCAACGTATTGGCTTCGACAACCGCTTCAAGCGCAGGCGTGACGACTTTGCGTTTCACGGATTCATAAGCCTGCAGACCGTAATCGAAAAGAACTTCCTCACACTTGGACGCAATGGCTTCTGCCGCCAAGGTTGGCAAACCACCAGCCATTGTCGTTGCGCGAGCTTCAATGACCGCACGGACCTCAATCCACGTTGCCATGGCATCTGCAATGCCTGAAGAGAGGAACAAGGGCGGCGCTTGAGAAATGACTTTCGTGTCCACCAGGATCAGGCTCGGATTTTTACTGAAAAAGGTATACGTATCAAATGCACCCTCATCGGTGTACAAAACAGATAATGCACTAGTAGGGGCATCTGTAGAAGCAGTCGTTGGAATAATCACAACTGAGGAACCGAGTAGTTCATTAACGGCTTTGGCCGTATCCAGCGTTTTACCACCACCTACACCAATGACAATATCGACCTGGGCGCTTCGTCCCTGATCCGCAATACGGTTGACTTCATTTTTCGATGCTTCCCCTTGAAACTCAATTTTAACCGCCGGAATATCAGCCTGTTCCAGACTTTTTACTACGCGGTCGGCTGCGATCTCCCAAACCAGCTTGTCCGCAATAACCAAGGCGGTATGACCTAATGGCTTAACATACTCACCTGTTTTATCAATCACATTTTTCCCTTGCACATATTTACCTGGACTAATAAATACTTTTTCGCTCATCGTTTAACTCTCCCTTCCAAGTTTGTACAATTTCTATTATACGGTTGAAAGGGCACACATCTCAATTTCGAAACCAAGATCTTCAATCATTTGATGATCAAATGTGACCTCCTGGCCTTCTGTCGTTAAATAATCTCCTACAAAAATTGAATTCGCTGCATACAGGCAGAGCGGTTGTAATGAGCGTAAATTCAACTCTCGTCCACCTGCAACGCGTATTTCTTTGGATGGACAGATGAAGCGGAACAGTGCCAGCACCTTCAAAGCTTGGATAGGTGATATTCGCTTTGCCCCTTCCAACGGGGTTCCAGGGACTGGATTCAAAAAGTTAACCGGAATAGAGTCAGCATCTAACTCCCGTAAGGCATAAGCCATTTGTACGATTTCCTCATTCGTTTCCCCCATCCCGATAATAACGCCAGAGCATGGAGACATTCCATGAGATTGAGCCATTTTCACAGTTTCGACGCGTTGATCGTATGTATGTGTGGTTGTTATCGAAGGATAGTTGGCCTTACTTGTATTTAAATTATGATTGTATCGATGTACCCCAGCCTCTGCCAACCGCCGTGCCTGATCTCCCTTGAGAATCCCTAAACAGGCGCAAATTTTGAGCGGCATCGTGCGATTAATTTCTTGTACTGCCTCAATCACCTGATCCAGCTCTCGATCTGTTGGACCTTTGCCGGAAGCTACGATGCAATACGTCCCTGCTCTCCGCGCTACTGCTTCCCTAGCTCCAGCCAACAGTGATTCCTTGTCCAGCATACTGTACTTGCTCACAGGCGCCGTGGATACGATAGATTGTGAGCAATAACCGCAATCCTCCGGGCACAGGCCACTTTTGGCATTGATGATCATGTTGAGCTTTACTTTTTTTTCATAAAAGTGATGTCGCACCTGAAATGCAGCTTGCATAATCGGTAATAATTCCTCATCGTCGGCTTCCAGTACCTCCATACCTTCTTCCAGCGATATACGGCTGCCTTGGATCGCTTTTTCAGCCAACAAGCCCCAATCTATAACCTCGTTTAGTAAATTCATACTTCTTGCCTCCCAAAATTTAATGATCATGTAAATGGATAAGATTTTCAACGTAGAGGAAGTTCTTTTTTTATTGTCAACCCAAGCGATTGTGTTTAGGTTGACAATAACACGAACATCATATCAATTCATGTCCTTTCTGTAAAGGAGGCAAATTAAAAAGCGACCCCACATCGTTCAAGGTCGCTCTCAAGATTTATTCCGTATTCCGTTATGAGACTCCTGCTTCTTCCAAGATAATAGGCTGTTTTGTCAGCCGAATACGTGAAATCCGCTTGTTTTCAACTTCTTCTACCGTGAACATACATCCCTCAAACACTACAGTCTGGCCAGGCTGTGGAGGAATAACCTCGACATGTGAGTATAGCCAGCCCCCTACCGTATCATAATCCTCATGATCCAGATCCAGTCCAAAGCGATCGTTCACTTCATCAATTAATAACATGCCGTCAATGGAAAATTCCTCGTCATTAATCTGCTCACAACTCGGACGTTCCTGATCGAACTCATCCTGAATTTCACCAACGATTTCTTCCATAATATCTTCCAGTGTTACCATACCCGATGTACCGCCATATTCATCAATCAAAATTGCGATTTGCGTCTTGCTACGCTGCATGCGTTTGAGCAGATCACTAATTTGCGTAGATTCCGGGACAGCAAGAATCGGTCGAATCATCGTACGGGTATCCAGTGTGTTCGCCCGTAGAAGGTCCTTAATATGGATAAAGCCGATAATATGGTCCTTATCTTCGGCGCAGATTGGATAACGGGTTCTCATGCTTTCCGTCGCAATCGCGAGATTTTCTTCTGTGGACTCATTACTGTATAAGCAGATCATCTCAGTTCGCGGAATCATGATTTCCCTGGCGGTCGTGTCGGTAAAATCAAATATATTATCAACAAGCGCCAATTCCGTATTATCAATTAGTCCGCTCTTATTGCTTTCTTTCATCAGAATGCGTATTTCATCTCCGGTATGCGCGGAATCGTCATTTTCAGATACCGGCTCCAGACGGAATAAACGCAGCAGGCTGTTCGCCATTCCATTTAACGCCCATATGAATGGATACATCAACTTGTAAAACCAAGTCATCAGCATGGCTGAATACAGCGTAATGGTCTCAGATTTACGAATAGCTATCGTTTTGGGCGCCAATTCACCCAACACAATATGCAGAATCGTAATAACAATAAATGCAATAACCACGGCAGTACCGTGCACGTATACCGCTCCTAATCCAGCGGCTGTAAATACAGGTTCGATCAAATGTGCGATGGCCGGCTCTCCGATCCATCCTAGTCCCAACGATGCTAGTGTAATACCCAACTGGCAGGCAGACAAATAAGCATCCAAGTTGTGTAACATATTGGCGGCGTACACGGCCTTTTTATTGCCCGCTTCCACCAATGTTTCAATACGGCTGCCTCTGACCTTCACCATGGCAAATTCCGCAGATACAAAAAAACCATTCAATAGTACTAATGCAAAAACAATAAATAAGTTAAACATACTCGGTAAAGGGTCACTCAATATGCTCCCCATCAGCCGTCATTACGGCAGACAGGCGCACCTCCTTCGGATAGTTTCATCATAGACAGAACGGTAACACATCATAAGCAGCGTCAACTTCCCAACACATTCACTCCCTCCGGCTTCCAAAGCCATATTCCGCATAAATGATTAGATCATTCATCAGCTTATATTTAATTATATAACTATACTCTATACAGTCAAACCACAAGCAATGTCAGAAAAAACAGCCCCCCTATCATTTAGGTCATAAAGCTCTCGTTTTCGCCGCTTACCATCAAGAAAGCTACTATATTTGAGAAAGATTATAAACAAAATACATCCCCTGCCGTCTGGCAGAGGATGTAGACTCATATATATGAAGGCATCAGCGAACCGGGGATGCACCCGGATTCCCGATGACGCCGGGATATTGGTACAACAATGGCTCATCAAACGTTGCATAGTCCAGGTTTAGCATCAGCAGAATGGTCCGTTTGCCTGTCGCCGGATCACTAATAATAATGTGATCCCGACCTGCTGCTTCCAGAATGCCTTTGAATATTTTCGCATTCCATTCCCGGTTATTTTCATAGGTCATATAAAAGGTTCCCGTTTTGCCTAAGTTCAAGCGTAAAATATTTTCGATGTATGATTGCTCGTATTGCGGAGTCTGAACCTGCACTACGGTACCCGTTGGTGTCATAGGGCTGCCACTACTTACTTGAGGTGGAAAGCCAGTCATAGGCTGCGGCTGCATGGTTCCCATTGGAGCCATCCCTCTTGGCCATTCGGGATATCCGTTGCCGGAAGCATAAGATACGGGACGGTAAGCTTGCTGTGAAATCATGTAAATTCCTCCTAAAATGGTTTTAATTTAATTCTTCAAGCCATTCTGTAAAGTGTCTAATATACATTAGGACAATCCTGTACAGACGGGCTAAAAAAGCAGTGGGCTTTAAAACGTCCGGTATTGGTCTGGTCATACCAAGTGCCCGGACAGTTTCCTGCTGGTCTAAAAAACCATAATGCATTGGATGCCGGATGTAGCTTTTCTCCATTGATTACACGCTGGGCAAGTCGAATGTCCCGATCACGGGCTTTCTGATAAAAATACCCCTTCTGAGTGGCTTCAAAACCTCCGGGGCTTTGAAACACCATGTCATTCATAAGACGTATCCCCCGGAAATCTAGGCAATTGGATAAAATTCGGTTCACACCGACATTGCCAACCATGAGCATACCCATCTCGCCTTCACCTTCAGCCTCAGCCCGCATCAGCCGGGCGAGGGTCCTTACATCTTCTGAGTTGGTCTTGATTACAGCCACCGCGTCCCCTCCTCGCTTCTCCATCACATACCCTATCGTATGGTACAAATGCCCAATGGGTGACAGTCCAGAAAAATAAAAAAATAGCCCCAAGACTGGGACTACTCATTCAGGCTTTTATTATGGCTCATAAATCATTTTACGCGTCATGCCACCATCTACTACCAGATTCGTGCCTGTTACAAAATCATTGCCGGGTTGTGTCAAATACAGACAAGCCCGTGCGGTGTCCTTAGGGGTTCCTACTCGCCCAGACGGATGCTGTTGATGGTCTTCTGCACGCAGTTGCTCATAATCCCCGGTTTCAATCCACCCTGGACTGATGCAATTGACCTGAATCCCGTCCTTTCCTAGCGATATGGCCATCGCGTGTGTAAGGGCCGCAATCGCTCCTTTGGATGCCGCGTAGGCTTCTGTATCCGGCTCTGACATGAAAGCTCGTGTAGAGGTCATATTGACCACAGAGCCACCTTCTGCGTTTCGTTTCATCACCTTAGCTGCTTCCCTAGTGGCAATAAAACAGCTGCGTACGTTTGTATTTAGAATGTCATCCCATTCTGCTATCGTTAACTCATAAGGAGATTTCCATTTGGACACGCCAGCGTTGTTAATTAGCGTATGAATCGTACCGTATTCTTCTTCCGTGGCACGGATTAGCGCTACAATATCTTCTTCCTTCCGCACATCACAAGGAATAAAAATGGCCTGATAGCCCTCGTTCCGGGCCGCTGCAGCGGCTGCTGCACCCTCCTCCTCATTGTGGTCGGCAAATACAACATGGGCACCCTGAGCAGCGTAGGCAAAAGCGACTTCTTTCCCGATGCCATGCGCCGCTCCTGTTACAATAACAACTTGTCCCTCAAATGACACAAATCATTCCTCCTCTGAACTACACTGTTCTAGTATATATGTACCAAAATGTGCTGTACAAGAAACATCTACAGCCCTCTACCCTGGCATCTCGCAGAAGGCTGTAAATGAATCCAAAAAATAATTAGACTGAATTCTACATTTTAACCTGTTCCAAGCTATAGCGATTAAGACGCTGAAACCCGATATACCTTGTACCCTGAAAAGTAAGCCGTCCCTCATCCCCTTCAGCGCATTGACCATATTCTTCCCCAGATACCTTAAACTCCATCCGGTCGCCACTTTCCACCTCGAAGGTTACGTAATAGAAAGTATAGGTACGAGTCCCTTGTTCCTCCTGCCGCCTCTGTTGGAGATGTGTCCTTCTGGCTGTAATTCGGGAACCGACCGTCAATACAGGCTGCCTTTTATTCCGACTCCATTCCATGACTTCCCTGCCTGCAGACAACACGACAATACCCAACACGACAACGAAAAATACGGGCAGTACCGTGCCCAGCCAATCGAACATCCATAATGACTCAAAACCCATGCACCGCACTCCTCTCCGCCAGGCATTTCACAGGGAAACTACCGGGCATCCTGACCTAACCTAAGCTTTCTATAACAGTATATGTATGTTCCTGCCCAAATTTGATAGCAACCCTTAAGAACGCCAAGAGCCCCCACGGAATTATCCGGGAGGGCTCAAGATATGGCGATATCAGAATGATGCATCGATTTACACATGTACAAGCTGGAGATAACGTTGTGTTTCATCCAGAACTTCATGATTTTCGTCTTCAGCGTAACGCTCTGCACACTGCTTGCAGTCCTCTTCAGTCGTGCAACCATAGGCATCCTGGCAAGTATAACAAAATTGAAGGTAGTATTGGGTTAACATATGATCCTGATTCGCTCTCATGATTATCACTCCTATCGTTGTTTACAGGTTTAGTATAACAGCGGCTTATTTGTTAGTTTGTGATTTTTTTCACATATAGTCGTATAAAATTTAAATTTTTTAAAAATAAAACGCCCTGGGAAAAACACCCCAGGGCAATCACCTTTATAGCGATTATAAAATTCTCCAGTTCGCACCGCCGTCCGTCGTTTTCAGCAGCAGTGACTTTTTGTCATCAAGGCGTTCCAAAAGAAGCCAACCCACCGAAGAAGAAGCGAAACGGAGCTTAACCGATCGTGGGTAGTCTTTTAGCTTCAAAGGTAGCATTTTGTTGCCTGTGAGACTTGTCCACGTCTTCCCCCCATCCATTGTACGGCTCATTCCGGTCTCGGTTATGATCCACCCTTCCTTTTCATTTAGAAACGTACGGCCAGGGATAATAGAATTAATGTTGCTACTCAGACCCAAAGGCACACCGTTCCATTGTGTCCCTGTATCGTTTGTAAACAGTCCGTTATATTTTATGGCCTTATCCCCATAGCAAAGAACCGGAATCCAGTACGAGGCACTGCTCCCTTTCAGAGACTGCTGGGCTTCTGCTTTTGCCTGAGGACAGCCCTGTATTCTGTTAGCTACCGGAGTCCAGGTTTTCCCTTGATTCAAAGTCTTGTACAACTTAACACTGTTATCCAGATTGATCGCTACAAACCCCTGATTGTTGGAAGAAAAGCTCATCCCCGCCAGGCTGCCCCGATCGGGTAAACCTGAGCCTGATTTGTTGGATGTCATACTCGAACTTTGCGCAACTTTATTCCATGTGGCTCCCCCGTCAGTGGTGTGATACAACAGTTTTTGTTGATCCTGCTCATTCAGATTTACATATGCCATGATCCAGCCAGTAGTTGGATTTACATATTGAATCGAGCTCACATGGTCCCCACTTGGAAGCGCTGAAACATCCCAGCTCTGTCCTCCATCTGCTGTTCTCAGAATGACGGTTGCTGTTTTGTCCAAATTTTGACGGACAACCCAACCGTGACGAGAATCAGTGAAACTGATGTCCTTTCCATATTCAAGCTTGTCTTGAAATTGGACGTTTTCGGAGGGGGAAATATTATTCCATGTCTTTCCGCCATCATGAGTATCATAAAGCCGAAGCTCATTATGGGTAACTCCCCAAACTAACCCTTTATTGTTATCAATTAAATGAAAATCCGCTATTCGCGTCTGTACTACATATTTGGCGTTGGGATCGCCCACCTTTGGAGTCACTGGTGGATTAATAGTAATCGTCTGACCCTGGTCATCAGGTTCCTCAATCGGAGGTTTAGTTAACGTATCTGGGGCTTCAGCAGAACAGGCAGTCAGTAGAATTCCCGTCAGCAGCAGTACTCCCCCCAAGAGCGCACGCCAGCGCAGTTTCATTTAAAATCCTCCCTCGATGGCATGCTGTAATCACGTGCCAAAAGCTTATCTGAAACAGAATTATACCATAAACGACTCTATGTGACACTTTTCGCGTAATGGCAAAAAAAACCGGACCCTTCACAAAAGTGCAGGATGCCGGCTCTTTTTATACTAGAATTTATTAAGATTTACGGTTTAACAAACTTTTGTGGTATCCATAGAAGAAATAGATCAACAATCCAAGCAGGAGCCACACAATGAATCCAATCCAGGTGCTAATATGAAGCTGAAGCATCAGACCGATGCAAACCAAAGCACTTAAAAGTGGGAGCAACGGAACCCACGGCACGGTAAAGCCTCTTTTCAAATCAGGGCGTTTCTTGCGCAGAACGATAACTCCTACCGATACCACAGCAAAAGCGAATAGGGTTCCAATACTCGTCAGATTGGTCAGTGCATGTAACGGGAACAATCCACTAGCCAATGCGATAATGCTGCCCACCAGCCAAGTGCTTCGAATTGGCGTTTGAGTTTTAGCATTTATTTTAGATAAAAAAACGGGTAAAAGGCCATCACGTGACATGGAGAAAATTAACCGCGTTTGACCATACAAGAGCACCAATAAAACGGTCGTCATCCCCGCAATCGCACCGACTGAAATCAATCCGGCTACGAAATCCTGATGAATAAAGCGGAGAGCAAACGCAACAGGATCACTTACCCCCAACTGCGTATAAGGTACCATTCCCGTTAGCACAACTGAAACCGCAATATACAGTACTGTGCAGATCGCTAGAGAAGAGATAATACCGATGGGCATATTCCGTTGCGGATTGCGAACCTCTTCGGCTGCAGTTGAGATGGCGTCGAAACCCAGATAAGCAAAAAATACGATTGCCGCAGCACTCAAAACACCAGAAAATCCATAAGGCAAAAATGGTGTCCAGTTGTCAGGCTTAACATAAAAGATACCGATCCCAATAAATAGCAATACAACTCCGACTTTAACACAAACCATTATTAAATTGAATCGGACCGTCTCCTTGGCTCCGAGACTCAGTAACAATGTGATGAGCATAATGATGCACACGGCTGGTAGATCAATAATGGTTCCCTTGGTCGAATCGAAGGCTGCGGTTAAAGCCAGCGGTAAATGTACATCAAATCCAGCCAGCAAGCCTTGAAAGTAAGCAGACCATCCACTACTCACAGAGGCGGCCGCCACTCCATATTCCAGAATTAGGTCCCACCCCAGTACCCAGGCCAAAATTTCTCCAAATACAATATAACTATACGCATAAGCGCTCCCAGCTGCGGGAACTGTAGATGAAAGCTCCGCATAGCACAAGGCTGCTAGTACGCAGGCAATACCTGCAATAACAAAGGAGAGCATCAATCCAGGACCTGCATTTTCTGCTGCTGCCTTGCCAGTAATAACAAAAATCCCGGTACCGATAATACATCCTACACCTAGCATGGTGAGATCAAAGGCACCCATTGTTCTCTTTAAGCGACCTGTAGATCCGCTTTCCTCATGCGGGAGCAGTCCTGTTTTTTTTCGAAATAAGTCCATATGCCGAATCCTCTTTCCATAATTTCATGCGTCAATATCGGTGCTGCAACGCTTTAGTGCGTGTTCTTATCATTCGATTAATTATTAGCGAGCTCGCCTTTGAAGTCAAGGAAAAATGTCATATTTCTTTGCGGTGGGTTAGTATATAGGGTACACTGAGTTGGAAAGATAAATTTTTAAGTAATATCCCAAAATGAAAAGGTATACAACCCGAGAAGGAGATGAGGATTTTATGAGCTTAAAACCTTACAAACGAAGTAGAGTGGCCATTGTCGGCATGGGAGCGGTTGGCACAACAACCGGCTATACCCTACTTCTGCGCCAACGCATGTCAGAACTTGTCTTTATTGATGTCAACGTCAAAAAGGCGAAGGGGGAAATGCTCGATATGAATCATGGGCTTCCCTTTCTCGGTGGTGTCAAAGTGTGGGCAGGTGATTATGAAGACTGCCGTGATGCAGATATCATTATTGTTACAGCGGGCGCTTCACAAAAGCCGGGAGAAACGCGCATTGATTTACTGAAGCGTAATGCCGAAATTTTTGAAAGTATTATTGATAATATCGTCAAGGTCAATACACATGGCATTTTGCTGATCGCAACCAATCCAGTGGACATTCTCTCCTACATCTCTTGGAAACGCAGTGGTTGGCCTTCAAGCAGAGTCATTGGATCAGGAACGTTGCTGGACAGCGCACGCTTCCGCTATCTGATCGGGAAGCAAAAGGGCATCGATCCACGAAGCATCCACGCCCATATTATTGGAGAACATGGTGACTCTGAGTTACCTGTATGGAGCACAGCCAACGTAGCTGGAACTCCGCTGGAACTGGGTGAAGAAACGAAAAATGAAATTTTTGAAAATACCAAGAATGCTGCCTATGAAATTATAGATGCTAAAGGCGCAACTTCTTATGCTATAGGGCTGGCTCTCGACCGAATCGTAGCCGCCATTCTCGGGGACGAGGGGTCGGTACTTAATGTGTCCACCTTGCTGGAAGATTATAACGGAGTATCTGACGTATATTTAGGTGTTCCAAGTATCGTAGATCACAATGGGGTACGTGAAATTTTGGATCTTCCGCTCAATGACGAGGAACGTGCCAGGTTGCTTCAATCTGCGGACAAGCTGAAAGATCAAATTAGCAAAGTTCATATGTAGATCGGGAACATAAAAGCTAAACAAAACTGGCCTCCACAGCGGTAATATCCGTTGAGAGGCCAGTTTTTTAGTCATTATAATGTAAAAGTTCAATTGGTCGTCTTGCTTTGCATTCGAATTACCAAGGTGGCGTATCGCCATCCTCATTTTCATGCTGGCGTTTCTCTTTTAGCCGCTCAGCCACCGTTTCAAACGATTCAGGTTGGAGCAGCTCAATCGGTGAAAATCCCTTTTCAAACGTAAATGCATCGCCTTCAATAATAAGTGCATATCTATCATGAAGTTTCGTGATGTGCAGCTTGGCGCCAAAGTCGGACAGTAGCCCACGCACGGCCGTATCATCTAGTTTGAAACGAACTTCAATTTCTGGTTTCAGCTCGACAATATGCTGTGCAGCCTCTACGACCTGAAGGGGTTCCCATTTCCCTTGCAAATCCCGTTTTTCGCTAGCCGCCCACAATTCCAGATCACGCTCTTCCTGTTGTCTTTCCTCATTAGATGCATCCGGCCATTTGGTTTCTACATAGTTCTGAACGAAGCCCATGACATGCTCATTGACAATTTCGGGCATGGATTGCTCATAGGTCACGAATTTCAAAAAATCTTCAAAATACCGGGCATGCGAAGACTGGTGAATTTTAAGCTCCCACTCATCGTTCATCCCCTCCTCAAGCATGTAAGGATACATGATGGATTTCATATTACGGGCAGAAATAGCCATTTCGACCTCACTCACCAGACTGCTTTCAGTAATTCTGGCAATTTTAGGTTCAAAATCACATTTAAGCACAAAAATAAACGGATCATCCGAGTGTGTATTCAAGGTAGCCTGTACAATGATCAGCGCTCCGCCGCGTACTGCGCTCGTATCCAGATACATCCGCACCAGATCGTCACAAGCATTTTTAAAATCTTCCTTATCCTCTGCTGCCCGCAGTCGGGCGAACATATTGAAATTCGGATTACTGCTCAATTCATGCTCCGGTTCGACGATAAAGCGGCCGATTTTGGTCGGTGCCTGCTCTGTGCTGGGATTTTTTTCAACCTTCCGCTTGCTAATACGAGTAAATTCCCCGTCCAAAAATTTTTTAACATCGCTTTCGTCATAATCGTAGTCGTCCATTGTAGCGTAATGCTTATAGGACTTACCACCCTGTCCTTCTTTTCCATCTACCTGAATTACAAAAAAAGATAAAAAATCCACTTGAAAGTTCATTTATGTTCCATTCGCTCCTTTTCAGGCATGTACGCGTAATTATATCACTATGATTTTAAAAGGTACATCGGATTCAGAGCCCTATTATTAGATAAGTATTTAGTTAACATAATATATATTATGTTAATATTTTTTTGATTAGATATTATTACCAACTCACAAGTTTAAAGTGAGTACTTTTATCACTATTCTAATTCACGTCCTTAAGGATCATTGGCCTCTTTTTTTCCATGCTCTACTTTCTTCTTGGTTTCAAAAAAACATTTGACTAAACAATAGTTAATTTATTATATTATCTATTATTATCTAGACAAAAATAAATTTTGTTTATTTAAAATGTTTTTCAAAGGGTTTGCGCCCTGAAAACAGGAAAGGAGAGTTTGTTGTTGTTTAAAAATCCATATATAAGGACCATTATCGCTTCCAATGCGCTGCTAAATTTGGGCATTTGGGTGCGCAACTTTGCCATACTGTTGTATGTAACAGATTTGACTCATAATGATCCCGTCTACGTATCGCTCATTTCGGTTGCTGAATTCATGCCTATTTTTCTGTTCGCTATCATTGGAGGAACATTTGCGGACCGTTGGCGGCCCAAACGGACTATGATTAGTTGCGATTTGCTATCCGCGGCCTCTATTTTTATTGTCTTGTTGGCATTATGGTACGGGTCATGGCAGATGCTTTTGCTGTCTACTTTCTTTTCGGCCATTCTATCTCAATTTTCTCAGCCGTCTGCAATGAAGATATTTAAGCAGCATGTAGCACCAGACCAGCTTCAGGGAGTGATGGCCCTTTTTCAATCTCTCATGGCATTATTTATGGTTATCGGTCCTGTTATCGGTACATTTATTTATCAACACTTTGGAATTTTCATTTCAATGTCTATAACCGGAATATTGTTTCTCATTTCGGCACTTGTCTTGACTCGTATTCCCCAAGATGAACAAGCACTTGAGATAGATGATCAACCCACTCATTTCATTCAAGAGCTTAAAGAAGGAATACGTTATGTATGGAATAACCGCACACTTCGCACGCTTGGGGGAACATTTACTGTAATTGGACTGGCGGTTGGACTTATTCAACCATTAATGATTTTTGTCGCCATCGAGAACCTTGGACAAAACAAGGAATTCCTGCAATGGCCATTAATGGCGAACGGAGCGGCTATGCTGGTGGGAGGCGGCCTGATTATGGGGGTTGCCAAAAAAGTACAGCCGCAATTGCTGCTGGTAGCCGGACTCTTGGTCAGCACACTGACAACCTGTGGTGTCGGATGGTCGCACAATATTGTGTTGACTATGGCACTACAAGTTTTCAGCGGCCTATTTTATCCTTGCATTCATATCGGTATCAACACGATGATGATGAAAAATGCCGAAGCTGCTTTTATCGGCCGCGTCGGTGGTGCCCTCTCTCCCCTGTTCTCCGGGATGATGGTCGTCGGTATGAGTATCGGCGGAACACTCAAACACGAATCCTCCCTGAACACTGTATATACCGTGAGCGCCGGTTTATTTTTGGTCGGAGCGATGCTGTTGTTACCATTGCTTCGTGACAGGCAGCCTGTACAAGCTGTCATAGCCGATGATTCTAAATAACAGCACAAGAAACCGCCCCTGGAGATATGATATGGCATCCTCCGGGGGCGGTTTCTTAATGTTTGTATCATGATTTCATACAGATTATGACTCTCTTTCTTCATGCTCTTGATTACAATTATAAGGATCATCATTCTCATTTAAAAAACATTGATACTGGGTATACATAATATACATTATGTTAATCTTATGATCCTCATTGTATCGAATTAAAGAAGTCGGCCTTGACTTCAACGCCTGTCCAATCGTATAGTATGGTTATATCTTCAATTAAGGGAGAGATTTTGATGTCGGTGAACGTTCTTAACTAAGCAATTGCATATTCAGGGAGTAACACCAGGCGCTTGCACCCTTCGGGGACAGGTTTGTTTCTTGCTGTGTTGTTATCCTGATATTAGTTAAGAACATGCGGATATCATAAATCGCCTTCGGGATTATCTTCATCCAGGCCTTATTCCGTGCTGTGTTCAGCACGGTTTTTTGTTTTCAGATTTTGTAACTTCCCTTTTAACGTTTCCATTCGATCCAAATAGCTTAGCAAAGAGCTGTTGCGTGAATGAATTGGAAACACGGAACTCGGAACTACAAAAGCTGTATTACAGGCTTATTTGTTGATAAATTCCCTCTTTCCTTAAGGGCGGAGAATGAACGTTTTGTTCATTCTCCGCCCTTTTTTATTTTAATAGCAAGTTTTCCAAAATCCTGACTACACAACTAAAGGAGAGATTTATTCATGAACGAAACTACAATGCTGCGTTTGGAATATGATCAAATTAAAACAAGAGTTTCCGAATGTGCTTTTTCTTACCTAGGTAAGCATCACGCTGCTTCTATGTGCCCAATTACTGATATCCGTACCATTAAGATTCGTCTTGACGAAACCAACGAAGCGTTACAGATCATTCGCCACGGAGCAAGCGTCCCTGTTCCTTCGTTGGAAGGAATGGAGCACATTCTTCAACTGCTCGGAACCGGGTATATGTTCAGCGAGCGTGATTTTTCTCATATGGCTCAATTCATTCGAAGCTGCATTCAACTCATAAAATATATGCATTCCAAGGCGGACGCTGCTCCAACCGTCAGCGCTTATGCATCTTCCATGTATAGCATGGAGCCACTTCTATCCGAAATCGAAAGATGTATTCATTCGGGACGTGTGACGGATATCGCCAGTAAAGAACTAGCTAAAATTCGCAAAAAAATTGCGGTTACTGAAGAACGCATCAAGAGAAAACTTGACTCTCTCACAAGCCGTCACCGATCCATTATGCAGGAAAATATGATTAGTCAGCGCAATGGCCGTTACGTGCTTCCAATCAAAAAAGAATTCCGTAAACAAGTGAAAGGCAATGTACTGGATGAATCGGGAAGTGGTCAGACGGTTTACGTTGAACCTGCCGAAATCACGAATCTGCAATTCGATCAGAGCGCAAACATGGCAGAAGAATCTAAAGAAGAAATGAAAGTGCTGGGAGACCTGACGGCAATGGCTGAGTCATACAACCGGGAACTAAGCATCAATACAGAGACTGTAGGTGTACTGGATTTTTTATTGGCAAAAGCCAAATACGCCATGACTCTGGATGCTGTCCCTGTCGAACTTAACCTTGACGGGATTATAGACATCCAAGGTGCACGTCACCCATTGATGTCCAATACTATGGTGCCGCTTGATTTCTCAATTGGTGAAGGATATTCCTCACTCATCATCACTGGACCGAACACAGGCGGAAAAACGATGGCCCTTAAAAGCGTCGGTCTATTAACACTAATGGTGCAATCTGGACTACTGGTACCTGTTTTGCATGGTAGCCGAATGGCTGTATTCGAGGAAATTGTGGTAGATATCGGGGATGGACAAAGCATTGAACATGCTTTGAGCACCTTTTCTGCACACATCCGCAACATGATTAGCATTTTAGAAACAACAGGCAACTCTACTCTGATTCTGATTGATGAAATGGCATCCGGCACCGATCCAGGAGAAGGAGTAGGCCTCTCTATCGCATTGCTAGAAGAATTCCATCGCCGCCGAGCGACAGTAGTGGCTACAACGCACTTTAGCGAAATCAAGCATTTTGCTGAAAACACACCGGGATTTCAGAATGCTCGTATGGAGTTTGATACCGAAACGCTACAACCTTTGTACCGACTTCGCATTGGAGAGGCCGGAGAAAGCTATGCATATGCAATTGCCTTGAAGCTGGGCATGTGGACACGTATTATCGAGCGTTCTGAGGCCATTTCTGCAGGCAGAGCGTCTCGGAATACACAGGAATCGTTTGTTATTCCCCCTTCTGTAGATAATGAAAAGTCTGATGATGCAAATAAGCCTTTCCCTAAAAAAGAGGCTTTAGACCAGACAGTCACAAAACGGGGTAAACAAGAAATTCCTCTCAAAACCAAGCCTTTTGCCCTTGGCGATAGTGTTTATGTAGGCTATCTGGATCGAACTGGAATTGTATACAAAACCGAGGATGAACGGGGTAATGTCGGGATTTTGATCCAAGGACAGAAGCTAACCATGAACAAAAAGAGGCTCGTCCTTCACATCGCTGCTACTGAATTGTATCCTGACGACTATGATCTGGATATTGTTTTAGAAACCAAGGAAAACCGCAAAAAACGAAAACTGCTGGGACGTAAGCATGTCGAAGGACTGATGATTGAATCTCCCCCGGAAAATGAAATATAGACGCATGCGTATATTCTCAACTGAAAAATAAGCTATTTTATATTGTCAGTGAAACTTGAATCTGCAAGTGGACACTTGATAAGAGTGATTCACTTGCAGATTTCACCACACTAAAAACATAATATATATTATGTAAACTATATGCTTCCTTATAGACAGGACAAGATAAATCAGACATCGAAATATAACTTTTGTTATCAATCAAGATGATAGGTTTGTTTGTAGTTATATATAGCACCTAGCAAATTCGCTTCATTGCCTAATTTACTTTGCTCAATATCTGCACGCACAAAATTTAAGATCGACTCTAGATAAAGTTGCTCTAGTTCTTCTTTAATAGTAATAACCAGCAAAGGATTTGCAGATATGCCTCCCCCAATTACAAACTTTTCAGGGTCAAGAATCGTTTGCAAATTAATAATTTGTGTTGCGATGTTCCTACAGTATTCTTGAAAAATCGCTTGGACCGTGTGATCACCTTCTTCAATGAGCTTGAATACTTTTTCACCTGTCATAGAATCTGCAGGAAGCCCTTTAGCTTTGGCAACAGTTTTAGATAATACAGAACTACTCCCTTGCATACCAAGCAAATAATCAACATTGTCTGCATACTCATTGTTAGTTCTGATGAAGGAGAATTCCCCAGCCGATAAATGATGGCCTTTCAGCAATTTACCTTGAGAGATGATTCCACCGCCCATTCCGGTTCCAACGACCAGAACAACACCATCAGCGATTCCCTGTAATGAACCACACCATGCTTCTCCCAGAGCAGCGCATTTTCCATCATTTTCAATTGCTACGGGTAAATGAAACGCTTTCTTAAAAACTTCGATCATATTTATATCATTTATATATCTTAATGAACCGCCATGCACCATGTGACCGCTTGCTGAATCCACAATACCTGGCATGCTGACAGCTATACCTTCACATTCATCTATAAACTGATTATGAATTTGCTTCAAAGCTACAAGTAGATTCTCAAGTGAGTCCAATGGAGTTTTAACTTTCCCCTTACACATAAACTCACCTTGAAAATACAAACTAAATTTAATAAAAGAGCCACCAATATCAAAAACCAGTATTTTATTTTTCATGCTACGTATAGTCCTTTCATGATGCAATTTGGGGTCTTCTCAATAACGATAATTAACATTATTGCTTTTGTAAATCCATCATTTTTTTATCGTTAATAAGACCCCGTTTTCTTCGTTGGATTTAGTGATAAAACTGGCTGCATTTTTAGTGTTCTCACATGCGTTTTTCATAGCAAAACTATATTTTGCTATAATCATAAGTTCCACATCATTTTCACCATCTCCAAATGACATGGTCTCATCCTCAGTAATCCCTAATATCTCTTGGAGTTTTCTTACCGTCTCCCCTTTATGGGTATGAAGTGCTGTAATATCCAGCCAATTTGCTTCAGAATCAACGATATAAATTTGACCCAGTAGAGTCTTTTCAACATGTTTTCTTAATAAGGGACTTCTTCCAGCTGGATCATATACAGTTATTTTAAGAAAGCTACTGTTGATTTGATCAAATGAATCAATCTTAACCACTTCTTTATACGAGCCTTTCACAATTTTATAGTATTCGTCTTGAATATGAGAATGAACAAATGCTGCTTCCGTTGTACATGCTATGATAATAAAATCATTGGAAAAACTTTCGATATCTCTTATCGCTTGTAATGCTAGATTGTGTTCAATCGTAAACTCTTTGACGACGACTCCATCCTTTTTAATCCGCGTAGCACTGTCCCCTAAGATCCAGATCCCTTTTCCGTGCTCGCCAAACAATTCTTCTACTCGTTCACATTGTTTACCTGTACAGGCTACAAAAGAAATATTATTTTCTTGCATTTCTCGATACACCTGATTAAATAATTCGACATCGAAAGTGCCACTATTATTCAGAAAAGTACCATCCAGATCACTTACCACCAGTTTAAACATATATAAATCCTCCCTTAATATATAAGCTCTTTATTAGCCAAGTTTAATTTACGGCTTTTCATTTTCTTTCCGTGGATCAACATCAAAATCTCTATTAAAATCTTCAAACATTCGTGCTGCAAGCTTTTGAACATGAGGAGAATGAGCCAAACTACTGATCATGAAGTACATAATAATTAAAATTATGATACATGAGATACCTTCTATCGCCCACACAGTCGCACCTCCTTTTTCCGTAAATCCAACTTAGTGCCAGAATTTGATCCATTTAATAGGTGCATTGCATATTCTGCATTCTGCACACTTATTAAATTAATTAATTAAACATGTTAATAAAGCGAGTAAAAAAAGCTTCTTTATTAAGTGGACATAGAAAGTTATTCAAAAAAATCATCGATGGAGCGGTAAGGTTTTACTTCCCTAGGCTGCCCGGATAATACTAAGCACCAATAAGTACCAACCCATATAACTGAGCAAAGTAAAATCAGTGAGATCATAGAGTGCCCTCGCTTTCTCTTTTAGGTTACACGTTTACTTTAGCTGATGAAACGCGTTTCAGGTCAAGTGATAATTTCTATTAACCCTTCATAATTCTCTTTTTCAATGTACGATTCACTTGCTAGGAACTGAACAGCATAAAAAGAAGGAAACAATGACGGCAATCGGGGAAAATCTATGCTTGCCTGAGAAGTTATAACCCCAAAAACGGGAGGGAGTAATGTTGTTCCTGCATAAGCAACTGCCATTTGATATCCCATGAGTTTGGAAGAACTCTCTTTACCAAACCGAGTTGGCGTTTCATGAAGAAGTCCAGGGTAAATCGGTGCAAGTCCTAACCCAATAAGAATAAACCCATTTCTCTCCTCCTCTCCTCTCTTCACTACACATATATACATTATTTAAAGACAATGATCGGACGTTCCAATTCTTTTAGAGTTAACCCTCTCAACCCTGTTTTAAAATCTTCATAAAATAAATCTGAGAGTATAACGTCAGGATACAAAGGCATCTTATGCTTAGATTTGTAGGATTCTAAAAAATGAAAGAAAGACACTTCTTCTGTATTCTCTCTATAGATCACAATTCGGTCAGGATCAAATACAGATTGTAATATTCGGATAATTTCACATATACTATTAAAGAAAACTTCCGTTCCTTTGCTTTCATCCCAAACTATCGACGGAATGAATTTGATTTCACCAGCCAATCCATGTTTGCCTTTTAACACCCCATTTCGCAAATAAATTCCCATCCCTGGTGGAGAATTCTCAGGAAAATAAATAGCCAGCACACATTGATCTTCTTCTATTTGTTCTCTATAGACGTATCCACATACAGCGGCATTTACGTCATTCTCCACAATAACCGGCAAACCAAATTTGCTTTGCACATCCTCTGCCAACCGAATTCCATTTAACCTTTCATGACTGCTGACTGTAATTTCTCCATTTACAGATTGTCCCGGGATTCCTATACCAATAACTTTGATGGAGGGATAGTGAGAAATGATGTCTTGAATCGTGGAATAAAATTGTGTAGGATTAAAAATTTGAAAGGGATGCTCTTCTTTCATTAGAACGTCCTCATTTAAATTAACTACCGTGGTATTGACAACATCCGTCCCTTGTTTTTCATTAATATGTATGATCAGTGCTAGACTATACTCATAATTAAAACGATAGGTTAACGCATGCCTGCCTCCGTTTGAAGGGACAATTTCATCTTCAAATATTTCTCCATTATTAAGCAATTCCTGCATAAGCGTATTGATAGTTACCACACTTAAATCAGTTAATGCGGCTAGTTGGGGTTTTGTTGTCTTATTGATCTGTTTCAATACTTTTCGAACCAGGTTCAGATTTATTTCTTTAATTAAATTTGTATTAGCTTTTTCCATACATAGCACCTTCTTTCTATAAAATCATGAAAGCACTTCATAAACCATGTTTATAAAGCACTTTTACTAATTTTGCAGCAAAATATTACCTTAGTCAAGGCAATATCGTACTAGCCTTTATTTCACCATTGCTTTCCAGCTTATTCTGAATTATTCTAATGCTAATCATAAGACGATCGCTAAAATAAGGAGGCTAATCAATTGAAGAATGCTGTTGAAGAACTGGCAAGGATCATCGAGGATTATGAAAAAGAATTTTTTTCGATCACAGAACATGAATTTAATGCCAAACCGTTCTCGGAGAAATGGTCCAAAAAAAGAAATACTGGGACATCTGTGCGACTCCGCTTCTAAAAATCAGCGAAGATTTATCATGATTAAGCATTCAACATCCCCTATCAAAATTGAATCGTATGCGCAAAATGAATGGGTGGCAGCTAATCAGTATCAGGAAGTGTTCTCTTACGTGGATGTCATACATCTATGGAAACTATTGAATAAGCAAATCATAAATGTATTAAACTCATGTACATCATTCGATTCTAAGAAAAGATTTCAAAAAGATGACCACTCCACCGAAACATTACAGTGGCTAGTCGACGATTATATTCAGCATTTGCGGCATCATTTGGAGAAAATCATTCAAAAACAAGACTAACGCTATGAAAAAGAATACTACGTTCATGATCGTAATGACCTAAAGCCGTTGATGTGATTTTCAAGTCAGGATGTAATTCTGCCCAATGAGTTTACATAATAATTATTATGTAAACTCATTTTTATTTAATCTCAACTTTCATGTTATACTCACAATCCTGATATTGGTATCTGAATATCCAGCTTATCCATTGCTTTTTCTTTTTCCCGATCAGTGACATGTGTATATACTGTGGTTGTCTGAATGGATGAATGCCCCAGTAGCTCCTGCACGGTACGCAGATCTGCTCCCTTACGTAATAGCATTGTCGCAAATGTATGTCTCAGCTTATGGCTGGAATATGCCTCCCGGCGTTCCATACTCTTATCTTGCTGGAATCGTTCGAACGTTTCTGTAGCGATCTGTTGAATGGTGCGCACTGCCAGACGGCGGCCTTTTTGGGATACGAACATCGCATCCTCTTTACCTCTCCACGGCGTCAATCTTTCCTCCAACGCATGCTCTACAAAATCACACACGGCTTCTGGTACCGGGAGAGTACGCCACTTACGTCCTTTACCGAACACATCTAAGGTACGTCTTTCTCGGCTGTAATCCGAGACATTCAATGAATGAACCTCCCCCACCCGCAATCCCATGTAGACCATCAGCAGAAAAATAGCCATATTACGATTTGCATATTTCCCCTCCACCGCGAGCAAAAACGGATGAATATCCTTTTCATCCAGATAGACGGGCATACGATTCTTTTCAGTCTTTGCTTTTTTAATTCCCGCTGCCGGATTTGTGCTGCATAACTCAAATTCCTGTAGCGCTTTAAAAAAACTATTCACCGCTGCATGCTTCCGGTTCCGCGTACTATCTCCGGCGCCTCCCTCCCGCGCTTTAGACAAATACGACATAACATGAATCTTCTTCACCTGATCGAGTGGTTTTTCACGCAACGTCCGTAAAAACTGCTTCACATCCCCCATATAATTTTTTTGCGTATGTATCGTATATCCTGCATCCTTCATCCAGATCAAAAAAGCTTCCAGCTCCTCAGTATATATTTCATCAATTTCTTCAGTTGTATCGAGCTCCACATGTCGCATCTCTTTTTTCATCTCGCTCGCCTCCAATTCAGTTCATATTCCGAAATATACTGTAAAACGATCATTTTCGTCTGATTTTTATCGACAATCCAATCGACATCTTATGCAGGAGGGATTCTAAAAGTCGTTTTAAACCTAAACAGCGTATAATTTATATTATACGCTGTTTTTTTAGTGCTTTTCAAGGGCAAATAGAGCGTTTTTCCTCTTGTCCAGCCTAGTATCGCCTTCAAGCAGACATTTCAAAGCACTTAACGGCGTGGCATAGGATCAGAGGGGGTCGATCCCACAATGTAGACAAATTAAAACACGCTCAAGAAAAGTTCACCTAATGTAATTCATTCATATCCAAAACAAAACTAAATAGCCAATAGTCTTGCATGCGGCACCATTTCTCCAAGTTGGGGGCGCTGCTCTCGATCGGTAGCAGTCAAAATCGCCATAGTGGCCAAAACATGAATATCATGCGCAGCTTCCAACTCGCTATCCGGATCACCTTCCGGTGCGTGCACCATCTCCATATGATAGCCTGCTAGCTGATTGTAATTTTCACCCACTAGCAGCAGTGGATCACCAAGAATTTCACCGATTTTCGAGATGATGACCGTGTGATCCAGCTTCTGGGCAAATTTCGAGCAGAGCGTATAAACAGTCTTGTTCACAGGAAAAGCATGAACTGGCCTGCCTGACGGCAAATTTCTGCTGGACGCCTACATGCCTTTTCATTTAAACTATTAAAAAATTAATTTTCGAAAGAGTGAGATTACAACGACAGCACGAGGCTTCAGCACCCGGAGCTTACAAACGAAAATACAAACATCACTTTCCGTCAGCCGAAACCTCGATTAATAACTACATAATAATTATTATGTAAACTACGATTGGAGGATGATTGTATGATTAACAAATTGTACTGGTTACCGATCGGTCAGCTTGATATTGATCGCTCCTCACTCAACCATCATGCACAGCCCGGGGCACTGGTGCGCCTGCAAATCTGGTCGTATCTACTGGAGACAGATCACGGTCCGATTCTCATTGATACCGGTATGCCGGATTCGTTTATCGACAATCCAAATTATTTTAAAAGCACACCGTTTGAAGGGCGCTTCATTCCCCATATGTCAGCCGATGATAGTATCGTGGCTGTACTGGATCGGATCGGCTATCACCCGGACGATATCCATGCCATCGTAATCTCTCATATGCATATGGATCATGCCGGAGGCAATCCGCATTTTCCGAATACACCGATTTATGTGCAGCAGACCGAAGCAGACGCTGCGATCGGTAATCTGGAGTATGCGCCACGGGAATGCGTGCAGGCGGACTTGAATTATCGACTGCTTCAAGGGGATCATGAGCTGGTTCCAGGTTTGCAACTGTTCTATACTCCGGGGCATTCGCCGGGTCATCAGTCCGCGCTGGTCACAACAAAGGAATCGGGTCCGGTCATGCTGACGATTGATGTTGCCTACACGCAGGAGAATTACGCAAACGACGTGCCGTTTGACGGTTTTAACCGTGAACAGGCACGCCAGTCAATCGCCCGCATTCAGCAGATTGTGCAGGAGGTTAAGCCGAATCTGTTGTTCTTCGGTCATGATCCTGAGCAGGTAGTCGTTCAGCCGGTATATCCACAATACAAATAATGTTGATAAAGCAGCTATTTCTCCACCATTCCGGATCTTTTCGGTCCGGGGTATGAAGAAATTGGTATTATGAATGCACACAAAATAGACGTATCCGGAGCCGTGCTTCATTCGGATCACGGCTTCCAGTATACGTCTACGGCGTACAACACACGACTTGAAAAGTTCGGCCTCAAAGGCAAGTGGTGCGGACTGGCAGAATAGTCGTAATTCGGCCAGTTCCCCCATGATCTCAATTTCTTCATTCGATTTTTAAATAATCATTATTGTATCTCCCCACTTCAAAAATGTTATAGCCTCTTAATCTTTTCTTTTCATTAGGTAGTTGTAATGACTCCGACATTTAGAACTGCAAAATTTGGTTAACTGAGCTCGCTAATATGGAATAAACCAATGATTGCATTGAATACAACTTTGCAGTTCTAGTTGCTCCCCCCCATAGCTTTCAGCAAACTGATAAGTGATTCCATATACATTCGCTTTAACTGTTCGGGTTCATCTATAAATTCAGTATGTAAATGCTGATCTTCAGAAATCCAGCTAACTTTTAAGCGCACAAATTGATTTTCTGCAAATACACAATTGATCCTTTGTATTAACTCGCTATTAAGCCCCTGCTTGTTCAGAACAGCCTGAGCAATATCCAATACGCTCCTTACTGACAAATATTCCAAATGGATTAATACACTTAATCCGTTTATATCAAAAAAACAATTATATACATGAAGTTAATTACGCCTAATCCCCTGTTATCGCTAGCATCAGGAAGTATATCTAAGAACTCATGGGGTGAGTCGCTGTCGACACGGCATGGATGATGAGAAAAAGCAATTTGCTGTCTCGCTCCGTTTTCCCTTGATCATCCAGCACGATATACTTAAAGAAGTCGAAAGGCAAACTTAAATTCAGCCTATGCTCATTTCAAAAATGTAGGTTTATTCATGACAAAGGGAGTGTTCATTTATTTATGAGTACCGAAATGCTGGAACGTCGAAGTGAAATTCTAAAACGAAACATCCATCAGTTGCTGGTTCAGGAAAATCAACACGGCGTGACACGTCAGGAAAATTACACGTTGCATAAAATGATCAGAGAGCTGCATCAAACCTCTCATGCCTTGAATACTTCCCGTTGAGATGAAAGGCTGCTAAATTAAATGAAACAAATAACCTTCAGCCCCACTTCCTTAGTGGTGTTGAAGGTTATTTGTTTGCGTAGCCTTTAATTGACAGGTGGTACTCTTTCGTGACGTTACCCTTTGGAGCGACTCAACAGGTATAAGAAGTATGGCGCACCAATGATGGCTACAATTAAACCTGTCGGGATTTCTTTCTGTAAAGGTAAGGATCGTGTGATCGTATCCGCTACAAGTACCAGGAGTGCTCCGACTAAAGCACAGGTTACCAGCAGCATTTTATGCTTCGGCCCCACCAGCTTTCTCGCCAAATGTGGAGCCACCAAACCTACAAAGCCGATACCGCCACTAACCGAAACACTAGAACTGGCCAATCCAACCGCAGCAGCGAGAAGGAGAATACGTTCCTTTTCGATAGCTGTACCCAACCCCGATGCCGTCTGATCTCCCAGATTAAGCACATTCATCACATTTGCTTTGTAGTATGCGAAAGGAAGCAATACAATCAGCCAAGGCAACAGAGCCATCACGAATTTCCAGTTTGAGCCCCAGATGCTTCCTGCTAACCAATTAGCTACAAACGTGTAACTTTCGGGTGTCAGCTTAAGAGTCATAATGATCATCGCAGCACTGATACCCGCCGCTACGCCAATTCCGCTCAGCAGTAGCCTTGTCGGAGAAATTCCTTCACCTTTCTTGTAAGAAAGCGCGTAGATGAGAATAGCAGCTGCTCCTGATCCAATCAGTGCAAGAGCGGGAAGTAAAAACAATGAATTCGTAGTTTGCATAGATGGAAAAAGCAATACAAACAGCATGACCATCAACCCGGCGCCTGCATTAATGCCTAGAATACCAGGGTCCGCTAGGCCGTTACGCGAAACCCCCTGCATGATGCAGCCAGAAACAGCGAGACCTGCACCGATAAGAAGGGAAATAACCATTCGTGGCAATCGGAATTCAAATAGGATTAATTCCTGCTGTGGAGTCCCTTGTCCAAACAAGGTTCTAAATAGCTCCATTGGCGAAAGCCGGATGGTTCCCGTATTCGCACTTATGGTGAACGCAGCAATGAGCAATACGAGTAGAATGACTACAACCATCCAATCATGGATTTTTTTACGATGACTAGCTTTGGCAATAGCCCCATTCGTAACGTTATTCATCTTACAGTGCCCTCCTTTCTTTACGCGCCAGATAAAGGAAGAACGGAACCCCAATTAAGGCAATAAGTACGCCCACCGGTGTTTCCTCAGGTGCGTTAATCATACGGGCTGCCAGATCGGCAAACACAATGAGTAAAGCTCCCATAATGGCCGAGCATGGAATAATCCAGCGATAATCGACGCCAACCAGCTTGCGGGTTATATGGGGAATAATCAATCCCACGAAACCTATAGAACCCACCAACGACACCGCTGCACCCGCCAAAATCAGAACAAGAATCATTCCAACTACCTTTACCACCCCAGTTCGCTGACCAAGGCTCAACGCAATTTCGTCTCCCAAACTGAGCAACGTAATGGAGCGCGACAACATGAGAGCACCGATAAAAGCTGCCACAACCCAAGGCAAAACTATACCGAGCTGAACCCACTTGGTTCCACTAAGCCCTCCGGCATACCAAAAGGCCAAATCCTGTCCAACATCAAAGTACAAACTGATCGCATCTCCTAAGGCAGACAGCAATGCTGTGACAGCTGCACCCGCCAATACAAGACGAACTGGCGTAAGACCTGATTTGGATATGGAGCTTGTACCATATACCATCACAACAGCCAGAGCTGCACCAACAAAGGAATACAACATTAACTGTAAAAAGGAAGAGCCAGGAAAAAGGGCAAAGCAAATTGCCATCGCCAAGCTGGCTCCCGAGTTCAGTCCAAGCAAGCCCGAGTCAGCAAGCGGATTCCGGGTCATTCCTTGCATAATTGCACCTGCAACAGCAAAGCAAACTCCGATTAGAACTCCACCCAGAATCCGAGGTAAACGGATTTCCCAAATAATCTGATGGTTTTGCAACTCGGGTTTAAAATGAAAAACGGCGTTCCATACCTCTTCCATCCTAATTGAGGCTGCACCAAAAGATAGGGATAGCGCGATACCGAACGCTAAAAGTCCAAGCCCAACTGTCAGGATAAGCGAAGCCGCCCAAGGTCGCGAGTGGAATTGAGTCGGCGACTGGTTATGATTACTTTGAGCGGGGCTATCCGATGATTCTGATAATTTCATAACTATTGTTCACCCTTACTGTTGAATAGTATGTAGCTATCACGAACTGTGTTGAAGATGATGTTGATAATGAGAATTATTATCATGCAATCTTTACTATTGTAAATTAATGTGGCAACGGCATCAATAGCAAATTTCGAGGAATGCCTAATACTCTGCCCTATTGTGAACAAATAAAGCCCTTCGGCATAAATACCAAAGGGCTGCCAACAACACCGAAGCGACTACTTCTGTGTGGCGTTCTCTTTATTCCGCTGGACGATCAAATCTGCGATTTCTTCAGCTTGCCCTACAATGGCAATGGGATCGAAGTACCAATATCGATCCTCCTGGAGCTCAAAAACCTTACCTTGCCGGACTGCATTCAGTGATTTCCATATGCTGTCTCCTTCGTAACCGCTCAAATCCTTGTTAACCGTCAGAAAGATATAAGAGCCAGCATATTGATTAATGACTTCTTTTGACACCGATTTCCATTGAGTCTCACCAAATAATTCTTTTTGGACAAGCGGCGGAGGTGTCAAATTCAGTCCTTTGTATACCGCCTGTCCTCCTCTGCCAAAATTATCGCCATATACATAGTATTCTTTTTCCGAAGCTTCCATTACGGTGAAAGTATCTCCAGGCTGAACAATTCCCTTTAGCTTGTCACGTGCAGCCTGCATCCGCTGATCGTATTGCGCAAGCCATGTTTTGGCTTCCTGTTCTTTTCCGAGCAGTTCACCAAAAGCTGTCAGTTCCTCATGCACATTCTTGTACGTTCCATATGGAATGACGATGGTCGGAGCAACTTTACTATATTTTTCATAATCAGAAGCATCTTTGGAACCAATCAGAATCAAATCAGGCTCCAGAGCCAATACTTTTTCAATGGATACGCTGCCGCGATCTCCAATGCTTGCAATGCCCTGCACAAGCTCCTTCGAAAACGGATTATCCAGATAATATTTAACACTTCCCACAGGTTTAATTCCTAGTGCTAATAAATCATTCTGGTACATATCTACTACAATCCGCTGAGGGTGAACCGGTATTTTAATATCTCCATGAATCGTTTTGACTGTTTTCATTTCCTCTGACTTTTGTTCGCTAGATATTTGATTCTGCTTTTCATCCGCTTGCTTTACATTTCCACCACAGGCGGTAAGAGCTAAAATGACTGACAGAAGCATCATTACAATCCACATTTTCTTTGTCAAACCTGTTCATTCCTCTCTCTATTTACGGTGTCATATTGGCCTATTTACGTTCCATATTGAGCTTGGTGCAGGCGGCTATATGCCCCTTTTACTGCCAATAACTCTTCATGTCTGCCTTGCTCGGCAATCCCTTGATCTGCAACTACGATAATGCGGTCAGCATTTTTGATCGTTGCCAGACGATGCGCGATAACGAGTGTCGTACGGCCTTGGGATAGCTCTGTCAGCGCTTGCTGAATCGCGGCTTCTGTCTCTGTATCCAATGCTGATGTTGCTTCATCTAAAATGAGAATTGGCGGATTTTTAAGGAACATCCGTGCAATAGACAAACGTTGCTTTTGACCACCAGAGAGCTTCACACCTCGCTCACCGATCATTGTATCCAGACCATCAGGATATGAGCGAACAAGGTCTTCAATCTGAGCTCGACGAGCAGCATCCCAGATTTCTTCTTCCGAAGCATCCAGCTTACCGTAAGCAATATTTTCACGAATCGTTCCATCAAAGAGGAATACATCCTGCTGAACAATTCCAATCATGGATCGCAGCGATTCCAGCTTCATTTCACGGATATCCATTCCATCAATAGTAATGCTACCTTCCTCGACATCGTAGAAGCGAGGCAACAAACTGCAAAGTGTCGTTTTACCTGCTCCTGAAGGACCCACAAGTGCTACGGTTTCACCCGCATGGATAGATAGGTCCACTTTGCGTAATACCTTATCTTTGTTTTCGTAACCAAACGTTACACCTGCAAATTGAATATCTCCATTAAGATGGCTAACCGCCTTGGCCCCAGGCAGATCTTCTACATCCGATTCACTTTCCAGCAAATCCAGGTACCGTCGGAAGCCAGCAATCCCTTTCGGATACGTTTCGATGACAGAATTAATTTGTTTAATCGGCCCCAGGAATACATTAGACAGCATCACAAATGCGATAAATTCCCCGTAGGTCATCTGTCCTTCGATAACAAACCATGTTCCACACACAAGCACAAACAATGAAACCAGCTTCATTAGTATAAAACTAATCGAGGAATTCCAGGCCATAATCCGGTACGCGATCAGCTTCGTTTTACGGAAACGCCCATTATTTTCAGCAAACCGTTCCATTTCATGTGCTTCGTTGGAGAACGCTTGAACAACACGAATCCCGCTTACATTATTTTCAATACGAGCGTTATAATCCGCAATATCAGAAAACATACGATGGAATGCAGCAGACATTTTACGGCTGAAATAAAGAGACAAGTAAATCATGAGGGGTACAATGATGAAAGTCAGTACAGCCAGCTTCCAGTTAATACCGAGCATGATACCAAAGGCTCCCCCCAGTGTCATCAACGCGATGAACAAATCTTCGGGTCCGTGGTGGGCAATTTCCCCAATATCCATTAGATCGTTGGTCATACGTGAAACGAGATGCCCTGTTTTGTTATTGTCAAAAAAACGAAAAGATTGCTTTTGTACCCGATCAAACAGCTTTTTACGCATGTCCGATTCGATGTTAATGCCCAGCTTGTGTCCCCAATAGGTGACCACGTAATTCAGTGCAGCACTTATGACATAAATACCGAGTAGAGCCAGACAGGCATATAAAATCCATTTCCAGTTCCCGCTGGGCAGCAAATCATCGACCACCCGGTTGACTGCAAGCGGAAAAGCCAACTCCAGCAGTGCAGCCAGCAAGGCACAAGAGAAATCAATGATGAACAAAGTCCGGTAAGGACGATAGTATTCAAAAAATCGTCTAAGCATGATTATGACTTCTCCTCTCTTATTTCAATTGAACTGATCACTTCGGATCAACGGAAAACATTTTAACAGCCTCATCGAGTGATTGGTCAACGGCTAGCGGTGAGTAGGTAAACCACGGATCGGCTTTGATGAAATACACTTTGTGGTTTTTGACAGCCGGGAGATTTCTCCACAATGCACTTTGCTCAATTTGCTTAAGCATTCCGTCCTTGCTCGCTTCATCATAAACCAGCATAATAATTCGGTCTCCGGATAGTTCAGGTAACTTTTCCATTGAAATAACATCATAGACATAATTAAATCTCGGGTCCTTCGCCAGCTTCTGACGTATGTACTCAGGAGGATTCAATTCCAGTGAACGGTAAATAACATGTCCTACATTCCGCGCTCCGTATACCCTTAACACATTCTTATCGTAGGCCATATAAATCGTAACCGTTTCATCTTTTTTGAATTTTCCAACCAGCTTCTTTCGGCCTTCCTCAGCCTTTTTGTTGAAACTAGCGATCCACTGCTCGGCTTCCTTGTCCTTACCCAGCACGGCTGCGACATTCCGCAGTTGCTCAAATACATCGCCTTCTCCAAACGAAACGACTACGGTTGGAGCAATTTTCTCTAGCTGCTCCTTCACTTCGGGCGTGGTATATTCTGTTGTGATGATCAGGTCCGGTTGTAACTCCAGCACCTTTTCTACATTTGTCGGGTTCCCAATATCCGCAACTCCGTCAATCTTGCCTTTTAAATAGTCGCCTTCCAACAAATGGGAAGCAGCGCCTGCAGGCTTAACTCCCAAGGCCAGCATAGCATCCAAATATTGTGTCGTGACAACTCGCTGTGGATTTGCAGGGATACTGATCTTATTGCCAGTGGCATCAGTATATTCGCGCATGACAACCGTCTTGGATTGCCCGGAAGGATCATTAGTGCTGGTCTTGTCGTTTGTCTGGTTGTTGCTAGCTGCGTTTCCACATGCACTCAATACAACCATCAAAAGAACCACAAGACAAAGCGTGGATTCCCATTTTAATCTGTACCTTTGTTGCACAATATACGTCCTCCTTAGATATATACAATTCATAATATGATAGTGATTCTCATTATCATACAATTGTTATTCTATCTTTTACTGTCTCTTCTTACAATACAAAAATAAAAAACTTCCATTTATGTGTATGTATCGTCATCGTAGAATAGCCAAAAAAAAAGGACTGATGCGCATTACAGCATCAGTCCGAATAGCTTAATATGTTGGGCCAAGCGCCCTTTTTATTTCGATTGATCCACTAACTCCAGCTTAGCGGGAATTGATGTTTTCACGGTTTTACCTTGAAGTACATCCTTGGCTGCCTGCACCGCCAATTGACCAATAAGCTCGGGTTGCTGAGCTACGGTGGCTGTCAGTTTCCCTTCCTTAATTGATTTAAGCGCATCCTCGTTACCGTCAAAACCGATGACTGGAATGTTCTTACCTGAGCTTTGGATTGCTTCGATCGCACCCAACGCCATTTCATCATTGTGGGCAAATACTGCCTGAACGTCCGGGTTGCCTTGCAGCAGATTTTCCATCACGTTCAAACCTTTGGTCCGATCAAAATCGGCCGATTGTTTGGCTATGACTTTCAGATCCTTATCTGCTACTTCATGAAATCCTTTTCCGCGTTCACGGGTAGCGGATGCTCCTGGAACACCTTCCAGCTCAATCACCTTGGCACCTTTTCCAACTTGATCAATCACATATCTGGCAGCCATTCGTCCTCCCTCTACGTTGTCTGAAGCGACGAGTGCTTTTACATCGCCTTTGTCAGCAGAACGATCCAGTGTAATAACCGGGATGTTCAATGCATTCGCTGATTGTACCACAGTGGAGATGGCCGACGAATCTGTCGGATTAATGAGCAACGCGTTCACTCCCTGTTGAATCAGATCATCTACGTCATTACTTTGTTTCGCCGAATCATTTTGTGCATCCACAACAATGACCTGCATTCCTTGTTTTTTGGCCTCTGCCACAACTCCGTCTTTGAGAGATACGAAGAATGGATTATTCAGTGTTGAGATCGACAAGCCGATTTTGATGTCCTTCAGGTTCGCGGCCGCTTTAGGCTTCGCCCATTCGGGCGGTTCCAAGGAACACCCTGTCATGAGCAGGAGCAGCAATGCAGTCATTATTAATGTAAGCTTTTTCATATTTTTGTGTCTCCTTCTACGCAGATTAGGTGTATTATGCGGATTTTTTACGGTCAATCAATACTGCAATAGCGATGACTATCCCTTTTACTACCATTTGATAAAATGAGTTAACCCCCAGCAAGTTCAAGCCATTGTTTAGTGTACCGATGATAAGCACACCAATTAACGTACCTACGATTCGTCCGCGTCCTCCTGAGAGACTTGTTCCACCTAATACGACAGCCGCAATGGCGTCCAATTCATAAGAAGTACCTGCTGTCGGTTGCGCCGAGTTCAAACGTGAAGTCAAGATAGCTCCCGCCAATGCGGAGAGCATTCCAGCCAGAGAGTAAATCCAAATTTTTACACGCGGTACTTTAATACCAGATACAATCGAAGCCTTCTCGTTACCACCAATGGCATACGTTTTACGTCCGAATGGTGTTTTATGCAAAATGATCCATAGGACAGCAAAGGTAATAAGCATCGTAATCGCTGGAACCGGAATACCGAACTGATAGCCACGACCGAACAATTGAAATACCAGACTGTCCCCGAGTCCTGTAATAGGGTTACCATTGGTATAAACGAGTGTCAATCCTCTGAAAATGGTCATGGTTGCTAGTGTAGCGATGAACGGAGCCATTTTACCCTTCGTAATCATCAAGCCGTTGACCATCCCCATCACGCCACCCAATGCACAGCCGATGATAATCGCCAAAATAGGATCGAACCCGGCCAGCATCATATTTGCGACAAACGCACTGGATAGTGCTAATATGGAGCCGACTGACAAATCTATTCCGCCTGTGAGAATAACGAAGGTCATACCGAACGCAATCAACGCATTAATGGATACCTGGCGCAATAAATTCAAAATATTAAGCGGTTCCAAAAAGCTGGGATTTAAGACCGATACGATAATCACCAAAATAATGAGTCCCAACAACGGACCAAGCTTCTGTGTGATTTGTGACATTTGAAAGCCTTTGCTGCTTTTTGATTCATTCATAGTTGTCATATTACTGTCCTCCTGTAGCTAGCGTCATAATATTTTCTTGTGTGGCTTCTTCCCTGCTCAGCTCTCCGCTGATCTTTCCCTCGTGCACCACGACAATACGATCGCTCATGCCGAGTACCTCAGGGAGTTCCGAGGATACCATGATAATCGCGACTCCACGTTCGGTCAGCTCGTTCATCAACTGGTAGATTTCCCGCTTGGCTCCCACATCCACACCTCTCGTCGGTTCGTCAAGAATGAGTACATTTGGACCAATACCTACCCATTTGGCAATAACCACCTTTTGCTGATTACCACCTGACAAACTGCGAACCGTTGTTTCACCCGATTGAGTTTTAATTTGTAAGCGCTTAATTACAGTGTTAACAAAATCCAACTCTTTTTTACCTGAAATAAATCCTTTTGAGGTAAAGCTAAAGAGATTTGGCAGCACCATATTTTCCCGAATGGAAAAATCCAGAACCAAGCCCTCATCTTTTCGGTCTTCTGTAATGAAGCCAATCCCTAGTTTCACCGCGTCATCCGGCTTGCGAATAGTCACCTTTTTTCCACGTACATGGATCTCACCACGATCCAAAGCATCCAGTCCAAATAACGCCCTCATGATCTCGGTTCGTCCCGAGCCCATCAAGCCTGAAAAACCTACAATTTCACCAGACCGCACAGTAAAATTCACATTTTCAAACAAGCCTTTATGCGTGGCATTTTTGACCTCCAGCACCACTTCTCCCAAAGCGGGCGTTCTTACCGGATAGCGTTCAGTCAGCTCTCTACCTACCATTTTCCGTACAACTTCATCAAAATTCGTATCGGGAATCGCCTGAGTATCCACCGTTTTCCCGTCACGCATGATGGTAATCCGATCACAGATCGCGAATATCTCCTCCATCCGATGTGAAATATACACGATCGAAACACCATCTTTTTTCAAAGAAGTAATAACCTCGAACAGCTTCTGAATTTCACGTTCGGTTAAGGCGGCTGTCGGCTCATCCATCACGATAACTTTAGCATCCGTCATGAGTGCTTTGGCTATTTCAATCATCTGCTGTTGACCCACTGAACACTCGCCTGCTTCACCGTTTAATGGAAGGTTTACCGAAAGCTTGCTGAATTGCTCATTTGCTAACGCTTTCATTTTAGAGCTGTCTAGTAAGCCCCACTTGGATGTCATTTCCTTGCCGATAAACAGATTTTCCAGCACGGTCATCTCCGGCCACACATTCAGTTCCTGGTGAATAAAAGCAATTCCTTTTTGCTCCGCTTCTTTGGGGTCGGCAAAATAGGTTTCCTGGCCGTCAATGATGATCGTTCCCTCATCTCGCCGATGCAGTCCGATTAAAATATTCATCAGCGTTGATTTTCCTGCACCATTTTCACCCATGAGGGCATGTACTTCTCCTTCACGAAGATCAAAGTCAACACCACTCAGTACCTGATTGGTTCCAAAGGCTTTGTGAATTCCTTTCATTTGAATCTGCATGCTGTACCCTCCTTTTTATTCAACATTGATTTATCCAAAATGAACTCCTGCCTGCAAAATACAATTGGCAAATGGCTTAGCCTCTCCTGTACGAATGACCGCCTTCGCATAACGGGTCAGCTCCTTGAATTGTTCATGAGAGCAAAACTCAATGACGGCAGTCTGCTTATTAATCTGTGGATGTTCTAATTGCTCCCCTGCAAAGTTGCGCATAATATACTGCAATGCTTGTTCATTTTCTTGTTTGATTTCTTCGGCCAGCGTTACTTTTTCGATCACCATATCTGCTGCAATGACATCAACAACGTCCTGAAAGGATGGAACACCCAGTTTAAGGGCCAAATCAATTTTGGTAACGCCTTCAGGAACAGGTAAGCCGGCATCAGCCACGACAATATAGTCTGTGTGGCCGAGATCCGCCAGTATTTTGGATATATGACTGTTTAGGATTCCATGTTTCTTCATATTATAATTGCTCCTCCACTTCACGACGGGTTGGCATTCCACCTTGGGCTCCAAATTTGGTTACGGACAATGACGCAGCACGATTAGCAAATTTCACACTGTCGGCCAGCGATTTTCCTTCGGCCAGTGCCACTGCAAAAGCAGCGTTAAACGTATCTCCTGCACCTGTTGTATCAACGGCTTCTACTTTATAAGTAGGAACCACGACTTCCTGTTCCCCGTCGAAAAATCGTACACCATTGCTGCCCTCAGTCACAAACAGCTTGTTGGGATATTTACGCAACGCTTCTTGCAGGCTCATATCCTTAAACATAATGGCAGCTTCATGCTCGTTTGGCGTAATGTAGGTCGCATTCGCAATTACGCTTTCTTCCACTTCACGAGCCGGGGCTGGATTCAGCAACAAGGGTACCTGGTACTTCGCACAAATTCCGCTTACATAAACAACCGTTTCCGACGGTATTTCCTGTTGAATTAGCACAATATCCGAACTTCGGATGACGTCAAGCGCTTCTTCCACATAGGCGGGTGTCACTTCATTATTTGCTGCTTTTACCACGACAATACTGTTATCACCTTCAGCGAGTACAATATGCGCTGTACCGCTTTCCATATGTGTAACCGGTTTCACATAACCAGTATGAACATGATTTTCTTCAAAATTTCGTAAAATCTGTTCTCCAAAATGGTCATCTCCTACACGTCCAATCATCGTAACGTCTGCTCCGAGTCGTGCTGCGGCTACTGCCTGATTGGCTCCTTTACCTCCAGGTACGGTTGTAAAGCTTTCACCCAATACCGTTTCACCAGCACCGGGACGTTTGGACGAAGTAACTACGAGATCCATAGAACTGCTTCCGATAATCGAAATTTTAGCCATCATAATCCACCTTTCTCGTCGTTTCCCGTTCTATAAATTTGACGGGCAATTGTATGCTTGAATAGGTAAGTACTTTCGAATGAAGATTAGGTACGCTTGACTTCGTTACTTGCGACTGCTCAATCAACTGAATGAGTAGTCCTGCTGCTTCCCAGCCCATTTCATAAGCAGGTTGTCGGATCGTTGACAAAGGCGGGAATAACAAACTGCTTAATGGTATATCATCAAACCCGATAATTTGAACATCATCTGGGATTTTCTTTCCTAATCTATGTGCCTCATGCATCACCGCTGTAGCCACGATATCGTTACTTGCGATAACTCCGTCCGTATCCGGGTACTTGCTAAACAGCTCTTTGGCCCACGACTCGGCCTCCTTGAATGAAAAGGAAGTTGTCTCGACCACATGGTAAGCAATTCCGGATTGCTGAAGCTCTTCAACCGCCCCGCGAAAACGGTCTTGTGCTGGACGAATATGTGCAGGGCCCTGCATGACTGTAATTTGTTTGCTGCCGCGGGCAACCATTTCTTGAGCAGCCAAGCAACCGCCATGGGCTCCATCCGCATATACGGAGAGACTGTCACTGGAAGTTCGATCGAGAAAAACGACCGGGATCTTCAGTTTGGCGTAACAGTCGGCATCGGGATCATTGGTAGAAGAAATAACACCAACGACATTATTTTGAACAAAAGTATCCATGTAATCCAATTCTTTTTGGCGATCTTCATCACTATTACCGAAAATAATCCGAAAATCATTTTCCTGCATTCGATCCTCCACCCCACGAGCTAACAAGGGAAAGTAAGGGTTCGTAATATCCGGCAGCAGCAGGCCGATTAATCTGGATTTCTTTTTATACAGAGAACGTGCAACTTCATTGGGCTTGTAATTTAACTTCTTCACAGCAGCCTCAACCTTTCGCCGTGTATCCTCATGTACATATCCAGTTTCATTAATAACTCTGGATACGGTCGCTACGGAAACACCTGCAAAGCTGGCGACTTCTTTAATTGTTGTCATAGTGTAGGTTCAACTCCAATGTGTAACCGGTTACACATATAAAATATCATAGCATTAATTTTTTGACAAGCATTAATTATTTGCACGTTGAATGCTTTAGCTTTATAATTCTTATTGTAACTAATGAAGTTCCACCTTTATGCACATTCTAAAGTGGGGAGCACCTCTCCCGGTTACTCAATAAAATACGTATACATGGAGGCTTTTTCCTGATGAATATTGAAGTATGGTCTGATTATATGTGCCCATTCTGTTATATTGGCAAACGCCGTTTGGAGCAAGTATTACAGCAATTTCCACATCGCAATGAGGTGCAATTGACATTCAAGAGTTTCGAATTGAACCCGGATGCTGTGAGAGATAGCGGTAAAACGATCAATGAAGAACTATCCGCTAAATATGGGGTCAGTCTGCAAGAGGCTCAGGCTATGAATGATCGAATGAACGAAAACGCACGCTCTGCGGGTCTTGATTATAATATTCATGCCATGGTGCCGACGAACTCTCTTGATGCTCACCGCTTAACACTTTGGGCTCAAACACAAGGCAAAATGCTGGAGCTGAGCGAGCGTTTATTCCAGGCTGTATTCATCGAAGGCAAGCATACAGGGGATCATGAAGTGCTGGTAGCGCTGGCTACTGAGGTTGGTTTGGATCAAAAGGAAGCGGCTGCTATATTAGCCAGTGATCGTTTTACCGACGAAGTTAGAGCTGATGAATCCGAAGGCGCTGAGTTAGGTGTTCAGGGTGTGCCATTCTTTGTATTTGATCGAAAATTTGCTGTTTCTGGTGCCCAGCCGGAGGAAGTATTCCATGATGCGCTTCAAAAAGCATGGGATGAACGCTCACCTTTCACCATGATAAGCGGCAGCTCGTCCAAACAAAATGAAGGTGGTATATGTACCGATGAGGGTTGTGAGCTTCCAGGCCGTGAGGGCTGAACAGTCCGTGAATAAAGATTTTCTACTTCCTAAATAAATTTTTAAAGAAGCGTGCCAGCACCCAATTAAACCTGAGGCTGGCACGCATCTTTATTTTATAACGATTTAATCATTCCGCCATCCACAAGGATGGTGCTCCCTGTCAAATAGGATGAAGCTGAAGACGCCAGAAAAGCAACAACTTTACCGAACTCTTCAGGCTCTCCATACCGCCCCAATGGAATGCCCTCTTCTGCTTGTTTACGAACCTGATCCGTCGTTTGCTGGGTTTTCTCAGCTCGATGCTCGTCCAAGCTACGCACGCGATCGGTTGCAATTCTCCCCGGTGCTACAGTATGTACCAGAATATTATGAGGAGCTAATTCCAGAGACAATGTTTTCGCCAATCCAGCGACTCCAGTACGTAGCGTATTTGAAATGATTAACCCCGGAATTGGCTGTTTAACTGAGGAAGAAGCAATATTTAAAATCCTACCGTTTTGTTGTTTTTTCATATAAGGTAACACCTCACGGATCAACCGGATATGACTAAGTAAATTTTGTTCAAAGGCCTGCATCCACACTTCATCTGTAAAATCATCAAAGGTACCGGCAGGAGGCCCACCCGCATTGTTAACCAAAATATCAACGGTGCCAAACAAGTCAGCTGTACGGCGGATGGCCTGGGAGATATGTTCTGGTTTTGTTACATCGCAAACTACATATTCAACGCGGCCACTCGCTGTTTCCAGTAATTCCGCCTGCGTCCGCTGAAGCTCTGCTTCGTTCCGTCCTGAAATGACGACATTCGCACCCTCGCGTGCCAGCTCCCGTGCGCTTGCCTTGCCGAGTCCTTTACTGGAACCTGCAACAAAGGCTATTTTTCCCGTTAATCCTAAATCCATCTATGACACTCCCTTTTCTCAGTGTTCTCTATTTAATTGTACACATGACCAACACATAATGCGAATAGCTTGGTAGTATCATGAATACGTAATCATTAATTGCAAGGTAAAACAAAAAAGGCCTGACATTTAGTCAGGGGCCCTTTTTGCTTTCAAAATTTTGTTTGTTTACAACACGTTATGATGTTGATGTAGTAGTTGTTGTTGGCTGCTCGTATACAACAACGGACTGGCTTTCAGGCTCCCATTTAACATTTGTCCCCAAGGCCTCTCCGATTACCCTTACAGGTACCATTGTCGTCCCATCCACTATGGATGCTGGCTGCTCGATAGAATACGGCTGACCGTTAATATATGCTTTCGGACTGTTAACAAATAATTTGACGGACACGCCGTTACGGGTGACTGTAACAGCCTTTTCTTTCGGATCCCAGGAAACCTTTGCATCCAAAGCTTCGGAAGCTGTTCTAAACGGAACAAGTGTGGTCCCCTTGCGGTTAATCGGTTTGGCATCGTATTCTTCACCATTCACGAACAGCTTCATACCCGACGGCCGTCCGGCCTTCTTCGAGAATTCACCCAGCTTTTTGTAGCTGTCCAGGTCGGACACATTAGCCAGTACCGCCTCCTCCTGCATGTATACGGCATCTGTCACATTTCCGTTTTCAGCCAGTAGCTCAGCTGCCTCAGTCAGTGCTTTACCAGAATTCCGGATCAATTCAAGTTCAGCAACCTGCTCTGGAGTCAAACGGTCCGGGTATTTCGTAAGCAGCAGATTCGCAATAACCGCTCCTGCCGGCTTATCCTTTGTATTTTCTACCGCGTGAAGCAGACCCTTGTAACCGTTGCGTCCCTTGTGACCATTATGGCCTTTGGACTCCTCGTACGTATCATCCGTTACTGCAACAGGTTCGGTTTTTCTGATTTCTGCGTGTTTTTCTTTTTTACTGTTTTCATCCTTTTTATCGGATGCTTTGTCCTTTTGTTTTTTGGACTGATCATTGTCTGAGTCATGGGGATTGATTAGCTCTTCCCCGCTCTTTTCATTCCCGTCTTTAACAGACGTCTTTGCTTCCTGTTTGCTCTCCTGATCATTTCCGCGTCCCTGCTTGGCCTCAGCGGTTCCCGCTGCCAATCCCAAGACCAGTATACACGCTAGTAAAGCTGTCCAAGTGTTTCTCATGATGCGATTCCTCCTTATAGTAAAAGACCGGGCTCAAATGTCCCTAGATGTATTAACGGCTTCTCTAAGCTGATTTTTTATCTTTTTTTACATAATGTGTGAAACACCACTATAACTGCAGTCCAGATTGCCAACATACTATAAAATTTTGTTATACGCCTAACCTATTTACACAGTATAATGAGAATTACACATGCATTTTTAAGTATCAGCCTTTACATTCGCATAATAGAAAGAAGATGAAACAGATATGTTCGGCACCATTCTTTTGGACGTTGTTTTACCTATTTTTGTACTTATCGGTTTTGGTTGTATCATGCAATATTATTTTCGACTGGATTTGTATACCTTAGCTAAAATCAATTTTTACTATATCACCCCCGCAGTTGTGTTTACGGGTCTTTATAACTCGGAAATTTCTTTAATGCTCATGGGTGAGGTTTCACTTTTTTATGCCTTGTACATAGCTATTCTGTACGTAATCAGCACTACCGTCGCCAGATCTCTGAAATACAGTCCCGGAATGCGTGGAGCTTTTACAAATAGTGTAATGCTAGATAATTCAGGAAATTATGGTCTGCCAATCAATCAGTTGGTGTTCAAAGGTGACCCTTTGGCCATTTCCGTTCAAGCTCTGATTATGACCTTTCAAAGCTTTGTCACATTTACATACGGCACTTTTGTTGTGCAAAACGGCAAGGCCAATACTCGAAAAATATTAATTAATTTTTTAAAAATGCCTGTTCCCTATGCGCTTGCGCTAGGTTTGCTCCTAAATCTGCTGCATAGTCCATTGCCTAATTTACTGGCTGAACCTTTGAGTTATATTAGTCAGTCGATGGTTGCCGTGGCTCTGCTTACTTTGGGAGCACAAATTGTGCAATATCCCTTTCGTTTGCGCCGGACAGCCGTGTACATCAGTATGGTACTACGCCTGATTGCTGGTCCAATAGTCGGTTTTATGCTCGTCTTGCTGCTGGGTCTTAAGGGGATTCCCGCTCAAGCTTTGCTCATTGCATCGGGTATGCCTACCGGTGTTAATACAAGTATTTTGGCGGAAGAATATAAAAATGAACCCGATTTTGCCGCACAAACAGTATTACTTTCCACGATTGTGAATGTCATTACGATGACCCTGTTAATTTCAGCATCCCGGCATCTTGTTTGAGGTGTATGATCAATATAAAAAATGGATTAGAGACGCTTTTTGTCTAAGGACAGGAGCGTTTCCTTTCAAGATAAAAGAACATATGTTCCTATTCAGTATTTCCTTTTTCTACTTACAGTGGTGTGTTTGTTTTGTGGATATCGTATGCGAGAAAGAGTTTTTAACTATTATGAATTTTTCATATAGTGAAATAATTATACTATTTAATTTGAATCTCTATTATCTGCCTGTTTTCAATTTGTCGTTACTTTTTCCCCAAAAAAAGAATGCGGGACAACAAGGTCATCAAAAATAAAGCCAGCTCACTCATTAGAGTGGCTGACTTAGGATTATCCTTATTAAGGTTTAGGGCTCAATTCCCCATTGCTTGCTTCCAGACAGGTAAGCGGTTATTTTAGCAGAATCTTGTAAACTGTTTGCTGTGGGATTAAATGAATAATCATCGGTTTGTGTGTAACTGCTCCAGTCCTCTTTGGATATCCGGGTTTGCAACTCCATACTTTGACCGGGCTTTAAAGAACCCGCAGCCGATTTAAACCCGATTTCTGCATAAGAATCTGCCCCTGGCTTCGCATTGGATAATGTTTTGAAGCCAGCAATCACATTCCCTGTACCGACGCTCGACCAATCCGTGAAGAAATTTTGTGCTTTCTCCCCGTTAATGGTGTAATAATAACGCAATGTCACGTCTGCTAGGGAAATTGATGAGGTTCCCGTATTGGTTATTTTAAATTTGGAACTGATTGTATTGCTTGTGGCGGATACATTCCCATTGAAGGCTCGCACCTTCAGAACGCCCTCGCCTGTTCCCGGCTCACTTGGCGTATCCCCTTTCGCCGTAATCGTGAACAACGCATCAGTACCTGTACTAAAATGGAAGTTGAGCGTGGTCTCTCCTTTAGGAAGTTTCGATAAATACTTGTTAGTAAGAACGACCGTCTCTTCACTAACCAAATAATCTTCACCCTTGTTCAGCACCACGATCCCCTGCTTGATCGCTTCTAGCGTATTACCGTTAAGTGTAAGCTTGACAGTAATATCGGTATTGCTGTTATCTACTCCATAGGTTGCAGTCGTTGGTGTAATACTTGCTTGCCCGGTAGATGGCTGATCACCACCCACACGATCTGCCACCAGAATGCCGCGGCCATTCGTTCCCAGATAAGCACGTCCGTAAACCCGAGGGTCCCCAATAATTTTGGTCACTCGAGCATATTGATGCTTGTCATCATTAATGCGCGCCCAGTTTGCGCCAGCATCGTCCGAACGGTAAAATCCACGTGTACCATCAATTTTACCAACGATAAATACCGCTGCATTCGTACGGTTCGGCGCTGCCTTACCAAAGCCTACAAAATCCGCTTCCTGCACATTAGAGAGCTTGGTGAACGTAGCGCCAGAATCCTTGGAATGCCATAAGCCATATGGCCCTCCATCCTCGGAGCCTCCGGCGAACCATACATCTCCTTCTGCTCCTCGTACAGCATCAATATCAGTATTGCCTGCTGTCGGTAAGCCAGTTACCGCTGATGGCGTAAAGGATACGCCTCCATTGGTGCTCACATATATTTTCCCGGAGGCAAATGCGTAATATTTATTAGGGTTCACTCGATCAGAGACGATCTTTGCATTCGCTGGAATCCCTGTGCTTGCTGTCCATGCGTTGCCGCCAGTTTTGGAGTAGAACACACCTTTGTCCGATGTACTCCACAGCAAGCCATTCCCATCTGCCGCTACGGCGATGCTGCCTCCTCCTGCTGTACCGGAAGGCTCGCTATTTGCCTTATACCAGTTGGTTCCGCCATCATTAGAAAAACCGATGGATTTGGCATTTGGATCTTTTTTATAATCTGCTTTACCTACCCGGGCCATAAAAGAAGGACTCAACTCGGCATAATCGATGCTTTCGCTGCTTGTAAAGGTCGGATTATCCAGCATTTTAGCTGGAGCCTTGAACAGATCGTCATGCCTGAAACCAGAGACATCACCTACTGCGCTCACCAAAGGCGCGCCAACTGGAGGGCTCACCAAATCCAAAATCGCTGTTTCCTCTACCCCTTTAGCGGCTACCGAAATATCCAGTTTTCCACCTTTATCCCAATTGGTCAGATTTTTAGAGCCATAAATCGTAGCTCCCGTGCCGTACAGCATATGGTCTGAATTAAACGGATCTATCTCCAGATCTCCGATCATCCACCCTAGCTTGGGCGATACTTCCGGTGGAGCAGGATTGGCATTGAAAGTCAGCCAAGGCGCACCGCTTATATCCAGATTGTATTTCAGCTTGCGAGACGGATAACCATCGAACTCCCAAATAGGACTCCAGGTTGCCCCACTATCCGTGCTGCGGTAAATCGTTTCATCCGGCCACCAGGCATTCAAGGTAGCAACCATAAGTGTACCTGGCTTCTGGGCATCCACCGTCAGTCCACCATATCCAAAATGATTGTCCGCGCTGCTGCTACCAATAGGGCTAATGTTAGTCCACTGCCCGCTTGCTGTATTCAATTTCCACAGTTCACCCTTTGTTCCGTCATATGGACCAGCTCCATCGCTATAAGAAATATACAAGTTGCCGTCCGCTGATAAAACGCCGTGATGTGGCAAATAGCCCGTAGGCTGTCCCGCTATAGCAGACCAGGTTGTCCCGCCATCTGTACTGCGATAGACACTTTGCTTTTTATCTGCAACACCTACATAGATCGTCTGCGTTGCTTTACTGGAAGATCCTGTTTTTTTATCAAAGGTAATCCAGGCCAAACCGACAATGTCGCTGGTATATTCATTGGAAGGGTCCTGTACATACGTCCCTGGATTCGGGAAACTGCTAACCTTGCTCCAAGTTGCTCCGAAGTCAGAGCTTTTCCATAGTCCATTACCACTTCGAGCTCCAAAGAACAAAATATTATTCTTATTTGGATCAATCGTCAGACGTTCACCCATTGAACGCCCCGGCATATTGCCCCCCACCTTAAAAGGAAGCTTGGTTGTCTGCCACGTATTGCCCCTGTCCGTGGAACGCATAATTTGCCCGTTTTGTTTATCCCATGAATTAGTATACGTACCTGTAGCTATATATACACGATTCGGATCAACAGGATCGGTCGCCAGTGCATCGACACCATTTTTGTTCCAATCCTCCCAGCCCACAGAATCCGTCAGCGGAATCCAGCTCTCATTGGCAGCATTCCAGCGGTAAGCTCCTCCAATATCTGTACGGGCATAGATTAGGTCTTTTTCCGTTTCATTAAAAATAATGCCAGGTACAAAACCACCACCTCCACCCGTAACGACACTTTTCCAACTGTAATCGTCACTTGGAGCAGCATGAGCCGGTGCTATCATTCCTGTCCAGGAAGCACCCGCTACCACAAGCGCCAAACAAGCAATTCTCAACCTGTTTTTTGCCTTAGTCAATGAATTCAACCTCCTTCTTCAATATCATTTGAATATGCGAGTCATTTTGAAATCAAAGTAATCAGCCGATTCTGAATACGTTCCTATCGTTATCGTTGCCTCTCACAAATCTGACAAATGTTTTCTCAGGCTCACCCCCATTCAACCAATATATACGGTGCGATACTCGTTTTGTTAGCGCTTACATTGGTGTCTTGCTCAATAGATTCGTCATCTTTTTCTCATTTCCTTGTGCGAAAAATCAAGATAATGCAATATTATCTCCTGCTCCTCAGCTTATAATATGAGGTTTGGACTTCCTTCAGAGTTAACATCTTTTATTTAATTCTATTATGAATTTTTCATATAATGAATTAATTACTTCATTTTCATTCTTTATGGATGTCAAAATACTTTGATTTACAACAAAAAACCGCGCTATGCGCGGTTCCAGCTTAAATTGCTTCCGTTAATACTGTCGTCAGTCATAAACATATGCATATTATTGCAAGTATTCAAGCGCCAGAGCTAAAAAAATATGTCCTGAGACGAGCAATGCTCGCTCATCAAAATCAAAGTGAGGATGGTGATGAGCAAAATGCGTTCGTTCATCCTCATTGCGTGCACCCACATGAATGAATGCTCCCGGTCGCTGCTCCAAATAATAAGCAAAATCCTCTGCTCCCATGACCGGCTTCAAATTCAAAAAAGCGTCTGCTCCATACAGTCTGCCAATGAGCTCGCGTACACGTTCCGTTTCGGCTTCGGCATTCACCAAAGAAGGATAGCCATTCAAATAGTCAATTTCGTATCCGGCATGATAAGCCTCAGTCAATCCCTTGACGATACTGCGAATTTCATTCTCGACTTCCTTACGCACTTCCTTATTGAACGTACGTACAGTCCCTTCAATTTTGGCCTTATCTGCAATCACATTAAAAGCAGTTCCAGCTTGAAATACCCCAATCGTTAACACTGCTGATTCAATAGGGTCCACCCTGCGACTAACCACCTGCTGCAACCCGTTCACAATTTGACTGCCGATAACAATAGAGTCCACCGTCTGATGCGGTCGTGCACCATGCCCGCCTTTACCGTTGATCTGGATCGTAAACGCGTCGACAGCCGCCATCGCAGGCCCACTCTTTAATCCAATTTTACCAAGCGGAATTTCAGAGGCGAGGTGAATACCGTATACCGCCTCTACCCCATCCAGACAGCCATCCTCAATCATAAACTTGGCTCCACCAGGCGGTTTTTCTTCTGCATGTTGAAAAATAAACACAAGCTTTCCCTTCAACGCCTCACGGTTATGGCTCAATACGCGTGCCACTCCAAGTAACGCAGCCGTGTGACCATCATGTCCGCAGGCATGCATAACACCCGGAACGGTCGATTTATAAGGCACATCCTTTTCATCCTGAATGGGAAGCGCATCAAAATCAGCACGAAATGCAATCGTTCTACCTGGCTGACCGCCTTCTAAAAACCCGAGCACACCGTTTCCACCCACATTCGTTCTTACCTCAATGCCAAAAGAGCGCAATTGATCGGCGATAAATGCAGACGTATTCGTTTCTTCAAAAGAAAGCTCGGGATGCTGATGTAGATGTCTTCTCCATGCAATCAGCTCTTGTTCACCATCTTTTAATTCCTGAACCCATTTTTCTAGCATAATACCCTCTTTTCCTATTGAATTTATATACTTCTTCCTTATCTTACCATGAACGGCCTATAGAATGTAGTTCTCTTATCATGCCGATAGTAGATCAAAGGGGTGTCTTGAACCTAGGACGGGTAATGACAAGCGGCATAATGTCCTGTGCTAATCGCTGTCAGTTCAGGTACTTCCTCACGGCAACGCGAGGTCGCTAGTGGACAGCGGGTATGAAAACGACAGCCGGATGGAGGCTTCGCAGGCGAAGGAATCTCACCTTGTATCGTAATTAGCTCCCGGCGGTTTTTCGGATTTGGATTAGGTATCGAGGCAACAAGCCCTCGGGTATACGGATGGGCAGGATGCCTGAACAACTCATCACTTGGCGCAATTTCTACAAGTTTTCCCAAGTACATAACCCCTATCCGATCTGAAATATGGCGGACTATATGCAATCCGTGTGCGATAAACAAATAGGTCGTATCCAGCTTACGCTGTAAGTCCTGAAGCAGATTGACAATTTGCGCCTGAACGGAAACATCTAAAGCCGACACTGCCTCATCCGCCAAAATAAACTGCGGTTGCAGAGCAATGGCACGGGCTATCCCGATTCGTTGGCGCTGTCCTCCCGAAAATTCATGCGGAAATCGCGTAACTAGCGAAGGTGATAATCCAACAGCGCTCAAGAGTTCCTCCACCCGTTCCTGCTTTGCCTTGCCATTCAGCCCTTCATGAACTGCAAGCGGCTCTCCTATGATATCTCCTACACTCCACCGTGGATCAAGAGATCCGTAGGGGTCTTGAAAAATCATCTGCATATCACGACGAACGGATCGCAACTCAGAATTTCCTAAACGTGTTAGCTCCTGATTCTGGAACCATACCTGCCCCGAGGTCGGACGTTCCAGCTGCATCAGCATCCGGCCTAAAGTAGACTTACCACTGCCGGATTCTCCGACCAAACCAAAGGTTTCGCCCTTTCGAATTAAAAACGATACATCATCCACCGCCCGGATCGAAGCACCAATCCGACCGGGAAAGCCTTTTTTCACCGGATAATACTTGCGAAGTCCATCCACCCGAAACAAGTCCTGCTTGTTCTGAACACTTTCCGTGATAGTCTCATTGGATTCAGGGGAGTTCTTTACCTGTATGCCATAAATGCTCACCTTAGCCCCGTCAACAGCAGATACGTTCGTCACTTCTTCCTTTACTTCGGTTGCCTTTGCAACAGCATCTGCTGTGATCTGCCCTTTCACAGATAGCTCTGTAATACGCCAATCACCGGACGTAGCCAATTGCTCGGAATGCCAGCAAGCTACCTCGCGTTCATCCTTGGCTGCCAGCGGTGGCGCTTCGTTTTTACAATGATCCGTCGCGTGCGGACAACGCGGGTGAAACAAGCAACCTGAAGGCAATGCACTCAGGCTGGGAATTGCCCCTGGGATCGAAAACAACTTGCTGCTGCGATCTGTATCCAGTGTTGCCACCGAACCAAGCAACCCTCTAGTGTAAGGGTGCAATGGCAGCTCGAACAGTTCTTCCGTTGCTGCCTGCTCCACGACTCGACCGGCATACATCACAACAATTCGATCCGCTACCTCTGCCGCAATACCCAAATCATGCGTAATCAACAGAATCGACATGTTGAATTCTGCCTTTAATTCCTGAAGCAATTGCAAAATTTGTGACTGAATCGTTACATCCAACGCCGTTGTTGGTTCATCCGCTATTAGCAGCTCAGGGCCACATGAAAGTGCCATTGCAATCATTGCCCGTTGTAGCATCCCACCGGACAGTTCTCCGGGGTACTGCTTCATACGAATTTCTGGCTCAGGAATCCCTACCCTGTTCAGCAAATGAACCGCATGAGTCCATGCTTGCTTTCGTGTCTTCCGGTCATGCTCCATGATGATTTCTATCAGCTGATACCCGATAGTGTACACCGGATCAAACGCCGACATCGGCTCCTGAAATACCATCGCCATCTTTTTGCCGCGAAGTGAGCGTAATTCCTGCTGCGACAAAACGGTCAAATCTATGCCCTGCAACCGTATTTGTCCTTGGGCAATTCGTCCGTTTTCATAATCGATTAGCCGCATAATCGCCTTGGAGGTAATCGTTTTTCCGCTGCCGGATTCACCGACGAGGCAGACCGTTTCTCCCGCCCCGATCGTTAGTGATACGTTGTCGAGTGCTTGCAGCAAACCTTTTTTAGTGTGAAAATCGACCGACAAATGTTCAATCTCCAGCAATGATGACAAACGAACTCCCTCCTTCTATAGCACTTAAGAATAGGCTGCCTGATGCTAGTTTGCATTCTTTTTCGGGTCCAACTGGTCTCTCAGCTTGTCGCCCAAAATATTGACTGACAACACAAATAACGTAATGGCTAGGCCAGGAAAGGTACATATCCACCAAGCTACTGTCAAATATCCTCGTCCTTGAGACAATACTGTTCCCCAATCCGGAATTTCCTTTACTGTGCCAAGTCCCAGAAAGCTTAATCCCGATCCGGCCAAAATAGCGCTACCGATGCCAAGCGTCGCCATCACGAGCAAAGGGGACAAGGAATTAGGAAGCACATGACGCCAAAAGATCCCGAAGGGTGTAACTCCGATGGAACGTGAAGCCGTGACGTAAGAACGTCCTTTTATACTCATAATTTGACCGCGCATAACTCTTGCATAACCGGGGACAGCAGATATGGCTACGGCCAGCACAATATTGAACAAACTTGGGCCAAGAGCCGCCGCAATCGCCAAAGCCAGCAAAATGCCAGGAATAGTCATCAAAATATCAATAAATCGCATCAGTATCGAATCCACTGTACCGCCAATGTAACCTGAGAGCGCACCAATAATTCCACCCATCAGACCGCCGACGAGTACCGACATAAAGCCAATAAACAGAGAATCCCGACTTCCGTGAACAACCAGACTGAATACATCCCGCCCAAAATAGTCCGTTCCGAACCAGTGAGTAGCACTTGGGCCTTGTAAAATATGGTCGCTTAACATTTCTGTGGGTGCATAAGAAGCAATCCATTGTGGAAACGCCGCACAGGCGATTACGAACACAATAATTAGTCCCGCCGCATATACGAACCCATCCGACACTCCACCGAACCGCAACTTTCCAGTTTGCCGAGCTACCCGCAGCTTTCTTTCTTTCCAAATTGTTTTGGCAGCCATTGTTTCTCTCAACCGTCTTCCTCCTCCCTGAATCCTTCCGGCTTACGCCGAGCGTCTAACCCTTGGATCAATGAACGTATACGATATATCCACCAGCAGATTTACGATCACATACATGATGGCAGAGAACAATACAACTCCCTGCACAACTGGTAAGTCTTTAGCCATAATTGCATCCGCAATTAAACGCCCCATGCCTTGCCGCGAAAATACCGTCTCACTCACAACTGCTCCGGCCAGCATTTCTCCCATCAGCATCCCGATCATCGTTATCGCTGGAATCAACGCATTGCGTAGCGCATGGCGATACATAATAACCTTCTCAGACAAACCCTTGGAACGGAGCGTTACGATGAACTGCTCATTAATGACCTCCAGCATACTGTTGCGCACCATTCTGACAATGAACCCTGCACCGACAATGCCCAAAGTGAGAGACGGAAGCACAAGGGTTTTCCAACCATCCGAGCCCATAGCAGGCAGCCATCCCAAGTGAATGGAGAAAATAAGCAACAGCAGAATGCCTGACCAGAATGTGGGCATAGAAATGCCGAACAATCCAACGATTCGTGCGATGATATCAATCGGCTTATCCCGATGAATGGCTGACAGCACTCCAAGCAGGACACCGATAATGACCGAAATAGCAGAACCGGCAAGCGTCAGCGCCAGTGTAGGCGGGAGATTGACCCATATTTTAGGCAGCACCGGATCAGCATTGAGCAGTGATTTTCCAAAATCACCTTGTAGCAGATTTCCGAAATAGTTCAAAAACTGAACATGAAAAGGCTGATCCACTCCCAGCTTATGACGCAAATTGGCGATCATCTCTGGCGTGGCCGTTGAAGGGTCCAGAATCGAATCCACCGGGTCCCCCGGAAGCAGATACAAAATACTGAATACCAAAATACAGGAACCCAGAATGACCAACAAAGAAGTAACCAGTCTTGCTGCAACAGCTCTGATCATAGCCCACACTCCTTCCCGTCTGAATGGTCCCCAGAAACTATTTAGCAATACTATTTTTGAATACGCACATCGTTAAAGAGCGGATAACCCACTACATCGAATTTGAGACCCTGCACAGACTTGGCGGCTCCAACCGTATAAGGGAAAACATAAATAGGAATGATGACGGCCTGATCGCGGATTAGCTGTTGCACCTTTTTGTAAATCTCCTCCCGATTGGCATCATCCTTTTCAATAGCTCCCTGCTCCAACAGCTTGTCGACTTCTGGATTGGAGAAGTTAGGCAGTGTAGGCCGCTGATTTGGTGCCGCTGTGTGGTAAAAAGCATATAATGCGTTCGGGTCCACATTGACCTGGCTATTTCCGTAGAAATCATAGTTTCCGTTCGTATATACAACTGTTGCAATATCCTTGGTAATTTCAATCTTCACATCAACACCGATTTTCTTCAGCTGCTGCTGAATAATGGCTGCAATGTCGTTCCGTTTTTCACGGTTCGGAGTGCCGTCTACATAATGTAGCGTCAGGCGTTGTCCATCCTTCACCCGGAAACCATCAGTACCCTTAACCCAACCCAACTCATCCAGTAACTGATTGGCCTTGTTAAGATCAGGCTGCAAACCGTTTTCCAGTGATTTATCATATCCAAAAATACCTGGAGTGAGTGGCGACCAAGCCTGTTCATAAGTTCCTAGATACAGTGTTTTGACGATCGTCTCCACATCAATACCATATTGCAATGCCTGCCTCGCCTTCAATTCATTCCACGGTGTCTTCTTTTGGTTAATGAACAGCGTGTATGGCAAGCCTAGAGTATTGACCTGCAACAATTGGAAATTAGGGTCACTCTTCAACGTTAAAATATTCTGCGGTGGGACGGTTTCAGCGGCCAAAGCCTGCCCACTCTGCACACTGCCGATCCTGGTTGCCTCCTCCGGAACAATTTTAAAGGTCACGCTGTCCAAATACGGCGCTCCCTGATTTTCAATAGTTTCCGGTGCCCATTTGTAATCCGGGTTACGTTCGATTTTGATTTCTGCATTTTCGTCCCATTTTACAAACTTAAAAGGGCCTGTACCCACAGGATGCTTACCGAATTGATCTCCATATTTTTTAACTCCTGCCGGAGAAACAATGGCTACAGCCGGAACACTTAAATTACTCAAAAATGCTTGCGATGGTCGTTTCAGATTCAATTTAATCGTGTATTCGTCAATCACCTGTGAGGACTCATAGGGAGCCAGCAAGTTAGCGGCATTACCTACTACGGCTTGCGGATCAATAATCCGATCATAGCTAAATTTAACAGCTTCCGCATTGAACGGAGTTCCGTCATGGAACTTAATGTCCTTGCGCAGCTTGAATGTATAGCTTTTGCCATCCTCGGAAACGCTCCATTCGGTTGCCAGCCAAGGCTTAATCGTATTGTCCGGCAGCTTTACCACCAAGTTATCGAATATCGCACGATATACCCGAGATGCTACTGCCAATCCACTCTTATGTGGGTCAAGTGAATCCGGCGATGTTGCCAGGGCATAGGTAAGATCTCCACCTTCTGCAGCTTGCCCGTCTACTGCTGCATTTGCATCGGTATTCGTAGAATTGGCTCCGCTATTACCCGAGCATGCTGATAAGACTAGCACCATCGACAGGGTTAAAGCTGCCATTTTTGCAAATCGACTTGTTCGTTTCACGAAAAACACTCTCCGATCTGATGGATGATGTTATGATTACATTGCATTTGGGGAGCCGATGTTCCATTGTTGATAATTCCAATCTGATATATATGAATTATGTTAATAACTGTATACCTGCGTTTTTCTAGTGTCAATGCAGGTTCTAATTGGAATGATCTATAGATGGATAGAAGACTTGAATTGACAACAAAAAAGAGCCGACAGGATATTCTCCCCGACTCTTTTTCATTACTGATTTTTCTATTATGAATTTTTCAGGTATTGAAAAACTGACTTATATTCCCTCTTACCGGATGTGTTTGTTCCCTGTACTCACCTTTCGTATAGCTTCCAATCACCTTACGCCAAAAGGATTGTGCCGGCCTATTGGTGCTCATTTGGGTCACCTTCCAACGTCCGTTAAAACGTCCAAACAGCTCATGAGCCGCCCAAGTCCCAACCCCATTATGCCGATAAGGACGAAGTACAAAGAACTCAGCCATGTAGTAGTCAGCTTCTCGATTGCTGGACATTCGATCAACGAGTGCAAAGCCCACAGGAATATCCTGTCTCCAAATCAGAAAAGGTAGCTTCTGTTCACCGCTCGTCCAATATTGATACAAGTCTGGATAAGCCGGGAATGTCCCCTTCTCAGTGACATCAATTCGAAGATAGGCTGTAAAATCGTATAAATAAAATTGCATGAGCTGTACAATAATGTCCTTTTGCGACTCCGGTACACTCTTAATAGACAGCTTCAGTTCCGATTTGATATTATACCCCATACATTCACCTCTCTTGGCGGTTCAATCTGTTCTTTAACTTCGAATTACATCCCATCCAGTGCTGTTCAAAATATGCTAAAATACATATATATTATGACCGGACGAGGTGGAACCCAATGAATATACAAAAGATCATCGACCGGCGCAAACTAGATGAAAAAATGCCGGGATTACCATGGTACGTGCAGCAATTTATGGATTACAAGCTGCCCGACTTGTCCCCTTCCACATTACTAGAATATGTGCGGGATTACGAAGCTTTCTTTTCATGGCTTCGCTCGGAAGGCTTGTCTACTGGAGAAACAAATGCCCAAGTTACACTGGAAGAATTGGAGACACTTCATATGGACAGTATTACAGGCTTTCGATTATTCCTGTCTACGAAGCGCGAAGGCTCCAACTCCCGTATTACCATTTCACGTAAGCTATCGTCCCTGCGTTCGCTTTTTCATTATTTGAGTCAGATCGCTGAGGATGAAAATTTTTATCCATTGCTCAAACGCAACATTATGGCCAAGGTCGAAATCAAGCGCATACATAAACCCAAGGATACGGCGGCCAAGCTTAAAGGTAAAATACTGGAAGAGGAAGAACTGCTTGAATTCATCGGTTATATTTATGAAGGCTATGGTCAGGATTTGGCCGATAACAAGCAGGCGTTATACTCCTATGAACTAAATAAGGAACGGGATGCCTGCATCGCCAGCCTCATTTTGAACTCAGGCCTGCGCGTATCTGAAATCGTCAATCTGAATCAAGATGATTTAGACATAAATAATAAATTATTATATGTGTACCGCAAAGGCAATAACGACGAAACCTTTAAAACGCCGGTGTATTTCCGCGAGCAATCCAAAGATGATCTCATACTTTATTTGTCCCTAAGACATACCCGCTACCGCGCCCCAAAAAAAGAAAAAGCTCTCTTTGTCGCACGTCCTAACGGCAGTACAGAAGGCAAACGAATGACCAAAAGAGCGATTCAGGCAATGATCATCAAGTACGCCAAGCGTTTCGGCAAGCCTTACCTTACCGTGCATAAGCTTCGTCATTCCTTTGCTACTGATTATTATTTACAAAATGATATTTACAAAACAAAGGAACAACTGGGGCACGCTTCGACAGAAACAACAGAAGTGTATGCCCACCTGACTGACAAAACCATGTCCCAGGCGATCGAACGGCGGGTAGAGACTCTAACCGACTCAGCCGATTGATGTCTCACCCCTGCTTATTCCTCATTCCTTCTATCTGCTTTTGAATCTGTTCGAGTAGCCAGCGGCCTGCAGGTCCGTTGGCCTCGGCAGGAAATATCTGTATCATTTCATCTGAGTAGTGACCTTGAGCCCAATCCATTTGATGCTCCCAAACCGCTACCCCCTGTACATTTGTCAGCTTATCGGTAAGCTGAGCATCCAATTGTTCCTTCACCATGACCAGCTTTGGATAATCCTCCTGCTTGAAGCCTTCCAGCAACACACAATCATAGGCCTGAAAATGCCGGATCAGACTGGTGACAGGCTGACTATGCTCCTCTAAAATGGCTGTTCTTCCAGCCGAAACAATAGCTACGCCTTCAGCACCCGCCTGTCGGTGCTTGTACGTATCTGTACCCTCATGATCCATTTCAAATTCATGTCCATCATGCTTGATCACTGCTACGCGTAGACCTGACTTCTGCACATAACGAATCAACCCTCCGAGAAAGGTCGTTTTCCCCGTATTTTTGAATCCGACGATTTGACATACAAATGGATGTTTCGTATTCACGTTACCTGTCCACCTTGTAATACCAGTACACGCACCTCTTCACCTTCGCGTAATCCTTCTGTTGTAGGAGGAATTACGATCAGACAGTCGCTGTCCTTAATGGTCACCATGACACTAGATTCATCTGCTCTCGCAGGAATCGCGTATACTTGCCCACCACGTATCTCCAAAGAGCTGCGTACAAAGCGTGTATAATTGTTTACCTTCGTATAATCTGCGCCTAACTTCGCCGTCCAGGTTTGTAAATATGGATGTGCCGAAGATAACATCATTTGGATCGTCGGCCGTACAAACAGCTCACAGCCTACAAAGCACGCACCGGGGTTGCCTGAAAGCGCAAATAACAGCTTGCCGTCAATCACTGCGGCTGTGGTCACACTTCCTGGACGCATCGTAACCTTGTTGAACAGCATATTCACATCTTCCTGTCGTACCAGGTCACCCATAATATCAAAATCCCCCACCGATACTCCTCCACTCGTGACCACGATATCATAGGCAGCTATCGCTTCACGTACAGAGGTACGGGCAAGGCTCAAATCATCATGAATGGCTTGTAAAATGAACGGCTCTCCTCCTGCCTCTCTAATTTGAGAAGCCAGCATATATGTATTACTGTTTCGAATTTTCCCCGGTTGTAACGGCTCATCCACTGCAAGTAATTCCGATCCTGTAGAAAAAACGGCCACCCTGGGCTTTCTGTAAACAGGTACCTGATGTACTCCAAAAGTAGCCAGTACCGAGATGTGCCCTGCTCCCAGGCAGGTTCCCTTACTAAGCAAAAGCTGACCTTCCTGAATCTCATGACCAACATGTGTTACATTTTTGCCAATCTCCATACGCTTCTTCAAGCCGACATATGTCTGTCCGTTTTCCTCACGCAGCTGTGTTGCTTCCAGCATGACAACTGTGTCCGCCCCTTCAGGTAATTGCGCTCCTGTCATGATACGGGCAGCCATTCCAGTCTCCACCCGCTTGTCCGATACGGTGCCACATGGAATTTCATCAATCACATGTAACCAGATTTTCTGACCGGACGAGCAGACTTCGGTGTCCGAGCCAAGGATCGCATAACCGTCCATACCTGAGCGACGAAAACGGGGATACGGGTGTGGTGCGGTCAAATCCATTGCCAAAGAACGTCCATGCGCCTGCTCCAGCTCTACGTCTTCCCTTTCACCCTGTTTAACATGACTAGCTATCCTGCTTTGCGCCTCTTCCACCTGAACTGCTTTACGCTGGAATTTTTCTGCGTTTAATGATGTATGATTCATAATCTCACTCCGTTCTTCTAAAATGCCCTCTTTCTGTTATAACGCTAAAACCGTTATCTGGCAAATCGGGGGGTGTCTAAGTATGTATGGCAATAAAAATAACCCGTGAATTCCACGGGTCATTTCCATAACTTTTTAAGTGCTTCAAGCTTATTATGAGAAATAGAGCAAGTGAAGCTTCGAATCGTACCAGGCCTTCAATCTCACAGCTAAAAAGCTTCCTTACAAGCCTGTGCGGTTAGCCCGATCGTATAAAAACAATGTCTAGAGTAACGCGGTACATAATCAGTTCTTTTCTTTTTTCTTGAGCTCTGCCGGTATCGGTTTAGCGCCAAATACTGTTTTTTCGTTTTTGGTAGATTCGTTAGCATATTTTCCCAGTCTTAAATTTAAAGCTCTCGCCAATTTCTTATCCATTTTCGTTCACCTCCTTTCCATAAAGGAAGAATACTGAATGCTTGAATAGCTAAAGCTAAGCATATTATGTGGGATTGTACTAAAAAATTCACCGCACAAATCAAAACACATACCGTTTTATAATATTTGTGGTTATTGGTCTTATGAATATAAATAAAATGATTGGGTGCATAAACTAAAAACACTAATACTGAACAAGCATTAATAATCAAAATCGTTGATAAATTTAAAGTGACGAGAGGTATAGTTACACATATTGCCGTTGTAAAACAGACACAAAATGTAAGATTACTGAAGTGTGCCCCTCCTGAAAATTTTCTTACAAACATGATAGTTACTAGAGCTAATAACGCCCCCCAAAAATGCCCAGTCATCCAAGCAATAATCGCAACCATTAGTATCGAAGATACTTCGGTAATTTTTATACCAAGCGCATATTCCATCACTTCTACACTTGTTGGACCATCAGGATCAGCTTTTTTTATTTCCGTTGCGATGTACCGTGATAGCGCTTCTAGCATCCTCATAATCTCCTCTCTCTGAAAAGAAATACGACACGCCGAAAGTAAGCAATGAAATGGATAGCAATCCTATGGTGTTTGAACTATAGAGCATATACAAAGTAATAAAAATGGTGACAGCTGAAATTATAGCACCTAGAATCAACAGCTTATTTAGGGATGATAAGTAATTTTCAACTCTTAAAAAATCATGTGGAGGCTGAATTATAAACGAGAAACCAAAGTTATATTTTCCCATTATATAAGAAATAAAACACGCAATAATAATAGAAGATAACTGAATAACGTAAATAGAAGAGCCAGAAGTATGATTAATAGCACCTGGTTCTGCTACTCCAAAAAAATACGCAAACAGAAATACAAAAAGTTGTAGGTTAATGTAGGCCGTTAGACCTGAACCAGCAGAAAAAGCTGCTAGATGGGTTTTGATCCCTAAACCGAATCTAAAAAAGATAACCATTAACAAATACTGAAGCGGCAAATCTAATTTAGGCAAGCCTATAACTTCCCTCATTAGAAAGGAAAACAAAGCTATGCCAATTGCATAGAATAATATTTTTGTGCGATATTCCCTCACGGGAAGCATATAAAGCCTTAAGACCAAAATAACAGCGGCCAAAGCATCGAATACACCAAGTAATATATATAAAAAAGCAGATAACACAGATACACCATCCTCTTATTTCGCCTGTTGTAATTGTATATTTTACTAATAGATGTGGCAATGAAATAATCTAGTAAACTGGTAATATTTGTTTTTATGTAAGGTAAATATTTATTTTTATCGTCAAAAAATATGGAAAGAACGATTTTAAAATCGCCCTCTTGTTGCAATTTTAGCCTGTAACCTTCTGAATTATCTATCTGGCATCATCCTTTTGTCGAGCTGCTCAATTACAAGCGGCCAAGCTGCTCATGTTGGTTCCTTGAATTCTCATCTGGAAAACCTGCATGCGTTAAGTAAAGATGCGTGCCATTACCGCGAGGTTTAAGCTCAACGGTGACCACTGTTTCAGCTCCCTTGGTGCCGCCTTCGCCAGTAACCCAAGTCAGCTCAATAAGTCTGTTTTGCTCAAGTCTTAGAAATCTTCCGTAATGTGGATGACGCTTCCCTTCAAAATGCGTTTCGAAAAAGAAGGTCGTGTTCACTTCAGCCTCCATTAATACTGATCCTGGGGCTGCAAACCAACTGTCAAACTGCTTCGTCCACGCCTGATACAGGACATTCGGAGAACACTCCATTTTTCGTTCCACCATTAGATTAAATGGTCTTTGTGAAAGATCTGGCCAAGAAATAGATAGTACCATTTAAATTTTAATCCCTTCAATCAAACAGAGTTTTGATTATCTCTACATTATTATATCCATAAAGGTGTAGGTTGCGGCTGCTTTCCCTTATCTGTCCACTTCTACTTGATGGCTGTGCCGCTAGATGATCACCAACGTCATCTCTAAAAATAAAAAAAGGAACTGTGCATCAGTACCACAGTTCCGCGAATCTTTTGTTTTCAAATAAATTGACGATACCCGTCATCGTCGACTTCGTCGGCTGATTTTACCTGAACCGCTACGTGTTTTGGGCTTACTATAAGATCTACGCGGCGAATCGAATATGCTGGAACCGCCGCTGTCGCTCCGGTCACGTGAAATCGAGCCTCTGCTCGGTGAACTGCTGGACCCTCTGTCGAACAAACTTCCGCTTGACCCAACGCTAGAATCCGAGTTCTTTCCTCTACGAGTAACCGAACCTTTCCGCTCCACCGTAATCGGCGGAATCGCCTTTTTCTCCTGCACCGTAGGAGCACGATACTGACCCTGAGAAGGTCGGTATACATCTCTGCTGGAGTAGCCTCGATAGGAGCCTGAACCACGCAACGAATCAAACAGAGCATCCAGCACAGTTGCGGTTAAGTATCCTTTTAGAAAGCTTGAACTGTAATTTTGTTCGACATACTTTTTACTGTCAATTTCAATGAGTGTATCTTCCTTCTTAGCTGGATCTTGCTGCAAATGGTACCACTCATCGCTATATACCAGAAACATCCGCTCATTGCTCTGCGGTGACATTTGTTCCGGTGTACGCTGTTCTTTCAATTCCTCCGCTACTTCCGGGACTGTCTTACCAGCTGCCCGGTATACATACGAGGTCGAGTCTCCGCTGCCACTAACCGATTCCAGCGGATACGTATCTTTTACACTTGGCGCGCCGCAGCCGCTTAATACGGATACGAACAAGCTCAGCGCCACCATGATCTTTAATGCATACTGCCAGGTGCGTTTGCTCATGTGTAACCCTCTCCTAGCTTGCCCGAATAACCTTGACGTCTCCGGTAATCACTTCTTCTCCTTCATAAAGCATAAAGCGACCGTCCTGCCACTCTACCCGCAACCGATGATAATCATCAGACTGGTACTGCCAAACATGCTGCTCTCCACCCTGTCGGAAAGGAGTACGGCCAATGACGGTAACATGCCCAGAATACTGCTCCTCCAAATGGTACGTTGTATCATCCAGCTCTAAAATGGTCGGCACTTCCTCGGGGTTGTCAAGTCTGCCGTCGATGGCCTGATATAGTCCGAATTGCAGTGTTTCCCGTTCCTCAATATGAAGATAACTGACTTGATTACCATCCTGAAGCGTCAAAACAACGGCATTCCGGGCACGATTATGTACACGACCTACCACTTCATAGGTAACAAGCGACACTTCACAGATATCACCTGGATTTAAGTGAAGCATGCTTTTCTCTGCTTTTGGCGGCTCCGGCTTAGCAAATAGATTTGAAATTCGTTTCCACACACCCATGGTTATATTCCTGCCTTTCTTAGCCTAGAAGCATGCTGTAATGATCAAGGCGCCAACCAGATGAAGCGCTCCTGAAAACAGACCGAAACCAATTTTACCTTCCTGTGTACCTTTATCCAGATCAAACTGAGCCCAGTACCGCAACAGCAGACGTACAATAACTTCCAAAACAAGCAGGATGACAAAGGCGATCACAGAATACACAAGCGCTTCGAGCAAATTATTAGCTGTAGCGATAGAGCCCGACAAAATATAGCCTTGTGCAACCAGCTTCATAATCATTCGTACCGTTACGGCCATATTTCCAGCTTTCACTTCGGCAAAATCCTTATACTTCGTAAATAAAGAGTCGATATACATTAATGCGAAAATCAAAATAGCCCCCGCACCAGTCCATACAAGCATTGCTTTCATCGTTTCTAAAAAATGCATTTCATACCATCCTCCACATCTTCTTGACCTTCATATAATGTTTTGCGCCTCCAGGCAGGGAAAAGCGAAGGAGAAACGTTTCTCCTTCGCTTCCTGAGCAATCACACTTGGTGGCATTGCTAAATGTTCTTATTTATTTTCGTATTGCTTTAACAAAGCGGCAAGCTCATCGTCCACGGCGCTTTTCTTATCCAGCTCTTTGAACTCCTCATCCAACGATTTTTCCTTAGAGGACATTTCGTTGCTCGCTTCGGCACGTGCTTCTGCTTGCAGCATTTTTTCTTCCATACGCTTCAATCCGGCAGTTGCCGTATCAGAGCTAAAACCGTTCATAGCTTTGTTAATTTCGGTTTGCGCTTTAGCTGCATTATAACGGGCAACCAGTGTTTCGCGCTTGTTTTTCATTTCTGTCAGCTGTCTGCGCATTTCATCCAGCTTGCCACGTAGATTATCGGCTGCAGCTTTGTTCTGTTCGTAACCAGCTTTGAACTCGTTCATTTTTTGTTCAGCAGATTTCTTTTCTTCCAGCGCACGACGGGCCAGATCTACATTTTGTGCTTTTGCAGCGGTATGTGCCTGTTCTTCACGTTTCTTTACCAAAGCAGCCTGTTCTTCGTATTGCTGTTTGAACCTCTTTTCAATAGCAATTTGAGCGGCTACCGCTTTCTCTGCATCTTCCAGGTCCTCTTGCATATCACGAATGTATTGATCCGTCATTTTAATTGGATCTTCTGCCTTGTCGATAATGGCGTTAATGTTGGACATCGTAAGATCTCTTAATCGTTTGAAAATAGACATGTGAAGTTCCTCCTAGAGTTGAATGCTTAAATTTTAAGCTCTGTACACATGTTTACGCAAGCTTTGCAAAGAGGGTTTCAAAAATATCTAAAAACCGCGCAAGTAAGGCTCTGGGATGTCGGCCTGTACTTTTAGCTCCCGCGATGCATGCAGCGCCCAATAGGGATCACGCAGCATGGCACGGCCTATTGCTACCAGATCAGCTTCTTTCTGCTGAACAACCCGGCGGGCGTCCTCATAATCATCCAGTAAGCCAACAGCAATCACAGGTACATTCAGCTTTTCACGGATGGTATGAGCCAAATCCACCTGATAGCCGGCACGCGCAGACGGGCCTCCGCCAGAACCAATCGGACCCTCACCACCAGAAGAGATATGGAAAATATCCACACCTGCATCACGATATCGTTCCCCTACGCCTGTTATGTATTCCACGTTATATCCATCTTCGACGTATTCTTTGGCAGATATCCGCATAAGCACAGGCATGTCAGCAGGAAGAACCTCTTTAACAGCATGTATGACCTCAACACCGAACAGTGACAAATCCTGTCCATATTCATCTTCTCTGGTATTTGTTAAAGGCGAATGAAATTGATGGATCAGATAGCCGTGAGCGCCATGTATCTCAACCGTATCAAAACCGGCTTCCATCGCGCGGCGTGCGCCTTCTTTGTATGCCTGAACCAGTTCCCTGACTTCAACTGTCTTTAAGGCGTGCGGCTTTTTAAAGCGTTCGCTAAAAGGAATCGTGGACGGACCCACAGGTTGCTCAGCATCTTCAGCCTTGCGTCCAGCGTGGCCTAGTTGAATACCAATCTTGGCACCATACTTGTGGACTTCCTCTACAATCTTACGATATGCAGAAATATGTTCGTCACTCCAAATACCCAAATCACGATCCGTAATACGTCCATCTGGATGGACCGCTGTCATTTCCACAATAATAAGTCCAGTGCCTCCTACTGCCCGGCTCACATAATGGACATGATGCCATTCCGTTGGATTTCCGTCCTTGGCCTCCACGCTGTATTGGCACATCGGGGGCATGACAATCCGATTTTTTAAAGAAAGCCCCTTTAATTGATAAGGAGTAAACAAGTCGGTCACTTTTATCCATCCTTCCTTCAATTCCATGTCTGTATAATTATGAATTGCATCCCCATTATACACCAGCTGTCACTAGTATACCGAATTCGTTGTAAGGCTAAAACTTGCGAAAATGCTCCTGTTATCGGTCATGTTTAAGAGAATATGTACGTTTAGCTCCATCATCTTCATTGATAATCGTTTCATCGTGGGCTTCTTTCCATTCGTTTATGAGCCGAACTTGGTTAACAGCATATTTTTAATAGGACAGGTACATAATAGTCGAGAGCACCACTAGGTACCACTGCACGGGAAAGGGGGGATACATATGCCGTACAGGGGAGTGTTGCCATGCTTGGCACTGTTACTAGCATTCTCAAGTTTACCCGTTCACGCGGATGCGCCTCCCAACACCGGAACGCCCCATCCCAAGGAAACAGCTGTTGCTTCTTCTGTACATCAGAGCACAGATCGAGCAACTCCTACATTAGCAATGCTGCGAAAAAAACATGCGGACATTTTTAAAATGTGCGGCCCACACACCCGCCAAATTGCCCTAACCTTTGATGATGTGCCCGATTCTAGGTATACGCCGCAGGTTTTGGACGTATTACACGCCAATGGCATCAAAGCCACCTTTTTCATCGTCGGTCACCGTGCGGAAAAGCATCCGGGGATCATACGCCGTATTATCCGTGAAGGCCATGCTATAGGAAACCATTCCTATACTCATCCGGATTTTAGGAAGGCCACACCCGAACGATTTCGCAACCAGATTACAAAAACAGAACGTATTTTACAGGCCAGCGCAGGTTTTCGCCCCAAGTTGATCCGTCCACCCTACGGCGAAATCACGGAGCCTCAAATCCAATGGGCACGTCGTCATGGCTATATGATTGTCAATTGGAATGTAGACTCTCTCGATTGGAAGGGATTAAGTAAAACACAAATTCAACGCAATGTGATCCCAGCTACCGGGCCTGGCTCTATTATTTTAATGCACGCAGGTGGAGGTCAAAGTTCCAACTTGCAAGGCACTGTCCAAGCTCTGCCGGGTCTAATTCACTCTCTAAAAGCTAAGGGCTACAAATTTGTGACAGTCCCCCGGCTACTCCACACATCGGAACGGAAATAACCATATGTTTATGATTGAGCTACAAGCTAAAGCAACGTAAAAAGGCTGTCTTACCAGCAGAAGTTTTCTGCTCGTCAAGACAGCCTTTTTTTATGGATAAGACCTGATAAGAGTCCGACCTAGTTATATGCGGTAGGATACAGGCATTAAGTTTACATAATATATATTATGTTTAATTAAATCGTATATACGTACAATGCTATTTATCAATAACGTACAGCTTCACATTTTGAAATCCAAAGTCGTTCACAAATGATTTGTTGCCTGGAATAAAGATATCAATCCGCTTTCCTGTAATGGCGCTGCCCTGATCGCGAGCGACAGCTACAAAAGAATGATCCGGCAAACCTGGGTGGGAATAGCCTGTAACCAGCACTTTCGTGCCCATCGGAATGACGTTCGGGTCTACCGCAATTGTACCTAGTTTAAGCGGATTGCCGTAGTAGTCCACTGCTCCCCATTTACCATTCTCGTCGGCTGCGGCAGAATACGCTGAAGCCTTAACGTCAACTATTTTGCTATAGTTGAATGTTTTGCCCCACGCTTCAATCGTTGGCCCCTCATTCGCTGGTGCTTTCTCCGTAAGAAGCTGCGGCTTCGAATCCGAAGCTGCCTTCACACTTTTTTCGCCAGGCACCTTAATTTGCAGACCTGCATATATATTGTTGGAAGCAATGTTTGGGTTCGCCTTCGTTAGCTCGTCTACCGATACCCCATAACGTTGAGCAAGCAAAAAGAAGGTATCGCCCTCTTTGGCAGTGTGAAGCGAAGCAGCAGCCGCTACTCCAGCTGTCTGTGTCAGCCCTGCAATAGCTGCGGCAAGCACCGCAAATTTCATCGTTTTACCAATATGTTTTAGATGTTTCAAAGATATGTACCTCCTCTGTTATGCCTGCGAAGTTAGCTGTCGGATTCGGACTCAGGAGAAGCCCTATGCTTGTGCAATTCACCCCTAGGCATATTCCACATCGTCTTATGACGTATCGGAATGACTGCCGTTGTTACGTCCCCCGCACTTCCCATAGTTTGGACCCAGCATTCAGTGTTTGTCTTAACCGCATGCTGTCCCGGTAAGTTTTGGCTTACTGCATAATATCACAATTTTGTAACCTTATCCGCATGAAAATGTTGGTAACCTTGAATATCATACTATACTCATTACAATTTTGTCATCAAGAAATCGATATTTGTTACGAAAGTATGGGGAAATGGTGACAAAAAGAAAAAAGGCTCTCCGTCAAACGGAGGGCCTTTTTTTATAGATTATATCAGCACTTTCTTACAATACTTTGGCAAGAAAATCACGGGTGCGATCATGGCTTGGAGTGCCAAATACCTGCTCTGGTGTACCTTGCTCTACAATTTGACCGTTATCCATAAAGATAATTCGATCGCCTACCTCGCGGGCAAAGCCCATTTCATGCGTCACGATTACCATTGTCATGCCGCCTTCGGCGAGCTTCTTCATTACATCCAGAACCTCTCCAACCATTTCAGGGTCCAATGCAGAAGTCGGCTCATCGAACAGCATTACGTGCGGCTGCATGGCCAAAGCACGCGCAATCGCAATACGTTGCTTCTGTCCTCCGGATAGCTGGTTCGGATAGGTATTCTTCTTATCCTCAAGCCCTACGGTACGCAAGAGTTCTAGCGAAATTTTTTCCGCTTCCTTCCCTGACTGTCTTCTAACCTGTGTTGGGGCAAGTGTCAGGTTCTGCAACACTGTTTTATGCGGGAAAAGATTAAAATGCTGGAACACCATCCCCATCTTCTCCCGGGTTACATTAATATTATGGCCACGAGCTGTAATCGGCTCGCCCTCAAATAAAATCTCCCCGTCTGTAGGCTGTTCCAACAGATTCATACAACGCAAAAACGTACTCTTCCCCGAACCACTGGGGCCGATGATGACGACAACTTCACCTTTGGCAATATCTATATCAATGCCTTTTAAAATTTCATTCTTACCGAACGATTTACGCAGTTGTTTAACGGTGATCACTGGCTCTCAACTTCCTTTCCCATAAACCCAGCAGCTTAGACAAGCTGAATGTCATTACAAAATAAATAGCGGCTGCGATTACGAACGGACTTAATCCTTCGTAGGTGATGTTCTTAATGACCTGGGCCTGATACATAATATCCACCATCCCAATGGTCGAAATAATGGAGGATTCTTTAATGATCGTAATAAACTCATTACCGATAGCAGGCAAAATAGATTTAAACGCTTGCGGCAAAATGACATGACGCATAGCTTTACCGCGTCCCATACCCAACGAACGAGCAGCCTCCATCTGTCCACGGTCTACTGCCTGGATACCTGCCCGGAAAATTTCAGCCAGATATGCTGAACTATTCAGAGACAATGTGATTATACCAGACTGGAGTGGGGTAAAATTGACACCCAGCGTCAAAGCAACCCCGTAGTGAATGATCATAAGTTGTACCAGCATAGGTGTGCCACGCAGGATCTCCACATAAGTGGTACCTAACCACTCAATGATGCGTATACCGCTCATCCGCAGCAAGGATACGATCAGACCAATGATAAATCCAAACAGTACTCCGAGTGCAGACAGCAACAGAGTGTAGCCGATACCCGTAGCGTAAAAACTGCGGTATTTCCAAAAAATATCTACGATGTTATTAGAAGAAACCTGTCGATCTGCAGAGAGCGCGCTCGCTTCTGTGGAAAACTTCTCAATCGACCCGTCCGCTTTCAGGCGAGCCAACGTTTTATTTACAGAGGCAAGCAATTCTGCGTTCCCCTTGCGTATACCTACTGCTGTTTCTGCTCCGGCATCCTCAGGCACCGCCTTGGCAAGTGTTACGGTACCATCTAACGTGTATCCTTTAGCAACCGTATCTTCGATCACAACAGCGTTGATACGCTGGGTCCGCAGCTGGAGTACCAGATCGGATATTTTGTCCAGTGAGGTTACAGTGGCATTGGGTACTTTTTGAGCAATTTCTTCCTGAATACTCCCTTTTTGTGCACCAATCTTCTCGCCTTTCAAAGTATCCATCGTAGGATATTTGTCTTTATCCTCTGGACGTACCATAATGACTTGCTTGGAGCGATAATATACATCTGAAAAATCAATGCTCTTTCTCCGCTCATCCGTCGGTGTCATACCGGACAGTACCAAGTCTACACGACCACTTTGCAAAGCAGGCAGCAAAGAGTCAAAACTCATGTCCTCAGGGACCATCTCCGCATCCAAATCTTTGGCGATTTCTTTGGCGATATCCACATCGAACCCAACAATGGTATCCTTACCGTTAATGACTTTATGAAACTCATACGGCGGAAAGTCGGCACTCATGCCCACTACAAGTTTTTTCTGTGGCTTTGCTTCCGTTCCGTATGCAGTGAGCATGGGAAGGCCAGTCAACAGCAAGATAACCGCCGACAAAACCAGGGCGGTAAAACGATATGCCTTTTTCAATCTTTTTTTCTCTCCTTAAATTCTTTATAATAAATAAGATTGTGTCATTATAAATGAATATGCATGATTATGCAATGAATGTTATAGTACAATTTCAGCATACCTAACGCAGTACCTACATTACAGTTTATATAAAGGAGTTTTCAGCATGGATTTTAAGCAGACCATTCAAAAGACAATTGAGCAGCATGCCCCACGGTTTAAGGACATTTCGTTATATATTGGCGCAAATCCTGAACTTGGTAACGAGGAATTTCTGGCCGCTGCCCGTTTAAAAGAAGAACTGGTTTTTCACGGTTTTGAGGTCCAGGCACCCGTATTGGGCATAGAAACAGCCTTTATTGCAACTTACAAATCTGCAAAACCCGGACCGGTTGTCGCTTTTCTGGCAGAATATGACGCTCTGAAAGGTCTAGGACACGCCTGTGGGCACCATTTGATATGTATGATGAGTACAGGTGCTGCCGTCGGCCTCAAGTCGATCATCGACGAAACCGGTGGAGAAGTACGGGTATATGGCACACCTGCCGAAGAAACACGCGGTGCAAAGGTCCCGATGGCCGCTGCCGGGTTGTTTGATGATTGCGACATAGCACTTATGACGCATCCTTATGACTGTTACGAAAAATCAGGCAAATCGCTGGCGATTGATGCTGTACAATTCGAATTTTTTGGTCAATCCGCCCACGCGGCTGCCAGCCCGCACGAGGGCATTAACGCGCTGGACGCTGTAATTCAAACGTTCAATGGCATCAATGCGTTCCGTCAACAAGTAAAAAGTACAGTGCGTATCCATGGGATCATTAATCAGGGTGGGCAAGCAGCCAATATTATTCCTGATTACGCCTCAGCCCAATTTTATGTGAGGGCCGCTACACGTCAAGAACTGAACCCGCTGACTCGCCGTGTTATTCAAATTGCTGAAGGAGCTGCTTTACAGGCCGGGTGTCGTTTGGAGACCTCCAATTATGAGACATCTTATGATGAAATGGTCACGAACCGTGTACTTTCCGATGCATTTACCGCAAATTTGGTGCAGGCTGGCATTTCGCAAGAAGATATAACGGAAGGTGAAGATCACGGTTCCATGGATATCGGAAATGTATCGCTTCATTGCCCTGCTATCCATCCGTACATTCAAGTTATTGACGAGAAGCATGCCTTGCATACACCAGAATTCCGCGATTTGGCGATGCAGGACCGGGCCATGGAAGGAATGCTGCTGGCTGCGAGAACCTTGGCATGGACTGCTTGCGATGTAATCACGAATCCTGAACTGCTAGCCCAAATAAAAAAAGAATTCTCTCTGCTGAATAACGAAAGCTAAATCTTAATTCCGTGTTCTTTCAGAAAGGAGCAGCCAGCCATCATGGATAGTATGAGCAGCTTTTGGACGTTGTTTATTGTGGTGGACCTCATCATTTTTTGGTTTATATTCCGTGCAATACGCAGGAACCGGGGAAACAGAAAAACACGGCGCCGGAATGCTTTTTTCCTCAGTTCCCCTTCTCCTTCGTCCATTGCGCAGGAGCGTCATCCAGAGATTACAGAGCTGATGCAGCTACTGGAGCAATCCATTCCCGCCTCCTATGCTCATTGCGTAAGGAGTCGTGTAATGGAAGCCCACCCAGAGCTGACGGACCAAGAATATGATTGGCGCTGGCATGAGCTAAAACGATATTTTATGCTATGCGCGATTATGAATAGAGTGCCTATGTTCAGTAGTGATGTGGATGAATTATGGCACGAAATGTTGATGTTTACCCGCGAATATCAGCAATTCTCGGAAGCTTTTTTTGGTCGTATGCTTCACCATGTGCCCCATTCCGGCGGCTCTAAGCCGATGCCTGAGGAGCGGGCGTGGTTTGACTGGTTGTATGTGGAATGCTTTGGCTGGAACCGCTATAGCGCCAGTTTGTGGGGTACTTTTTTTAATCATCCATTACCGAACGACGAGCTTTCGCGCTATTATAAACTCGCAACTTCGGCGCAGCCAGCAGGTGACCGCTGGAATACACAGGAGAATACAGCCATTTCACAGCAGGCCCAACAAGCGGTTCATAAGATTGTACAACATCTGCGCGACCGGGTGAATAAAGCGGTGGATGATCCTGAGGGGAAGCAATTGCCTAAGGTCAACTATTTACAGGTCGACTATTTATTATTAGCTGTTGTGTGGTATTCATGGTATCAACCTGAACAATTTGCCGTACACATGCACCCTGATGCTACAGGTAATGCCGCATTAGCTAGCTCATCCGGCTGTAGCTCGGCAAGCGGTTGCTCGAACTGGGATACACATCACTCGCACCATCATTCCTCCCATGACAGTTCTCATCATGGAGGCTCTTCTCACCATGATTCAGGCGATTCTGGTAGTCATTCTTCGTGTAGCAGCGGCTCTTCATGTGGAAGCAGCTGTGGTGGCGGGGGCGACTGATCATAGCAAAAAGGGAATTCCTCAGCCAAACACTGGCTAAAGGGATTCCCTTTTTCATTAACATGACTATGGTGTTCCTACTCTGTTCAGTCCGTCTTTGTTAGCAAATGGTAAATATCCATATACGCTTTAGCTGAAACATCCCAACTATATTCTCCTGCAAAAGCCGTCTGTGTAAGTTTCGACCAATGCTCAGATTGGCGATAAAAATGAACAGCACGACGAATAGTGTTCAGCATATCATGTGCATTGTAGTTCGTGAAACTAAATCCGTTTCCTTCCCCTGTGGACTCATTGTAAGTCTGCACAGTATCGTTAAGACCCCCTGTTTCTCGCACAATAGGGATACTTCCATAACGAAGCGCCAGCAGTTGGCTGATCCCGCAAGGCTCAAACCTTGATGGCATAAGATACATATCACTTGCCGCATATATTTTTCGTGACAGAGGTTCGCTAAAAGCGAGCTGCGCCGACATTTTCAGTGGATAGCGTCCCGCTGCCTCACGAAACCAATGCTCAAAAGCCGGATCCCCTGTTCCCAGCACGACAAACTGGATATCATCATAATACAGGATTTCATCAAGCACTCTCGTTACCAGATCTAGCCCCTTCATATCTACAAGCCGGGTTACCATGGCAATCATAGGTACGTCTGGCCGCACCGGCAGACCCAACTCCTTTTGCAGGCCAATTTTGTTTTCCTTTTTCTTTGTCAGACTCGTGCGGTACTTCGTATAAATACGATTGTCCGTGGCAGGATTGTAGCTTTTGGTGTCAATTCCGTTCACAATCCCTGTTAAGCGACCCTGATCTCCCAATTTACGAAGCAGACCCTCCAGCCCGTATCCGTAAAATTCTGTTTGAATCTCCTCTGCATAGGTTGGACTCACGGTCGTGACATGATCCGAGTACGTAAGCCCACCTTTCATAAAATTCAGTCTGCCATGATACTCCACACCCTCGGGGGTGAAATAGCTTCCATCCAGGTTGAGCAGCTCAGTTAAGACCTCATATGGAAAATCCCCTTGATACAGCAGATTATGTATCGTAAACACCGTGCGAATATCGCTGTAGAAGGGCAAATGTCGATAATCGGCATTCAGAAGCAGCGGAACCATTGCCGTATGCCAATCATGACAATGCAAAATATCCGGCCGAAAGTTCAGTTCAGGCAGCATTTCTAAAATCGCCCGGTTAAAAAAGGAAAAACGTTCGCCATCATCCATATAACCGTAAATACCGTCACGACCGAAGTAATACTCATTGTCTATAAAATAAACCTTGATTCCGTCTAATGTCAGTTCCTCTATTCCGCAATATTGATTACGCCAGCCTACGGCTACTTGCTTCACCGCTACCGGACGCAGAGACTTTTTATAAGTATCGGGAATCCCCGCATATTTAGGTAAAATGATTCGGACGTCGCACCCCGCCTGACGAAGTGCCTTCGGCAATGCGCCAATGACATCAGCCAACCCGCCTGTTTTAATAAATGGATGTGCTTCTGCTGCCGCAAACAAAATGTTCATATGTGCTTCCTCCTTATGTGTTTAATCTGCTTTTTTAGGCCTCCGAGGCGCTTTCTTGAGTACAACGATGCTTAAGGGTGGTATGGTCACCTCCAAGCTGTGAAGCTGTCCGTGGCAAGGAATGGAGGCGGTCCGTATCACTCCGGTATTTAGCTGGCCATTTCCCCCAAAGTCCTTATGATCACTGTTCAGCAGTTCGATATAACTCCCGGCCTTTTCCAGCCCAATTCGGTAGTTCTCTCTGGGCACGGGCTGAAAGTTAATTAGCACGACCAGTGTATCTCCCGGCTTTTTACCTTTACGTAAATACGTAATTACGCTCTGCCCACGGTCCTCCGCTTCAATCCACTGATATCCATCCCACGAATGATCCAGTTCCCATAACGCCTTTTCCTGAATATACAAATGATTCAGCGCTTTCGTATAAGCGTGCAGCGAACGGTGACTGTCATAATCCAGCAGAAACCAGTCAAGCTGCTCTTCATCCTTCCATTCGATGAATTGGCCGAATTCCCCTCCCATAAATAAGAGCTTTTTGCCCGGTGAGGTGATTTGGTAACCGAGAAGCGCTCGAAGCCCGGAAAATTTTTGCTCATAGCTACCTGGCATTTTATCAAGCAGCGACTTCTTACCATGAACAACCTCATCGTGCGACAACGGCAGTGTAAAATTCTCGCTGTACGCATAAGCTATGGGGAATGTCAGCAAATTATGGCGCTCTGGCCTTTGATCGAAATCCGTTTCGATATAATCAAGCGTATCGTTCATCCAGCCCATATTCCATTTGTAATTAAAACCGAGTCCTCCATCGCTTACCGGGGAAGTCACCATCGGCCAGGCACTGGACTCCTCTGCCATCATCAGAGCATACGGATAATAGCGGAATACTGTTTCATTCAGTTGTTGAAGGAAGGCAATAGCCTCCTCATTTTCAATGCCTCCTTTAGAGTTAAAACGATATTGACCGTCCTGCTTTTCAAAATCCAGCCGTAGCATACTTGTCACAGCATCTACGCGCAGGCCGTCAATATGGTACACATCCATCCAGAATAGCGCATTAGATATCAGGAAAGAACGCACCTCCGGCTTACTGTAATCAAACGTCAGCGTTCCCCAGCCGGGCTTTTCCGCAATCAGCGGATCCGCGTATTCGAACAGGGGCGATCCGTCAAACAGCCTTAATCCATGAGCATCTTTTGCAAAATGGGCTGGAACCCAATCCATCAGCACTCCGATTCCGGCCTGATGGCAACGATCCACCAAATACATAAAATCATGTGGTTCTCCATAACGGCTTGTGAGTGCAAAATATCCGGTAAGCTGGTAGCCCCAGGAAAGATCATACGGATGCTCACTCAGCGGCATCAGCTCAATATGTGTATACCCCATATCGGTCACATAAGGCACAAGAAGCTCAGCTATTTCCCTGTATGTATAAAACGTACCATCTTCTTTTTGCTTCCAAGTGCCCAGATGAAGCTCGTATATGTGCAGAGGCTTTCCATAAGGTGCTCTACGTTTTCGGCGCCAAATCGCATCGTTCCAAGCATAACCATCTATAGAAGCTACCACAGAAGCCGTTGCTGGCCTCACTTCAGCACGTACCGCGTAAGGGTCTGCTTTCAGAAATCGTTCACCGTTTGCACCCGTAATGTCGTATTTGTAAAAAGTTCCTTGGGATATCCCCGAAAAAAAACGACTCCAAAAACCGGATTTGGGAACCCTATATAAGGAATCCTGTTCCCCATTCCAGTTGTTGCGATCTGTAGCAAGCCCGACATGGAGAGCATGAGGAGCCCAGACCGTAAAGCGGACGCCCTGTTCTCCGTTCTCCACAGTAAGGTGGGAACCCAAAGATCGGTAGCTGTGATAAAGCGTTCCTTCATGAAACAAATAAATATCTTCCGATGAAATAGCCTGTTGCGGAAGAGTTTGGTCTGTCATCACGTCACCACCCTTATATGTTTTGTAAGTAAAAATGTATGAATCGGTAATGCATTCGCTTTTGGGTCAAAGCTGACTTGAGTTATTACCCCATTCTAGCCACATTGAACAGAAAAATGACTAGGAAAAAAATAAACCTTAGTTTTGGGGGAATCTTATATACCTTATGGTTTCAAGAGTACCCCATACCGTTTATGTATGTACTACACTGACAACTAAACCGGGAGGGAAACGAAATGTTTAATAAAGAATGCATTGCCATGCTGCTGGCAGGCGGAGAGGGACGCCGTCTTGCTCCCCTTACTTCAACGATTGCAAAACCCGCCGTACCTTTTGGCGGTCATTACCGGATCATCGATTTTCCTCTCAGTAACTGCGTAAATTCAGACATTGATACTGTAGGTGTCTTGACGCAATATGAGGCAGAATCCTTGCACGAACATATCGGGGATGGAACACCATGGGGTCTTACAAAAACAGATGACAAGGGAATTACCCTGCTTCCATCTTATAACACAGGTAACGCTGAATACTTAGGAACGGCAGATGCTATTCATAAGAATATCGAATATATTGACAGCCAAAATCCGGAGCATGTGCTTATTTTATCCGGTGATCATATCTACTATATGAATTATCGTGAAATGCTGAACTACCATAAGGAAAAAGGAGCTGCGGCTACCATTTCTGTCATGGAGGTACCTTGGGATGAAGCACACCGTTTTGGTGTTATGAGTGCCGATGAAGATCTGCGTGTCACAGAATTTGCAGAGAAGCCGGAGAAACCGGAAAGTAATTTGGCCTCAATGGGGATTTACCTTTTCAAATGGGATTACTTGAGAAATTACCTGTTAGAAGATGCACAGGATGCTCAATCCAGTCATGATTTTGGTAAAGATATCATCCCTAAAATGTTGGCGGACCAAGAATCCTTGTACGTTTATGAATTCCAGGGCTACTGGAAGGACGTAGGTACCGTTAAAAGCCTATGGGATTCACACATGGATTTGTTACACGAAGATTGTGCGATCGACCTTCAACGCAAGGACTGGCCGATGTATACACGTGAACGCCGCACGAGGTTGAGCGCACAAAAGGTACCTAACCGTCAAACACAACCATTGGGCAGCTTGTTGCATGATTCCTGCCAAGTAGAGGGCCAGATAGAACGCTCCGTTGTATTTAGTGGTGTCGAGGTAGGTAAAGGTTCAGCCATTAAAGAAAGTATCGTTATGCCTGACACACGCATTGGACGTAACGTCCATATTGAACATGCGATTATCGGTGAAGGTGCTGTGATTCGCGATGGTGCTGTCATTAAAGGTAAACCGGGCGAAATTATGGTCATCGGACCCAATGAAACGGTATTTGGTAAAATGGCGGTACGACCGCAAACTACACGTATGCTGAAAGAAGCTTACGAGCGCAATACACGCTTGCGTGCCGAAGGTTTTACTTCATAACGTTACCCCAAATTAAAAACAGCCAGCCCTCCCGATTTGAGAGGACTGGCTGTTTTTCTAATTACACCTATAAGTAGGCTTTAAATCTGTCCTTCAGTAAGTTGTGATGGTTCCACGGATTGCTCTGCTTGCAGAGCAGGTAATGAAACCGTAATGGTAGTTCCAGCCCCCAGTTCACTTCTGATGAGCATCTGACCATGATGGCGCTCGATAAACTGTTGCGAGATTGCCAATCCCAGTCCAGTACCACCGTTTTGGTGGTCTACCTGGAAAAAGCGGTCTCTGACTCTGGCAAGGTTTTCAGCACTAATTCCAATCCCTGTATCTTGTACGGATATCTCGATATTGCCATCAATCCGTTGTAGAGACAGAAAAATAATCGAACTTTCATGCGAAAACTTGATAGCATTATCCACAATGTTCAAAAACACCTGTTTTAGACGGTTACCGTCTCCATGGACGAGATATGCCGTTTCCTCCGAATCCAGCTGAAGTTTTATCTGCTTCATTTCTGCCTTGGCCCATACGTTCAGCATAATTTCCTGTAAAAGCTCCCGTAGATCCACCGTTCCCATCACAAGCTTCATGGCATTTTGTTCCAACTTGGAAAAATCGAGAATTTCCTCCACCAAGCCAATCAGCCGATCGGTCTCCTTAGAAATAATCTTCATCCCGATTTTCGTCTCTTCCGGGTCATATCCGCCAGAATTTAACGTTTCACTCCAACCCTTAATAGATGTAAGTGGAGTACGCAATTCATGAGATATGGATGAAATAAAATCATCCTTGATTTGATTTGTTCTGACAATTTCCTGTGCCATATAGTTCAGAGTCGAAGCCAGTTCACCCAACTCATAACGATAATCGCCTTCAATGCGTGCATCAAACCTCCCCTGAGCCATCTGAGCAGATACATCGCGGATATTATTAATCGGTCTAACAATGGAATTCGCGAGCCCTGTGCTGACTACAAATACAATAACCAGCACAGCTGCCATGATGCCAAGAGAAAACAGCGTAATCGTAAACAGCTTATCATTTACCAATTCCAGCGAAGTCGTATACCGAATAACATACACCTGGTCTCCGACGATATTGTCCAGTTTTTGAGATACCGCCATCACCTGCTGCCCCGTACTCGGTTGCTTTCCGATCCATTTGCCTGTATCTCCAGCTAATGCTTGTGTGACATCACTTGTTTGCACACTTAGATCTGCTGCAAAATTCGTCGAGTTATCAATTACATTTCCCTGTTCATCGAGCAATTGCAGTTCAGTGAAGGGCAGAGAAAATGTATTTAACAAATACGATTGCAAAGACTGTTCCGGCTCTTTGAATTTGGGTGCAAATTCACTTACCGATTCGATACGGCTTTCGATATGTTTGTAAATGGAGTCGTAATAGTACGACCGGAGTGCAAACATAAAAATGACTTCTACTAACAGAAGCGCCAAGAACACTACGAAAAAATAGTGAAGCACAATCTGTCGGCGAATCCCCTTTTTGATCATTGAGACTGACCTTTCCATTTATATCCATGTCCCCAGACTGTTTGTAAAAAAGCTGGCTCGGAAGGATTGTTTTCAATTTTCTGCCGCAGACGTCGGATGTTCACATCCACAATTTTCGGATCGCCCATATATTCCTTGCCCCATACGTGGTCAAGTAGAACATCTCGGCTGAGCGGCGTGTTTTCTTTTTCGAGAAAAAATTGAATCAAGGAAAACTCAGTCGGTGTCAACTCGATCAGCTGCCCGTTCTTCTTAAATTGCTTAGCAATCAAATCTAGCGTGAACGGTCCGGATTGGAAGGATACTTTGGCTGCTGTTTCACGATGTACATTCACCCGACGCAATAACGATTGAATACGTGCAATCAGCTCCGTCGGGCTAAAAGGCTTGCTCACATGATCATCGGCCCCTACAGACAAGGCATACACCTTATCCTGCTCCTGTACCTTCGCTGTGAGAAAAATAATGCCGATGCGCTCATTCGTTTCCCGGATTCTCCGACAGACCTCAAAACCATCCATACCAGGTACCATTACGTCGAGCAGTGCAATATCAATATCCCGCACCGTGTTCAAAATATTCAGAGCCTCATGCCCTTCCGACGCCTCCAACACCTCAAAACCGTTACGCTTCAAGTTAATGACGATAAAGCTGCGAATGGATTCCTCGTCTTCCATGATTAAAACTTTACTCACTCTACTCTACCTGCCTTTCCCCCATCTTGTTTTTAATGGTTTTACGCGGTTCCAGCTCACTGGATCGCTTAATGCCAATGACCTGCGCATTCGTTCTCCACAGTTGGCTATAACCTTCGTTGTTTCGCTCCCATTGTGACAACGAGAAAAATTTAATTTCCGCTATCGTTTTGTCTGTATCATCCAAAATGAAGCGCAAATAACTGTCCTTCTTCGAAACTTTCGGATCAATAGTCACCTTGCCATGCAGCTCTTTCGGTAATCTGAAGTAGACCTGTTCATTAGAATCACGATACTGCTGCTGCTTAAAAAGCGTCCCTTTCGCCCCGTCCCACTGATAGAACGACACAAAATATGGAACCTCATCCAGCGGCTTGTTACTCCAACCTTTAGGCTTCTCCAAATTACCAAATTCCAGAATGCCGTCACCATCCACATCACCACTGGCGATGGTCGCATCCTTGAAGGTGACATCCATAAGATTAAGCTTCCTGAGCTTGCCGTGATCCATCACAATAACATTGGAAACGGTAGTGGTCTGGGCAATTTTGGTGTCTATAATAATCCCCTGCCTACCCTCGGCTACCTTGCCAGCAACGACATTATAGACACTTAAGACCTGACTGTCCAAATCCAACGATCCGATTTCCTTAAAGGTTCCCCCACTGAATTGAAACGTTTTAACAGTAAAGAATTCATTACGTCGCAGCGTGATAATCGTCAAATCATTCAAATTATCCCCGTTCAAGTCCATCTTGTTATGGTTAAAATCATCTACGACGAAGTCCGTATAACCTGTAGCATATATTTTCTCCAGAGTTCCTCCGGTATAGGAATACACGATGAGTCCCTTCTGATCCCCGCCATCGCCACTATCTCCGCTGGAAAAACCCGCTACAATATCGAGTGTTCCATCATTCGTTAAATCCACGAGCTTAAATGACTCCAGCACAGTGCCTTCCCCATCAAACGTCAGCTTCTTTACCCACGTTCCGCCCTGATCTTCAAACAAGGCACCATGTATTTTTACGCTCTCATCTGGTGTTTCATAAAAGAGCACTGCTTCGTCTGTGCCATCATTGTTCAGATCACCCGTCCGAATTGGTGTCGGGTCATCTGGGTCATTCGGCCTTAAAGGCTGTACCGCCCCTAGCTGCGTATTCACTGCACCATTCAACTGCTGTTTCTCGTCAGACATCGTCGGTGTCTCCATCAGCGAAATGGGATCGCTAATAACATTACAGCCGCTTAAAAATCCAGCAAGGAGCAGCAAGGAACAGCAGCCAGCCACCATTCTTAACAGCATTATATTCACTTCTCTTGCCGTCCCCTTCACAATTTGTTCTTTTCTGCTTGTGTCAATCGTCTTCCCTGAATATCAAACACCAATTCACCATCATTCAACCCCCATATACGGGAAGCAAAGCGTTCAGCCATTTCCAGCGGCAATACAGTCATGATCGTCACCCGCTCGTCAGAACACAGCTTGCGAAAGGTCTCCAATACATGCGCTGCCGAAGCTGGATCAAGTCCATTTACAGGCTCATCAGCTAAAATAACTTTAGCTCCGTGCACGAGAGCACGCGCAGTCGCTACCCGCTGCCGCTCGCCACCGCTGAGCTTGTCACATTTATCATGCGCCTTATCCAGCAGACCCAGATCCTCCAGTACGTCCATCGCTCCCATATAATCGTCGGAACGCACCATACCCGTCACCATTCTCCACATTGGAGTTTGACCGGATCTGCCAATGAGCACATTTTTAAGAGCGGTTCGATTCATATTTAGATGCGGGTTTTGCTCCAGGTATGCCCATTCCCGCTTTATTTTCTTCTTGCCCGTCCACCCGGATTTCAGCACATCATTGCCACCTACAATTAAACTGCCTTCATCCCATGGCTCTTGTAAAGCAAGACAGCGAAGCAGCGTTGTTTTGCCGCTTCCACTTGGCCCCACTATGGCAATGAATTCGCCCTGATGAATTTCAGCATCAATTCCTCGAAGTAGCTGGGTCCGTTCAGGCCCCACTTGCTTGGTCAGCTTCCGAATTTTAATCATCTAAGTGATTCCCCTTTGCGCGCCATCAATACTGTTTATATTTTATAGTAAATGTGAAACAAATACCATGCAAACCGCAGTTTTAAACCGCCGTTACTCTTTTTCTGGAAAACAAACCTAACAATCCGAAAACAACGTAACTACCTCCAAGGACAAGAAACATACTGCCTTGAGTTCCAAAGTCCAGCAACCCTCCGCTAATATTAGGTCCGATCACACTTCCCAGATTAAAATGAAAGGATGCCAGTACATTCGCGGCTGCTAAAAATGATTTGGGCAACAGATCAGCGGCGTAGGCCAAACCGAGGGAGAAAAAGGAGCCTACTAAACCACCTGCTAGAGTCAGCAATATCAAAGTGAACATAAAATGATTGCCGCTCCAAGGTAGCAACATAAAGGTCATTCCCCCTGCTATACCTACGCTCATTAGCACCTTTTTACGTCCCCAACGGTCACTCAATATCCCTAGCGGTAGCTGCAGCACTAACCCTCCCAAACTGACGAACGGCAGCAAGGCGGCGATTTCATCGGTATGAAAGCCAATACGCAGGCCATAGACTGGAAAGTTACTGTTCAGGCTCGCTTCCATATAGCCGTATAGAAATGCAGGTAAAAGAGCGTACCATGCCCAGCTGTAGCTGCGACGAAATCTTTGAGTGGGACGAGCCTCGGACTCCAGCCTCTCCGGTCTGGAGTCCGGCAGCTTAATTAACACCAACAGCAAAACAAGCAAGCATAATAAGGCCAACGCAGCGAATGGAACCAGCATTCCATAATCGAGTAGCCATAATCCCAATGGTCCTAATGCAAAACCCAGACCGTATGACATACCATAAAAGGAAATGTTGCGGCCTCGCTTCTCTGCTGGAGTCACCAGCAATATCCATAGCTGCGCAGAGTAGTGTAACGCACTGTCACCAATACCTACTAGCAGACGCAGTATGAACCATACCCGAATATCAGGGATTAGCGGGAATAGCAGCAGCGTAACGAGCACTAGCACAAGCCCTCCGGCCATCAGCTTTTTGAACCCTAACCACCCCAATGTCCGTTCTGCCACCAACGTCATTGCGAATGAACCAATATACAGGGCAGCCGCATTCATTCCGTTTAGTGAAGATGAAACTCCCATTTGTTCCAACGAGATAGACAGAATAGGTAATAATAAACCTTGGCATAATCCGGCAACAATAATAACAGCAATTAAAATAAAATAATGAACCCGTAACGACGACGACATCCTAGCTCCTCCTGATCGGACAAATAAAATAATTAAAATCAATGTTAAGAAATGATTTGCATTTGATTCCATAATCAATAATAATTCTTATCACTATGTATTCCATGCTGTCCTGCAAAACCGGCAAATCACATATACAAATTCAGGTGTAATTAGTGTATTAAAGAATAGAAGAAAAAAATCGCCATCTGAGATGACGATTTTACGGAAAGAGCTTGTCTGGTATGTATCCGACTCCTTCGGTTAAGGAGCCTCGTATGTTCAATCCGAACCCATTCACGTCACAACGCACTATTTCATATTATAGTGGACAATCTCTGGCAGAACAAGCCATAATAAATAAGTGAGCAATTATTAAAATGCTCATGTTTTGCTTATGGACGGGCTTAATTACGTTCACCGCTCTGGGCTAGAAGACAGAATAGGAGGCATTGGTTCCATGAGTTATCAAATTAAAATAGACACTTCTCCAATTTATGAATTGCTCGGCAGCTTCATGGCCTATGTGACTAAAAAGTGGGTCCAAGATATGGACTTGGGCCATGAATGGATCGACAAGGTAGATGCACGACTACAACATGAAGTTCGTACTGAGCTTGCTACAGCTCAGGATTGCCCTTTTAGCGATTATGACGCACTCTATGCCTGGGCGTTACTTCGACCGGCATCGGATGAAATATCTGATTATATCTCTTATTTGGACCACGGTCCGGATAAAGATATGTTTGAGCTGCTCGTTCCGCATATCCCTTTTTTAACCTTTGAAGAATCTTTACGCATTCGTAAGGTATACGCACCACTCCTTAGATTGTGGGATCGTGATTATTTTCGGGCCTTGGAAGGCGAACTACGTGTGTTGGCAGAAGAAGACGCTGCGGAAAAGCGCATGCTGCTGAGTAAGATGGAACCGGAAGCACTGGTTGAATATGCGACAGCTGGACTAGTCGTGCCACACGTGGAAGACCTGGATACAGTAGTCCTATTTCCGGTAGTCCATAATCGCCCGATTAATTCATACTGTTTTTATACCCGCACACTTCTGATCCAGTATCCGGTAGATATCCCCGAGGAGAGCGAGGAAGAACCGCCTACGCTTCTGCTACGGCTAACTCGTGCGGTCAATGATCCGCAGCGGCTGCGAATTCTACGTTATGTAGCTCAAGGTCCTAAGTCTCTCGAAGATATGCGCCACGATTTGAGCCGTTTGGAAGATACACTCATGTCTGATATGATGATTTTACGAGTGGCTGGTCTGCTCCGTATTCACATCGGACGTTATCATAAGGAAAAATTCAGCATCCGTCCCGATGGCGCGGCTGATTTACAGGTATTTTTGGAATCCTATATTGGATTGTAATTTGAATTGTACTTTTAGTTATAACCGAAGCAGCGTTAAAGCTTTGGCTTGGAAGGAGTATGCATCATGTCGTATCCGAAGCAGCACATTTTATTTGATCTTGATGACACCTTAGTCCACTGCAACAAGTATTTTGACCTTATCCTCAACCACTTTTTCGATTTGCTTCAGGAATGGTTTGCAACTCATAACCTAACGAAAAATACGATTCGTGAAAAACAAATCGAAATTGATGTGGCTGGAGTTCATCAGGTGGGCTTTGCCAGCGAGCATTTCCCACAATCTCTGATAGATACGTACCAATTTTTCTCGGAACAATTCGGACGCCGTCTCGATTCACGGGAAGAGCAGGAGCTTCGCTCTCTTGGCCGAAGTGTATACGAACAGGAAATCGAACCGTATCCAGGCATGGTCGAAACGCTGAACTCCCTCCAAAAAGCAGGGCATTCCCTTCATCTTTATACTGGTGGTGAGCAGATCATTCAAGAAAGAAAGATTGAACAAATGAAACTGGCTACCTACTTTGATGACCGCATCTACATTCGTCAGCATAAAAATGTTGATGCACTGGAAGAAATCATCCAGATGAATCGCTTGGACCGAAGCATCACCTGGATGATCGGGAATTCTCTGCGCACTGATGTATCTCCAGCCCTTGCCGCAGGTATTCATGCTGTCTATCTCAAGCAGCCTAAGGAATGGATTTACAATATGGTTGAATTGCAAAAAAACGTGAACTCCGTGATGTATACGATACAGAAGCTGACGGAAGTACCACGGGTTATCCACGAAAGCATACAATTACATCAACAAAAAAGGACCCTCGGATAGGGTCCCTTTTTTGTATTTAAATTGTTATTCAACCTTTGATTCAGCCAAAATAGTAGTCTAAACCCTGTCTCAGGATTCCTCTCGAACGCTAAGTTGTCCTGTACCTGGTTCATTCAGAATAATTCGCGCTTTGACGGTCGATCCATCTTTACGCTTAAAAGACAACAATTGCGTCTGTCCCTTTGTCAACAGAGACTTGAGCATCGTTTCGGTAATCTGCTTGCCAGCATATTCCTTCCAGACGACAAAACCACAGCCCTGCTTGTAGTGGCTGCACCCATACCCTTTACGCCCTTCAATAATGCTTCCGCCACAATTAGAGCATGGGCAGCTACCCAAAGCTTGCCTTTGGCTCACTGAAATGCCTGAGGGTCCGTCAGAAGAGCTGCGTGCAGCGGAACCTGCTGTTCCCGCAGCACGACTTGCTGGTGGTGCTGCTTGCTCCAGCGTTGCGCTTCCAGCGTTGCCACCGCGTCCTGATGTAGCACGCCCCACCCCCTTGGCGGCGGTGCGTCCACTCGCACGTGCACTACGTGCGCCTTCTTTTCCAGCCGCACGCTTCCCCCTTGCTTCCTCGCCAAAGGCATCTGCCGGAGCTGGTGGCTGCTGCCTCACCTTGTCAATGATGGACAACGTAAATCTTTTAACGTTATCCATAAATTTCTCCTGAGCCGCCTCACCCTTGGAAATTTGATGTAGACGACGTTCCCATTGACCTGTCATCTCCGGCGAGGCTAATAGATCAACCCCGGCATGACGGATCAGATCAATAGCCATCTTTCCCTTTTCCGTAATAAGAATCTTTTTGCCCTTCATTTCAATATAGCCAACCTTTTTCAATCGTTCAATTGTGGCGGCCCGTGTGGCAGGTGTGCCTAAGCCGGCATCCTTCATGACCTCACGTAATTCCTCATTCTCCATCTGTTTGCCCGCGCTTTCCATCGCCTTGAGCAATGTACCCTCCGTGTAGCTTTTGGGGGGCTGAGTTGCCTTTTCTTTCATCTCAGCGCGAACACACTCCACCGGACGCCCCGCATCAATCTCAAACTTCTTGTCCGTCCACTCGTCCGTTTCCTCTTCATCCTCTTTTTTCGATGATTTGCTCTTTTTACCTTTATCCTGGTCAACCTTACTTAAAACCACTTTCCATCCCAAGGAAAGAAGCTCTTTGATATTTGTTTTAAACAGATGCTTGTCCACTTGCGTCATTACGGTATGCATTTTATATTCAGCAGGCGGAAAAAAATGCGACAAAAACCTACGAATAACCAGGTCATATACATTTTGCTCCTCCTTGCTTAGCGTACCTGGTCTTTTTAACGTTGGCAGAATAGCATGGTGATCCTCAACACGAGATGGATTGCAGACCGATTTATTCTGTTTATGGACCAAGTTGGGGTTGGCTTGTTGTACCAGATCAGCATAAGGACCTGTCCCCAGCATCCGTAGCGCCTTGTGCATGCCGTCTATATTTTGCTCTGTCACATAGTTAGAATTAGTACGCGGATAAGAAATGACCTTGTGACGCTCATAAAGCGCTTGGGCCACATCTAGTGTTTTTTTGGCCGAATAACCGTACTTGGCATTCGCCTCGCGTTGAAGCAGCGTTAAATCGTACAATTTAAAAGGATACTCTTTTGTCTGCTTCGTGTCATATTTGGTGATTTTACCCGTTTTTCCGCGAACGGCTGCAGCGATCTCCTCAGCTTCCTCTGGCTTCGTCAGCCGATCCCCCTGCCACGCACCTTTGTACTTGATCTGATCTTGCTTAAATTCAGCCCACACATCATAGAAGGTTTGAGACTGAAATGCCTCAATTTCCTTTTCCCGGTCATGAATCAATGCCAGCACGGGAGTCTGCACCCGCCCTACTGACAGCAGTGTATTATGTCGTGTTGTGAACGCTCTGGAAGCATTCATTCCGATCAGCCAATCCGCTTCACTTCGTGCCCTCGCAGCTTGAGTCAGAAATTCAAACTCTGAAGCATCTCGTAATCGTTCAAAGCCTTTCGCAATACTCTCCGCTGTCAAATCTGAAATCCACAGTCGCTTAACTGGCTGATGCAACTTCAATTGCTGTTGAATCAACGCAAAAATATATTGCCCTTCCCGTCCAGCATCACAAGCATTTACGATGGCATTGCAGCGTTTAGCCAGTTCACCAATTATTTTCAGCTGATCCTTTGTTTTCGGATTCGGTACAATTTTGAACTGCTCAGGGATAATAGGAAGATCCTTAATATTCCATCGTTTGTACTTAGTATCGTATGCATCCGGCTCAGCCAAACCCAGCAAATGTCCGATCGCCCAGGTTACAATGTATTTCTCCCCTTCCAAATAGGTACGGTTATTTTTTGCCCGCGGCTCCATAACGGCGGCAATCGTCCGTCCCATATCTGGTTTCTCAGCAATAATCAACGTCTTCATTCATACTCCATTCCTTCCTGACGGCCTTCTGTTTCTCCTCCATGAATCATACATATACATGGAATGTTAATGAAAACACAGGTATCCCGGCCTCATGCAAAAGGAGCCTTCTCCCGACGAAAGCTCCTTTGTAAATTCATTTAGTCAAACGCTTCAACAATATACGTGTATTATACCATAGATACCATGGTTCTCTCAGGTCATGATTTTATACAGTCAACAAAAGTTATGTATATGTTAATTTATATTACATAAGAATCGACTTTTATTTAATTTTCTTGTGAAATAATCCTTTTTTCTATAAAAAAATCTACACTAAACACCCATTTTTATGTTATGATCAATTTAGATAAGAAATATATGGTGATACGATTAAATTTAAGTTATATTATATAACATATATTTCACAATGTTTCACAGCTCAATAATCATTTATTCATTTTTCGCTTCTGGCAGACTCAGCTTGAAATACAATAAAGCCCCATCCGAAGGATGGAGCTTTGACTGATCCGTAACATGAAATTTATAATTACACCAAAACGGTAGCGCCCATGAGGTATTTATCAACTTCTCGTGCAGCTTCTCGACCTTCATTAATAGCCCACACGACAAGACTTTGTCCGCGACGCATATCACCTGCAGCAAAAACCTTATCCACATTAGTAACATATTTTCCATAACGTGCTTTAACGTTGGAACGACGGTCCGTCTCCAAACCAATTTGCTCTACAATCGTTTGCTCAGGACCATCAAATCCAATGGCAATAAGAGCAATTTGTGCAGGGAATACGCGCTCCGTACCTGGAATCGGTTGATAGATTTTGCGCCCTGTTTCATCAACAATCCGTTGAATTTGAATGGTGTGCAGCTCTTTCAGATTACCGTTCTCATCACCTACAAATTTGGTCGTCATGATGGAGAACTCACGTGGATCTTCTCCGAACAACGCCTTAGCTTCTTCCTGTGCATAATCGAGAGAATACACGTTTGGAAATTGCGGCCAAGGATTGGCAATCGGGTCACGCTCCATAGGCGCTTTGGTGTGTGTGCCAAATTGAGTGACACTCCGACATCCATGACGCAAAGAAGTAGCTACACAGTCCGAACCCGTATCACCGCCACCGATTACAATAACGTCCTTACCTTGGGAAGACAAATAGTTGCCATCTTCCAGATTGGAGTCCAAGTAACTTTTGATGGTACCATTCAGATAATCCATCGCATAATGAACACCCTTCAAATCGCTACCTTCAATGTTGAATTCTCTTGGCTTAGTAGAACCACCGCATAGGACAACAGCATCATATTCAGCAATCAACTGATCGGTAGGGATATCTTTGCCGATTTCCGTATTTGTGATGAATTGAATACCTTCAGCCTCCAGCAAATCCACACGCCGCTGAACAACCTTCTTATCCAATTTCATGGACGGTATGCCATACATCAATAATCCACCCACACGATCTGCACGCTCATACACAGTCACGCTGTGCCCTGCTTTGTTAAGCTGTGCAGCCGCAGCCAAACCTGCCGGACCCGAACCGACAACAGCCACTCGTTTGCCTGTACGCTTTTCTGGCGGATTAGGGACAACCCAGCCTTCCTCAAAACCCTTTTCGATAATAGCTTCCTCAATGGTTTTAATTGTAACAGACTGTCCGATCAGGCCGACTGTACACGAACCTTCACATGGCGCAGGACAGACACGACCTGTAAATTCCGGGAAGTTATTCGTTTTGTGCAGCCGCTCTAGCGCTTCCTTCCACAAACCACGATATACGAGATTGTTCCATTCCGGAATGAGATTATGAACCGGGCAGCCTAAAGTTGCTCCCATGATATCCATCCCCGTATGACAATAAGGAGTTCCGCAGTCCATACAACGCGCCCCTTGGGTACGCAGCTCTTCTTCAGACATATGCTTATGGAATTCTTCCCAATCCTTTATACGCTCTGCCGGGTCCCGGTCTGTAGGAAGCTGTCGTGTGTATTCCATAAATCCAGTTGGTGTAGACATGTTACGTTCCCCCATCTCTTCGCTTATGAACCCCGATCATCCATTCAGAATTTAAGTCAAATTCGAATTTGTCTGTTGTATTATGAAAGGGTCTGTTCTCGTTGAATTTGATTTATTGTATCACAATACAGCGTAAAAGTAATGAAAACTTATGCAACTTTTTGCATCAACACCAAAAGGATTTTTTATATGGTTTATTAATTTTTCAAATGAGTGGGGTCGGCTACAGTCTATTCTTATTCCGTTTTCTCGTAAACAACAAAACGGTACTCATATGGATTTCTGTCATCCTTGATACCCGGAGTCTCACTAAGTATATTCCAACCGTTCCAATCCAGCTCAGGGAACGTTGTATCACCTTCAAAAGTCTCCTCAATCCGAGTCACAATCAGCCGATCGGCATGTGGCCAAAACAGTGCATAAATCTCTGCTCCTCCAATGACCATTAGCTCCTCCTGCTTTGCTAATTGGAGCCCTTCTTCCAGTGAATGAATCACTTCCGCACCTTCCACCTGATAACACTGATCTCGAGTTAAGACGACGTTACGTCGGTTTGGCAGGCTTTTTCCTCCAAAGGATTCCCACGTCTTGCGCCCCATGAGTACCGTTTTATTAATCGTCTGCTCTTTGAAAAAGGCCATGTCTCTAGGGAGGCGCCAGGGAAGTTTGTTATCCTGGCCAATCACACCATTTTGTGCCATAGCCCATATCATTGAAATGCCCATTTTTCCACCTCCTCTAATCAGATGGCGACAGGCGCCTTAATCCCTGGATGATACTCGTAATTTTCAAAAGCAAAATCGTCATAGGTATAATCAAAAATCGAATCCGGTTTGCGCAGAATTTTTAACTGAGGCAACGGATAAGGATCACGTTCCAGCTGTGTATGCACTTGTTGCATATGATTTGAATAAATATGCACATCGCCGCCTGACCAAATAAATTCGCCGGGCTCCAAACCACACTGCTGTGCAACCATATGCGTAAGCAATGCATAACTCGCGATGTTGAACGGCAGCCCTAGAAAGGTATCCACAGAACGCATTGTTAGCATACAGGAAAGCTTTCCTCCAGCTACATAGAACTGAAATACAAAGTGACATGGCGGCAACTTCATGGATTCGATTTCTGCCACATTCCAAGCACTGACGATGTGTCGACGTGAGTCTGGATTGTTTTTAATAGCCTCTATGACATTCGCAATTTGATCAATATGTTGCCCGTCTGTTGTTTCCCACGAGCGCCATTGCGATCCATATACAGGCCCCAGATTCCCCTGCTCGTCCGCCCACTCATCCCAAATGGTAACTCCGTTCTCCTTGAGATAAGAAATGTTGGTATCTCCCCGCAAAAACCATAACAGCTCATGAATAACGGATTTCAAATGAACTCTTTTGGTGGTCACCAAGGGGAAGCCCTTGGCCAGATCAAAACGGAGTTGTCTTCCGAAAACAGATAGTGTACCCGTTCCTGTACGATCCTCTTTTTTTACTCCATTCTCTAAAATATCCTCCAGCAGTTCCAAATAGTTGCGCACGTTATTCCTCTCCTTTGAGCATGAATAAAAACCTGGCATCGCCAGATTCTAATCTTTAAAATTCTTTTTCTGCACCAATATCTATATTTAGTTTATCATGTACGGTGCTTCGTTGACTATGTACTGTGTGAATTTTCATAGTAGTCCTGAAAATCCTAAAGTTTGAAAAAAAGAGACAAAGAGCGCAAATATAGCGCTCCTTGCCTCTCTTTGTCATGTATGAAAACCAAAAACGAGATAATGAAAAATGGTATTAGCGACGTGGTGCCAATGCATGGATCGGATGACCCAGCACGACTTCCGCTGCTTCCATAACGATTTCGCCCAATGTAGGGTGAGCATGAATAGTCAAGGAGATATCTTCGAGTGTAGCACCCATTTCAATCGCCAGACCCAGCTCAGCAATAAGGTTGGAAGCTTCCAGACCTACGATTTGCGTACCCAGTACCAGACCTGTGTCAGCGTCAGCTACGATTTTCACAAAACCTTCAGCAGCGTTCAGGGAAACCGCACGACCGTTTGCTCCATAAGAGAACTTGCCAACTTTGACATTGTAGCCTTTTTCTTTGGCTTCTGTCTCTGTGTAGCCTACGCTGGAGCATTCTGGATCTGTGAAAACGACAGCCGGCATACATTTGTAATCTACTACAGACGGCTCGCCTGCGATTGCTTCAGCAGCCACTTTACCTTCGTAAGAAGCTTTGTGTGCCAGAGCAAGACCAGCTACGATATCGCCGATTGCAAAGATGTGAGGAATGCTAGTACGTCCTTGGTGATCAACTTTCACCATTCCGCGCTCATCCAGTTCTACGCCGATCAGATCCAGACCCAGTTCACCGTCTGTGTTTGGACGACGTCCAACAGTTACAAGCAGATAATCAGCAGTTACTTCTTTACTTTCGCCGTTAACGGAGAATTTCACCGTTACGTCTTTATCTGTTTGCTCTGCACTTTCCGCTTTAGCACCAGTGAAGATTTCGATACCAGTTTTCTTCATGCTTTTCGCAACGATCGAAGTCATATCTTTGTCGAAACCAGGAAGCACTGTATCCATACCTTCAATGATCGTTACTTTGGAACCGAATTTGGAGTACATTTGTCCAAGCTCTGCACCAATGTATCCACCACCGATTACGATCAGGCTTTTTGGAATTTCAGGCAGGTTCAATGCTTCTGTAGAAGACAGAATGCGTCCGCCAAATGGGAATGGTTTCAGTTCGATTGGACGGGAACCTGTTGCGATAATTGCATTTTTAAAACGGTAACGTGGTGATTCATGTTCGTTGAATACACGCGCTTCGTTTTCGTTGATGAACATGCACTCGCCATTGAAAACTTCAACTTTGTTGCCTTTGAGCAAGCCGCTTACGCCGCCTGTCATTTTTTTAACAACGCCGTTTTTGAATTCTTGTGTTTTAGCAAAGTCTACTTTTACATTTTCAGCTGTAATACCGAAGGACTCGCCATGTTTAGCTGCTTCGTATTGGTGAGCTGCAGAGATCAAAGCTTTGGATGGAATACATCCACGGTTCAGACAGACACCGCCCAGCTCAGATTTGTCAACGATCAATACGCTTTGTCCCAATTGTGCGGCACGGATGGCAGCTACATAGCCGCCAGGACCCGCACCGATAACCAATGTGTCAATATCCAGAGAAGCGTCTCCTACTACCATTGATTACACCTCCATAACAAGCAACTCAGGGTTAGCGAGCAGCTGTTTGATATAGTTCATGAAGTTTTGAGCAGTTGCACCGTCAATAATACGGTGGTCAAAGCTCAAGGAAAGAGCCATTACTGGAGCGGCTACAATTTCACCGTTTTTCACGACTGCTTTTTCACTGATGCGGCCAGTACCCAAAATCGCAACTTCAGGGAAGTTAATGATTGGAGTAAAGAACATACCGCCTGCAGAACCGATGTTAGTGATGGAAATTGTACTTCCTCTCATTTCGTTCGCAGCCAATTTTCCATCACGACCGCGCACAGCCAGATCACGAATGGAATCAGCAATCATCCAGATACTCTTACGATCAGCATCTTTGATAACAGGAACGATCAAGCCGTTGTCTGTATCTGTAGCGATACCGATGTTGTAGTATTTTTTGTAGACAATTTCGTTTGCTTCTTCGTCGATTGTGGCATTCAGAGCCGGGAATTGACGGGAAGCAGCAACCAAAGCTTTTACGATGAATGGCAGGTATGTTACTTTTGTGCCTTTCTTCTCAGCAATTGGTTTGATACGAGTACGGAAAGCAACCAGTTCAGTTACATCTACTTCATCCATAATCGTAACGTGCGGAGCCGTATAAGCCGATTTAACCATAGCATTGGAAATAGCCTTGCGGATACCTTTAAATGGTACGCGCTCTTCCTCAGCACGTGGATCTGCTGCTGGTGCGGATGCTGCTGCAGCTTTCGCTTCTTTCTTAGCAGGCTCTTGTGCTTTTGCAGCTTCTTTCGCTACTGGTGCAGCCGCTTGACCTCCACCATTTTTGAAAGCTTCTACATCTTCTTTGGTGATTTTACCATTTTTGCCGGAGCCACTCACTTGAGCGATGTTTACACCTTGCTCACGAGCAAATTTGCGGACACTAGGTGTAGCTAGTACATCTTTGTTAGAAGCAGCAGGAGTTGCAGCTGGTTTAGTGTTAGCTCCGCCTTGTGCAGCATCCTGTTCTTGTTTAGCAGCAGCTGGTGCTTCTTCTTGTTCAGGAAGTTCACCCTCTGCAGCGATTACAGCTACGACTTGACCTACGTTAAAGATGTCGCCGTCTTTGGCAAATACCTCTTGTACTGTGCCATTGACCGGACAAGGAACTTCAACTACAGCCTTATCGTTTTGTACTTCCATGATGATATCTTCATCTGTTACTTTGTCGCCGGGCTTGATGTGCATCTTGATGATTTCGCCTTCGTGAAGACCTTCACCCAGCTCTGGGAATTTATATTCAAATCTAGCTGTACCTGCAGCTCCGCTTTGTGCAGCAGCACTTGGCTCAGGGCTAGCAGCTGGTGCTTCTGGTGCTTCTTCTTGTTCAGGAAGTTCACCTTCTGCATCAATTACAGCTACGACTTGACCTACGTTAAAGATGTCACCGTCTTTGGCAAATACTTCTTGTACTGTACCATTAACCGGACAAGGAACTTCAACTACAGCCTTATCGTTTTGTACTTCCATGATGATATCTTCATCTGTTACTTTGTCGCCGGGCTTGATGTGCATCTTGATGATTTCGCCTTCGTGAAGACCTTCACCTAGCTCCGGGAATTTATATTCAAATTTAGCCACGTTTAAAACCTCCCAAATTTACGGTGTGCTTTAATTAAAATTCCAATACTTTATTAACCGCATCAATGATACGTGTTGGCGTTGGCAACCAAGTATCTTCAATTTGAGCAAAAGGATAAACGGTATCCGGGCCTGCTACACGCAGAACAGGTGCTTCCAGATGCAGGATTGCTTTTTCGTTAATTTGTGCAATAACTTCAGCAGCTACACCGGAGCTCTTTTGCGCTTCTTGAACCACGATAGCACGGTTGGTCTTTTGAATAGAAGCAACAACGGTATCAATGTCAATCGGACTAATGGTACGCAAATCAATGATTTCCACTTTGATACCTTTTGTTTTTTCCAGCTCATCAGCAGCTTTAACCGAAGTGTGCACCATCATACCGTAAGTAATGATCGTCACATCGGAACCTTCACGAACTACGTTAGCTTTGCCCAGTTCAACTGTGTAATCATTCTCAGGAACTTCAGCGCGGAATGCATGATACAAGTTCAAATGCTCCATGAAAAATACTGGATCATTGTCGCGAATAGACGCGATCATAAGACCTTTTGCATCGTAAGGGTTGGAAGGAACAACAACCTTGATACCAGGTGTTTGAGCCAGAAGGCCTTCCAAGGAATCTGTATGCAGCTCGGCTGCCTTAACACCGCCACCAAAAGGTGTACGGAATACGATTGGAGAATTGTAACGTCCACCGGAACGGTAGCGCATACGGGATGCTTGAATTGCCATTTGATCGAGTGCTTCAAAGATAAAGCCTACGAACTGGATTTCAGCTACAGGGCGGAAGCCTTGGATACCCAGACCCACAGCAAGACCCCCGATTGCGGATTCCGCCAGCGGAGTATCGAATACACGTTCTTCGCCAAATTCTTTTTGCAGACCTTCTGTAGCGCGGAATACGCCACCTACATGACCTACGTCTTCACCGAAAAGCAGGACGTTAGGGTCGCGTTTCAACTCTACGCGCAGTGCGTCACGAATCGCTTCTTTCATGTTCATTTGTGCCATTTGCTTCATTTCCTCCTTAAACATTGACAGATCAATTTCAGTTCAGGTCAATCGAAAAGCAGACCGGATCGGGTTACCGCCCGGTCTCTTTCAAGTTCAATTATTTAAAATCAGCTTTTTGTTCTTCCAAGTGCTTAGGCGTTGTTTCGAACATGCTATCGATCAGGCCAGGAATTGTCATTTTCTCTGTTTTCTCGGCTTTTTTGATCTCTTCGTTCACTTTTGCCTTAGCTTCTTCTTTTACGCGAGCTGTATCTTCTTCAGTCCAAAGGCCTTTTTTCTCAAGGTATTTCGCAAAGCGGGCAATTGGATCTTTCGCATTCCATTCGCCTTCTTCTTCTTTAGAACGATATTTTGTTGCATCATCAGAAAGGGAATGCGGACGGAAACGGTACGTTACGGCTTCAATCAAAGTAGCACCTTCACCATTACGTCCACGCTCTGCAGCTTCTTGAACGGCTTTAATAACTGCAAGCACGTCCATGCCATCAATTTTCACGCCTTTAATACCAGCAGCTACTGCTTTATGAGCGATCGAAAGAGCAGCCGTTTGTTTTGAAAATGGAGTCGTGATCGCGTAACCATTGTTTTGCACAAAGAAAATAACTGGCAACTTGTATACACCAGCATAGTTCAGGCCTTCGTAGAAATCACCTTCGGAAGAACCGCCGTCACCTGTATATGTAATGGCGACTTGTTTTTGCTTTTTCAGTTTGTAACCCATAGCAATACCCATAGCATGCAAAATTTGCGCGCCAATGATGATTTGCGGCATCAGTACATTAACACCGTCCGGCACTTGGCCGCCGTGTTGATGACCACGGGAATACAAGAAAGCTTGGTATAATGGCAGGCCATGCCAAACGATTTGCGGAATATCGCGGTAGCCTGGAGCAATAAAGTCTTCTTTTTGGAGCGCATATTCGCTACCAATCATGGTTGCTTCTTGTCCGGATACCGGAGCGTAGAAACCGAGACGTCCTTGACGACCTAAGTTAACGGCACGGTCATCCCAAGTACGTGTAAATACCATTCGATACATAATTTCTTTCAATTGATCATCTGTAAGTTTAGGCAACATATCTTTATTGATAATTTCACCATCCGGAGAAAGTACGGACAGCGCCTCAACTTCCTCTGTGTAAACTTCATAAGGAACCTTGCTCATTTTCTTCACCTCAACAAAAAAATTTGAATATCAAGTTCCGCTGTTATAGGATTATTATACACCTGTTATATCGCTCGCGTCAAAGATTTAGTTATTTTTTTTGAGTTTACCACATTTTTGTGTATGTAACAGGGTATGTTTTTTACTATAACAGCTTAGTACATGATTGAAATTTTAAACATCTATTGCAATCAGGGTAATCTTAACTTATTGTGATCCCGAATGCAAAATAATACCCAAGAAAGGTGACGAAAAATGACGGATTCTCGGTATTTAAAACGAACCATCCTTAAAGACGAAGTAAACAGCCGCTTTCTTAGCGAGACCAGAACTCTCCGGATATATTTGCCGCCCGGCTATAATGAAATATTGAGCTACCCGGTCGTATACTGTCAGGACGGAGAAGAATTTTTCAATTTTGGCCGCATTGCAACTCACGCCAACCGCCTCATTCTAGATGAGGGCGTCGAACCCTTCATTATTGTAGGTGTGGAAGTGAATACCAAAATCAGAACTCAGGAGTACGCTCCCTTTGGCAATCGTTTTGAGGCGTATACCACCTGTTTTGCAGAAGAGATTATTCCCTATGTGGAGCAAAAGTATCCTATAAGAAAAGATGCAGCGACCCGCATTTTGGCGGGGGATTCACTGGGAGGCAGTGTGTCTCTGCATTTGGCTTTGATGTATCCTCAGCTGTTCAACCGCATTATCAGCCTCTCAGGTGCTTACTATGAAGCTTCGCAGGAAATCATCGCCCGTGAGAAAGATCTGTCTCATTTGCGGGTGTGGATGACGGTTGGCCTTCAGGAAGATGCATTTGAGAGTGATATTGGCATTTACAACTTTGTAGAACTTAACCGTCAATGTGCAGATTTGCTGCGCGAACGGAACGCTGAAGTTTCTTACCGTGAAAAGGATGGCAAACATTTGTGGGGCTTTTGGCAAAACGAGTTGCCTGACGCGCTAATGTATTTTTTGGATCGCGCCTGAGTAAAAATTCTTCTATAGGGAATGGAGCATTGACCTACTAGGTCATAAAGCTCCTTCCTCATTTTTTAATGCAATTTGGTTGCGCTTTCAAAAAAGTATAACGAAAAACGGCAATTATTGCCGTCATCTGTCGTTCACATTATAGCTTTTCTTCTACGATCTTGTCCAGCAAGGCGTCGCAGCCTGCGTCCATTAATCGATAGGTCTCTTCAAAATTCCCTGTAAAATATGGATCGGGTACTTCTCTTAATTTTTCTCGAGGAAGCAAATCCATAAATTTTAGAATATCAGCCTCCGCTCCACCTGCAATCTTTCGCATGTTTCGTTCATTAGAGTCATCCATGCACACAATATAATCAAACGCATCAAAATCACGGCCCGTTATTTGCCGCGCCTGTATGCCTTGTTCGCTGATTCCATGCAGTTTAAGTTGCTTTAATGTTCCCTCATGCGGGGGATTTCCGATGTGCCAGTCGCCTGTCCCGGCCGAGTCCACCCCGATTTCTTCGCCCAATCCCCGTTCCTGGGCTTTATGTCTCAGTATTGCCTCCCCCATCGGAGAGCGGCAAATATTGCCCAAACACACAAACAAAACGTTAATCATTTCGTTCTCCTTCCTATTACCCGTTACACTTCCTTTTTTTCTGTTTCATTGTAGCCATGTCCTCCAAAATTGTGCAAGCCATATTTAACGCGGTATACTTAAAAACGATGGTATATATAGGATCGTATCAGAAAGAAAGGATGTTGATTATGACAAAAAAACGAGCGATTGTATTTTCAGGCGGTCGTCTTAATGAAGAAGATTTACATCAAATACAACCCGATGATTTTATTATAGGTGCAGATAAAGGTGCTCTTTTCCTGATCGAGCACGGTATTACACCACATATCTCTGTAGGAGATTTTGATTCGATCACACTAGAGGAAAAAGAAAAGGTAGAATCAGCAAGCCAACGTATGATTGCGTGCGATCCAGTACTTAAAGACTTAACAGATACTGAGCTTGCTTTGGAAATCGCTATGGACGAACAGGCAGATCATGTACTGCTGCTTGGTGTGACTGGCACCCGGATGGACCACACATTGGCTAATGTTCAAATATTGGTACGTGCAATGCAGCATCATATTAGTTGCGCTATTATGGACGCACATAATTATATTGAGCTCACCGGATCAACGCTTGAGATCCAGCCTATGGGTTATACATATACATCGCTGCTTCCTATGACTGCCGAAGTAACAGGCATACAACTGGAAGGATTTATGTATCCGCTACATAATGCCACCCTCAAAATGGGACAATCACGTGCTGTCAGTAATAAACTAACGGCTCCAAAAGGTACGATTTCCATCAAAAGCGGTCTACTACTCGTTATTCAAAGCAAGGATTAATTATGACATTGTTGTAACCATTATTTAAATTGTTTTTTCACTCAAAACCCTTTATTAATAAGGGTTTTTCCGTTTGTAGAGATCTATGAATCGATATATTTTTAACAAATTGTAATTTTTAATCGTTTTTTAATAATCACTGTGTAAGTCTTGTCCCTCAAGCATTTGAGAGTTCTTTTCCAACTATTAGGCGGCTTCAAAACTGTTATACTCAACGCTGTCAGTTAGTTAGCAACTCAGCAAAATATTGCACAAATCAATTTCTGGAGGTATTTACAACATGAATATGCAGAAAATCATAAAAAAGGTAATTATCGCAGGAGTCGCAGCCACTATCGGCTTTGGTACTTTTGCAATTGAGGGAACAAATACGGCACAGGCTGCCACTACTACTTCTGTTGGCCAAAAAGTAATTAACTACGGTGAAAAATATATGGGCACTCCCTATAAGTTTGGAGCTTCCACAAGCACGACGCGCAATTTTGACTGTTCTTCTTTCATGAAGCACATATTCAAAAAATACGGAGTGAATTTGCCGCGTACTTCTGTTCAACAGTCCAAAGTTGGACATGCCGTATCCAAGTCCAATTTGAAAAAAGGGGACTTAGTGTTCTTTTCAAGCGGTAGCCGTGCCACGGGTCGCAACATTACCCACGTAGCAGTCTATATGGGCGGGGGTAAAATTCTACACACTTACGGCGGACCTGGCGTGACTATCTCCGATTTGAACTCTAGCAACTGGAAAAGAACATACATTAAAGCACGCCGCGTGCTGTAGTTTGAAACTCATTATGAAATATGCGAGCCGGGACGAAAGTTCCGGCTTTTTTTTATGCCTTATGCTATTCTGATACGGTTGGTGTTCTGAGTGAATAGCCAATTCCTCGTTCCGTACGGATCATTTTAAACTTATATCCTTTATCTACTTTAACCCTCAAATGTCTGATATAGACGTCTACTACGTTCGTATCAACGATATAATCATGTTTCCAAACATCCTTCAGAATTTGCTGTCTGCTACAAACTTGGTTAAGATGTATCGCCAGGTGAAGCAAAAGATCAAATTCTTTCGGAGTTAATTCCAGCTTTTTCCCCCCTCTGCTCACCATTCTGCTTGCATTGTCTATATGTAAATCCCCCGCCTCGATTGCCCTTTTCACATCACGTTCAATACCAAAAATCCGCAATAAATTAGCCACCCTAGCCTGAAAAACTCTAGGATAAAAGGGCCGAACGATCACGTCATGTGCTCCTTGTTCAAAGCAGGAAACAATATGGTCCTCCTCATCTGATGAAGTCATAACAAATAGCGGAACATGAGGATGGTATTGCTGCAATGTGCGAAGCAAGCCATGTGAATCCGTCGGTTCATCTTCTATATTGAGCAGTAGCAAATCCACAGGATTATGGGCTACATAAGAGCTTGCATCTGTCGTATTGCTAACATGAACCACCTGATAACCTGCCTGCTCCAATGGATGAACAAATACGGGAGACGCTTCATTTACATCCACAAGTAAAATTAACGGGCCCATCTTTTCACCCACCTGGTTTGGACATAGCATTACATATTGGATACGAACAAGTTTGTTATAAGCCATTAAAGCATATTAATATTATTGTAACAAAAAAGCAGAAAATCATTCTCCAAAGAATGGCTTTCTGCTTTTATAGTTTAACCCAAATAGCGATGATACAGACTTCTTGCTTTTGCCACGTCCTTTGTCCCATGAATCAACGCTCTGCCATCTGCAAAAACAACTAAGCGATGCTCGCTTGTACTAAAGGAAACCAAAAACGGATTCCGCTCTACTTTTCCTTCTTCCAAAGAAGCAAATCTATCTGCTGTTTCTGCAAGATTCAGATGTGTCGGGTTTGCTGGTCTAATTTGAACGGTATCCCTACCGCACAAAACATCTGTCTTCTGCCGATGAGAGGCCGACAAATAGGGATATGTCGGTTGGCTGCCGCAAGAAGGACAGTTCTCCTTTTTAACGCTATCTACCGCTATTGCTACATACTCATTTTTCCACAAATCAAACGAAAGCAGCTTTCCTCTCAAATCTTCTGGATATCCACCAAGAAGTTTGAAAGCTTCCGTAGTTTGGTTAGCCGTGACCATCTGTACGGCCTGCGGAATAATCCCGGCGGTATCACAGGTTTCTCCACCAAACGGTACAGTTTCCAGCAGACAGTGAAGACAAGGCGTTTGACCCGGTAAGATGGTATAGGTTACACCATAGCTGCCCACACATCCCCCATAAATCCAAGGTATCCGATGCTTGAGTGCCATGTCGTTCATAAGAAGTCGGGTATCGAAATTATCGGTTGCATCCATCATGAGATCTACCCCCTGGATCAACTCTTCCAGCTCTTCCACCCCGACATCCAGTACATGTCCATGTATAACCGTTTCCGAATTAATATCCTTTAATCTTCGCTGAGCAGCTACTGCTTTGGGATATCTTTGCGCAGCATCACTTTCCTGAAAAAGCTGCTGGCGCTGCAAATTGCTCCATTCCACATAATCCCGGTCTACGAGGCTCACTGTACCTACGCCCCCGCGAACGAGTGTTTCCGCAATACCTGTACCTAACGCTCCGACACCTATGATTAGTACGTGGGAAGAAGCAAGCCGGCGTTGTCCTGTCGGTCCAAAGGGCGCGAATCTTTCCTGTCTGGAATAACGGTCACTTGGATGTGTTTCTCCTGCACCGGATTTGTCAGTTACCTTCATGCCTGAACCATACCTTCTGTCGGACTGCTTGCTGAAGCGTAACGTTTTACAGGAATCATCCCCGCCTCAAAACCATACCTTCCAGCACGAACAGCCAGTTTCATGGCCTCGGCCATTTTTACTGGGTCCTTCGCTCCTGATACGGCTGTGTTCAACAAAACAGCATCTGCCCCTAACTGCATCGCCATTGCCGCGTCACCGGGTGAGCGAATACCCGCATCGACAATAACCGGAACCTCCGCCTGTTCAATAATTAGCTCTAATGAAAACGGATTGAGCAAACCATGTCCTGTACCAATCGGTGAGGCTCCAGGCATAACGGCGTGTACTCCAAGCTCTTGTAGCCTCTTTGCTAGAATCACATCGTCCGATATGTAGGGCAGCACGATAAAGCCTTCTTCTAACAGCTTATCACTAGCTTTCAACGTTTCAAAAGGGTCAGGGAGCAGTGTCTTGCTATCCCCAATGACTTCCACCTTAATCATATCGCACAGGCCGGAGGCTTTTGCCAATTTGGCAATACGAATCGCCTCCTCTGCTGTTGTAGCCCCTGCTGTGTTGGGAAGAAGTGTATACCGGCTCAAATCCAGCATATCGAGAAAATGCTGCTTATCCCGTTCCTCCAAGTTCAATCTCCGTACAGCAAACGTCAATATTTCCGTCTCAGCAGCCTCTACGGCTTGGGATTGAATATCCAGATCAGAGAATTTTCCTGTTCCCAACAACAACCTCGACGTAAAAGATGCTTTTCCAATGGTTAACATGATCAACCGCCTCCCACAAAATGTACAATTTCTAGGCAATCTCCATCCTTCAGTACCGCTTCATCATGATCTTCACGGCTCAATATATGCCGATTCAGCTCCACCACTACGGTTTTCACCTTTACATCAAGCTCATGTAGCAATTGATTCACATGAGTGATTCGATTAGAAAAGGTCATGCTCTGGCCGTTAATCGTCAGCTTCATATGCTTTTCTCCTTGAGGAGCTCAGAAGAAAAACTACTTATCCCAAGTTCTGCTGCACCAGCCCCATTAAGCATAGCTGCCATCGCACGCCCGGTAGCATCACTCAGCAGGACACCGTTGCGATAATGCCCGACTGCAGCATATACGCCCTCGACCCCAGGAACAGTGCCTATAAAAGGGTGACCTGATGCAGCCTGCGGACGTAAGCCCGCCCAAGCGCGTATAAAAGAAGCTTCACGGACGCGCGGCAGCCAGGCAGAGGCACGTGCCAGCAACCCCTCCAAGCCTCCTACGGTCACTTCTTCGTCATATTGATGCGGAAGGCTCGTTGCCCCAATCCAAAGCTCGTTATTCTGTTTAGGCACGAGGTAAATATCATCAGCATAAATGGTGTATTCTAATGGGTGATCCTTCAAGGAGACCGCTACCGCTTCGCCCTTGACCGGATAAAGTGGATATTCAAACCCAACCTGCGCCAGTAATTTCATGCTATCCAAGCCTCCAGCAATAATGACCTGATCGCAGGAAAAAAAGCCGCTATCTGTTCGGACACCGCAAACTCGACCATCCTGTATGACCAGTTGCTCTGCCCGTGTACCAGACCATACCGTTGCTCCCAGCACCGCAGCAGCACCTGCATAAGCACGACAAAGCTGGACAGGAGCCACTTGTGTCTCCTTTGAACGATATATTGCTCCGATCGCTTGTTCATCCAAACCTGGAATTCGTCGGGCCAATTCCCTCGCATCCCACCAGATAGGACAATCATCCTCTCGCGTTTTAGCAGCTTTCCAGCGTTTTTGGCCTTCAGTTTCCGTACGGAAAGGGGTCACAAATCCTTCTGTACGGAATTCCACCGAAATACCCGACAAACGCTCCAGATCACAGACAAGCTCAGGGAATGCATCTCGACTTCTGCGAGCAAATCGTGCCAGCTCAGAGTCGGTGAACTCTTCACTTTCCGCTGCCAGCATTCCAACCGCTGCTCCTGAGGCTCCCTCACCCGGGATCAATCGTTCCAGCATGATCGTACTTCTTCCCTCCTTGGCCACATGATAAGCAATGGAACTGCCGATGACACCTCCACCTATGACCAAGCATTCAGCATGTCCTATCGCTCTTGCCTCTGTGTGTATCTTTAGCATTTGTTCCGTGTCTCCTCTCCATCAACCATTCTGCTTTCAGCTTGCCTCTACTCTCGTTTTCTCGCTACAAGCTGTGAACTACAAGATCTGCCATTCGCCTATATTCCATCGCAGCTGCAACGGGCGACTCAGCCTCCCATATACCAGACATCACCGCAATTCCGCTTGCTCCGGCCATATAAAGCTCCGGGATATGGTGCGGTTGTATGCCGCCCAGCGCGATCACCGGAATGTTCGACAGCCTGCAAATATGTTCAAGCTGAGCTAAACCCCGCGGTACAATACCGGGCTTACAATGGGTCTCATATACGTGACCATAAAGTACATAGTCTGCTCCTGCCTGCTCGGCAGTCTGCGCCTCCTCCAAGGAATGCACAGACACTCCACAGCGTGTACTCTTTGAAAGTAGGCTTTTCACATCCACAACAGGTAATCCATTAGCTGGTAGCTGGACGGTTCCAACCAAAGTAAGTAAAGCTACATCCACACGATCATTTACTACAATTTGTTGCAAAGGAACTTCCTGCTCCACCATGCTGCGAGTCAAAGAAAGCAATGCAGAGGCACCATTCTGTTTTAAACGTGCGTGTACATAATGAACATACGGACAAATCATAGCAGCCACTCGGGCGGCTTGTGCAAAAGTGCCCTTTTCCATTGAAATTGCGTGTAATTCGATTTTGTCTTCACCTCACATTGGATTAAAGGATCTAAGCTTAGCAGCCACGTCTACCAGCAGTAATGAAAGGGGATTGTATGTGAATCCGTCTACGGAAGCTCGAACAACTTAAAATGAACGAAACGCAAAAAAACCACTTCCCCAAGGAAGTGGTTTAACGAACGTCCAATAATCGAACGGACCATGATATCCGTATACGTGTATCGTCCCACGCACAAACAAAATAAAGATGGTGTTGCCTTGTTTGTACGGCGCTCACTTCCCTACGCTGGCATAACCCAGATCAGGTGCAAAGGGTCCGAAATCCATTTATTCCGTCTCAGCCGCATGGGCGGCTCCCCTAGTGTGACTATTTTATTGTATAAGCTATAGATAGCTTAGCATATTTTCCTAATTCTGCAAACCCCACTTCGTGTGAAATATGCAGAACTGGATTTAACTGATTTTAGTTAACTTTACTTGACCACTCTTCCACATTCCACGTTTTGGTTACCCAATCCTCGTAAAAGTCCGGTTCGTGAGATACAAGCAATACCGTCCCTTTGTATTCCTTCAAGGCACGTTTCAGCTCATCCTTTGCTTTAACATCCAAGTGGTTGGTAGGCTCATCGAACAATACCCAGTTGCTTTCACGCATTAACAGTTTGCAAAGACGGACTTTAGCCTGTTCTCCACCACTAAGCGCAGATAGCGGACGTGTGATATGCTCATTTTTCAAACCGCAGCGCGCCAAATGCGCTCGTACTTCATGCTGGTTCAAATGCGGAAATTCATTCCACACATCGTCAATCGGTGTAATTTTCTCTGCCTTTACTTCCTGCTCAAAATAAGCGGGCTGCAAAAAATCACCTTGATAGGTTTTTCCACTGATTGGCGGAATTTTTCCCAATATGGTTTTGAGCAATGTCGATTTACCGACACCGTTGTAGCCGACAATTGCAATTTTTTCGCCACGTTCAATCGTCATGGACATCTTAGGCAAAAGGGCATGTGTATAACCAATCTCAAAATCAATACCCTCAAATACCGTCTTTCCGCTTGCACGTGCCTCTTTGAATTGAAAGGTTGGTTTTGCGGCTTCTTCAGGCTTATCAATACGTTCGATCCGATCAAGCTGCTTTTCACGGCTCTTTGCTCTGCCTGAGGTAGAAGCACGCGCTTTATTACGCTGAATAAAATCTTCTTGTTTCTTAATAAAGTCCTGTTGCTTCTCATAAGCATCAATATGCTGAGCTTTGTTCAGATCCGCCATTTCAAGAAACTTTTCATAGTTAGCTGAATAACGGGTCATCTTGGCAAATTCAAGATGGTAAATAACATTAACGACCTGGTTCATAAACTCAGTATCATGTGAAATAAGGATAAAAGCATAGGGATAATCCTTCAAATAGCGCGTAAGCCATTCAATATGCTCTACATCCAAGTAGTTGGTAGGCTCATCCAGCAGCAGGACATTCGGTTTTTCCAGCAGCAACTTAGCAAGAAGCACCTTTGTCCGTTGCCCGCCGCTAAGTGCAGATACATCCCGATCCAGTCCTATGGCCGACAGACCTAGTCCATTCGCCATTTCTTCAACCTTCACATCAATGAGGTAAAAATCCCCCATATCCAGTTGCTCCTGAATTTCACCCATCTGTTCCAGCAACACTTCCAACTCTTCAGGAGAAGCATCCCCCATTTTGTCAGTAATCTGCATCATTTCCTTTTCCAATTCCAACAAAGGAAGAAAAGCGTCTTTTAATACATCACGTACCGTTTTGCCCGGTGTCAGCTTGGTGTGCTGATCCAGATAACCGTAACGTACACGTGGAGTCCATTCCACTTTACCCTCATCCTTAAGCAATTTTCCAGTGAGAATGTTCATGAGTGTCGATTTACCAACACCGTTAGCTCCTACCAAACCTACACGTTCCCCCGCAAGCAATCGAAAGGAAACATTTTTAAATAATGCGCGGTCCCCAAAGTTGTGGGATACATTTTCTACAGTCAATAAACTCATAAGCTGTTTTTGGCTCCTTATTGTCATCGGCGCTGCCGACTGTTCTTATTTCATATGCATTTCGTTTCTTTCAAAGCTTTATTGTAGCACATTCTACAACCATATCGGAATATTGAAAACAGTGAATTTTAAGGTTTTTTGGTATGGATCTGCCTAAAAAAACAAAAACCACCCATGAGGGTGATCAGAGTGTCGAGAAAGTCTAGAGGACTTTTCGACACTTCTATTTTTATATGGGGAGACGCATCTTTTAAAATAAAAATCGATTTAAAACGATCTGAGGACCCTAGTTTTTAGACCACTAAGACAGTTTTAAACCCCCTGCAAAAAAACAGGGGGTTTCTCGACAGCCTGACCACCCATGAGGGTGATTATTTTAAGCCATTATAACATTTGTACTCAAAGTATCCCGCAGCTGCTGCAGATTTTTCATCCGTAAAACGTTCACTCGCTTTAAAGGGAGCTGGACATGAATCTCTATAAAAATATTTCATTCTAGTTTCTGGTTCTATGCCACCGATAATGTCTTGCTTTCTGACGACTCTCCCACCACCAAATCCATAGTTATTGTAATACCTGTCTCCGACCGGAATGCCTTGGATAAACGCGATCAGACCCACATCATCTATCGTGTTGTACCACTCCTCTTGCGGAATGATCGGTAGTGTGAATGTATAGGATATGCCGTTACGTGCAGCTTTTTCATTATGGACATTAATCATTCGCGCCAGGTCCTCTTGAACGCTGCCAACAATAGTGGAACGACGTATTTGCTCAAAAGCTTCTGAATTATTCAGTAAAGATATAGGAGTCTGATCCTGAAGTTCCTTTTGAAAACCCTCCACCCACCTGTGATTCCGCGCATCGTATGCGTGCACATAATTATCCAAGCTGAACCCCACACTGTTGCCTACTGAATCAACATAGGCATATGGCTTTTTTTCGCTCCATTTGTGGGCAATAGCAGCTTGTCCACGCTCGTCTGTATAGGCTTCTGAAGTGAACGCATAATAACCGTCATAATCCAGAATTACAATGGCTGGTATATAATCCAATAATGCACGTTGTGCTACTATATCCTCATCAATGCCTACATTAAGAAAAAGGGTATGCAGGAACGTGTTCAGCGCTGCTTCTTTATCTACACGAAAAAACTTATCCGATCCGTATCCGGCCTCGCGTTCCTGACGTTCATTCTGTGAGAGCACGACCCCTGCATCCTGAACTGCGGTACGGAGAGCCGACGTATATTTCATTTCTAGCTGCTGCACTTCACGCTGATTCTGCACCCGTAAGTCACTAACTACACCAAAGGGCAAAAACAAAAGTATAAATATGACTGCAAAATCAGTAATCTTCATTCAGAACCATGCCCCCGTAAGAAGCTGTAACTGCCGGCTTGCCGCTATCTGCCTCACCGAGAAGCCATGATTTGTACAAGTTCGCAGGAGTCCGATTCGTATTATGTAACCGGACCGTAAAATAATCCCCGGCCATCAAGGTATACCGACGTGTCTGATCTGATTTTGGCTGCTGATTGTCAGGAAACAGTACAGGCAAGATTTGCGGATTATAGTACCCATCATATACAGTTTCATAGTTGCCTAGAAAACTGTCTGGCTTCGCGGCATCTGCATAGTCCGGTACATACTTTTTGTGCATATGCTCCAAGTCAACTTCGTACGTATTGCCTGTCAATTCCAGATCACGCATAAAATCGTTATACATCGTCGGTGTAATGTAACCTTTGGTTCTTACCATATCAACAAAACGTACAGTTGAATGATATGTATTTAACCCGGATATATCATCCTGCCGTTCAGCAGCTTGAACTGCGGGTACGATGTACAAAAGCAATACAGCGAGCAGCGTCCCCAACAACTTGGATATTGTTTGAACCACTTCAGTCTTCCCCCAATTTCTCAAAACGTACAGATGTTATGTCCCCATTCCCATTACGCTGTGGATACATGGAATATAAAGAGGAAGTATCCAGGGCAGATACATCAGGCTCAAATGGTTCAGAATACACATCGTACTCTGTCCCGTCGACTTGAACCGAAATCCCCTCCTGTAAGTTCATGCGAATTGCCTGTATGACCTGTGTTCCTTTAATCCGTTCCGGCAATCCCACCCCAGCAGTACGGGCTATTCGCCCTTCAGAATGCTCCTCTTGCTGTGATCTTAATTCCAGTGCACCATCCAGCTGGCTGGACAAGTCTGCTGCCGTTACACATGCGGTTATGAACAGAATAACTGACACACCAAGCCTCAGCATACTTGAAGCGTGATCAGACATACTCTCATCCCCCTTATGATTATTATCTTTGCTGTAGTGCTTAGGACTGGGTAAACAACAACCCACGGACAACGTTCGATTTGTCCTTTACGATTTCAGCCTTGAATTTGCCACTTGGATTTACGTATTCATTCTCTTTCTCATTAAGCGTATTCGTGATTTTCCCAGTCTTATCACTGCCACCATTCACTGCGCCATACTGTTCACTGTCTGGGCTAATGTTCAGAGCATTACCGTACCACTGGCCTGCCATATTTTTACCGGTTTTAATCTGAATGCCGAATTGGTCCTTCCCCTGAAACTTCCGTAGCGCGTTGGTCACCTGGGAACCACTAATCGTTGTGCCGTCATATACCGTAAAAGAGGCTTGAGACAATTCGGTCTGGATATCAGCAAAATTGTTTTGTGCCGTTTTAGTCGCCTCCTGGGCTGAAATAAACAGTATAACTACAATCGTAATTAGAGCGATGGTCAAAAATATCCCAGCGGCTACCTTTAAAGCTGTTGATGCGTTATTCATTATTTTTCTCTCCTTAGCTTGTTATTTTGTATTAGTCATAATAGAACTTTCTTACTGAATTTTTTGTATTTGCTCATAATAGTTATCCATTTGAATAAAGCTCATGCCGATCAACGGAATCACCAAATATAAAAAGATAAGACCATACATCGGGGCAAAACCAATCATCCTTCCCCAGATAGCCTTGCTGTCTATTATTTTTTCATACTCCTGTTTTCTTTGTTCGAAATAGTAGGACATATGGGATTCCAAATCATCAAAGGCCTCTCGAATCGTAATTTTACCCAAAGACAAATGGAGCTTGTCCACTAGACGCTGAAACTCCGGCAAAGGTGCCTCTTCTTTTAATAAGTCGAGAGCTGCCTCTGGCCCATGTTCATAATGAAGCAAACATTTTTGTAGAGGTCTTTTGAATATAACTGAAAATCTGTTCAGCCACTCCAATATTTCTTCGACAGACATTCGTTCCATAACCCGCAAAATGGAAATAACTGTTTGAAATTGATACACCTCGTGCCTCATGTCCAACCGACGCATTTTTCGTTGCAAATATAATAAAAGCATAGGCATTTGATAGGCTACATACCCAACAATCAAACTAATCAGCACTTCCCACCACTTGATGTATTCATCATTCCAATCTTTCAGCTTTTGGAGAATACGCCGAGTATTTGTGGATAGCTGTTCAGGAGTAACAGTTCCATTGGCATTATGTTCTAAAGCAGCGTACGTTCGTTCGTATGTGCTGTCCGCTCTCATGTTCAGCAAATGCATGATTTTGCGATCAATCCCACTCTGCTTCAATGCTTCTTTTTGCTCCATCGGACTTAAATGTCCAAACATTTGACCCGATTGTACCGGGGCGTGAAGGATATGCGTTTTCTCAGCTTGATGTAAAAAAAATATCGTACTAATACTGAGCACCAAACCTACGATAAAAAGAGCCATTCTGCGTATGTAGAGCCACTCCAGCTTTATCTCCGCACCACTTTCTTTTAATAGACGGGTTATCTGGAAATAAGAAGATATATGTTGACGCGGAATTAAAGAATCCACCACATTACGCATGATGGGAAAACGGTATAGCTTCTGTTCCCAAACCCTCCGTCCTCTACCCGCACGATATCCTGTTTCATCGGTCTGTTGAAGCTTCTGTAACAGAAAATAAGATACGATTATCACAATATAAACGGACAATTTCGTGATATAACCCAATTTTCCCTGATAAAACTCATCCATGGATGGAAAGCTGGATCTCGCCCATGTCTCGATTGGGGTGGTAAAGAAAACAGGTGCCAGTGCGATCACGTTTAGACTTTTTAATAGATAGTCCAGTTTATTTCTTCGCAGCAATTCCAACTGGATTTCGCGTGCGAGACTGCCGAGCCCCTTCAAATAAATGGAGCCCCCCTCCTCAATCCGATCACCAAACTCCATTACCATATACGAGATACCGGCAAATGCTTTTAAAAATCGATTAGGAGCCGACTCATAGTATCTTTCCAATGCTTCGTGCGGATCAACATCTGTTAGCGCCTCATGGATGAGTCGTGCGTGTCTCCCAGCCTCTGCCTCCGCCAAATCGGCCGCTTTGGATATGGCTTCCTCCACCATACCGTGCTGATGGTAATAATGACGTACATTGGCGAATAATTCGATCATCTGTGCAAGTAGCCTTTTTTCCATCCGGCTAATGGCCATATCCAAAATAAGACTGTTGATTACCACTCCGCATAAAACGGCCAATATAGCAAACTCTATTCCTGGCTTCATCATGACCAGTACAACGCCACTGCAAGCAAAAGCCCCCCAGATGAACAGTGTCATCTTCATAGTCTGTAGGCGAAGCTTGTACTCATCGTAGGCATGCTGACCAGCTAATCGCTTACGTACACTCGTGATGTATCCAGATAAGAAAGGGACCTTCATACACAGCGTGTACAACTTATGCAGTAAGGCTTGCAGCTCACGTTGCAGTACCGCTTTTCCCTTGCGTCCTTCCTGCACAGAATAAATTCGTCCTCTGCGAACTGCATGACTACTGCACTTACGCAACCCCCACAAAACTATATATAGAAGCGCAAAGCTCCCACCTGATATAAGTAAAATCCATAATGAAATTTCTTTAAGACTCATAGTCTTCCTCCCAATAGCGGGTCAAAAAACTGCGGAAATCTCTGGCATCCTTTACATTCATCTGCTCACACATTTCTTTTGCACTTTTGGCTGTTAAGGGCTCCATCGGTATATAGCTTCCGTTCCGATATTCCATAACGTGGCGATAACTGTAGCTCGATGAAGCATTGGTGCCTGCATCCGTATGATCCGGGTCACACGGCACACATTCTGTGATCCGTTCGATGTAGCGTCGCCCCTCCGCATCACGTTTGAGATGCACATCAAAGTTAATGACATGAACTACCTGTTCCTCAGCGATGCCTTCATGCTGAAATACTCCTGTTTTGAGCAATGAATTACGAAGTGAAAACACGAGATCACGAAATGTTTTGGCATGATGAGTAAAAATGGTGAACAGACTGGCAACCTGCGACATTTGAATCATCCAAGCAGCTACTTCATCACTTGCTACTTCGCCTAGGATATTGACGGTTCCATCTGTTTTTTTCTGCAAGTCAAGCCCTTGTTGTCCTGAAATATGGTCCGTTTCTCGAAAGGTAAGAATGTTACGGCGACTGTAAATGCTGCGTAGATGTAGTTCAAAGGCCATTTCCTGAACACGAAGCGTATACGAAGCATAAATATGTTTGACCATCGCCATTAACAACGTCGTCTTACCTGAACCCTGCGCGCCTGTAATAGCAGTAATCCGGCTGCCTTTCATCAAATAAGAAAGTAGTTGGATTGGAAAATCAGCATTCTGACCCTTAATTAACTGTTCCAGCGATGCGCTTTGAATATCGAATTTACGAACAAAGAAAGCCCACGATTCTGAGAAAGGAGGACGCACCACCACTACCCGTGACCCATCCTTCATTTCGTTGACCTTATAACCATTCGCTTCGGAAAGCTGTCCCGGGTAATTGTATTTGTAAATATTTTGGCACACCCTTTTAAGTTCACGCTCAGATCCGAAGGAAAGGAACGAAAGATGGATCGTTTTACCTTTATAAAAAATCCACACGCTCTCATAACCATTGGCAGTAGACGCAGATGTTTGTTCAAATGCATACCCATCCGAAGGCCAGTCTGATGATGCAGGAATCCCACCTTCCGGCATACCACTGACACCCCCACTTACACCGTCGATCCGCTGGTCACGAATATCATCAATGACGGAAAAGCCTTTGTAATGCTGATAAATGCGCTGGACAATAATATCCACTTTCTCCAAAAATGAAAGAGGGCGGTACTCACAGTCATAGATATAACGAATATCCTCTGCGGTAACGAGATAACTTCCATCTTCTTCACCTTGCTGTGAATACCTCATTTCGGCCAAGTCATAAGTATCCAATAAACGTGATAGTGCATCAGCGCCAAACTTCTGCTGGTATTGGTAAAATATAATTTCGAATTGATCCTGTATGCTAAACAACTCAGGTCTGGAGAATGGCATAACAGTATCGACGATTTTCTCGTTCAAGCCGTAACCGTTAATCAGAAGCTCAGCCATCAGATTTTTAACAAAACGTTTATCTCCAATGCTGCCATTGGCACAGTCCTTTAACGCCCTGCGTAGTTCCGCCCTTTGATGGATACGCCGTCTATATTCCTCTTCATGCAATCCGGCATCCGCCATCTGGCTATGACTCAGTTCATGAAGTGCATTTTTGATATACTCTATTAATGTTTCGAATGTGGCATCTTCGTTCTTTTTTTCTACCCGAAGGGTTGAATGTCGCGAGTGAAGATTCCCTCGATATTTAACAATAATCAGTACGATGCACATCAGTACTATGCAGGTAAGAATCAATCCGTTGATCATTTGAGCGGACAGCATTTAAGCGCCCCTCTCCAAAGCCTTGAGCCGAAGATCGGACTCTGCCGCCTCCAGAATAGCTTTGCTGATATGTCGTATACTCTGCGCCCATCCTACGGGCATAAAAAGCTTGCGATGCTGCTCTTTTCCACTTCGTACCTCACGTTGCACATGGCCGATCACATCCCTGCGGTTCCATGCGTCCATAAATCCGGTGCTATAAGGGACTGTATACAAAGCACCTTTGTAGCCATATCTCCTGCGAATATTCGTTTCATTCACTTGAGAATGCACATCATATTTCCCAAGTACTATTAATAAGGGCAATGATGAGTAGGTAGATAACGGAGACACGGATTCAAAATAAGCATCTAATTCTCGCATATTCTGAGTGAGTGAAAGAACGGCCAGTTTGGCTCGTGCACATGCTTCATGCTGTACAGCCCCCCACCCTGCTCCACTTCCTGCATCAATCAGCGTTAAATCATAATATTGATTCGCTGTATCTATTACTGCCCGTACAAGCCCTGGAGATAGTAACGGCGGTGCAGCTCCAAAGGTGGAGGTTCCCTCCAGTACATCCAAAGTATGTTCGAGTACAGGTGTCGTATAATTACGAATATTTTCTTTAGACAGTGTCCCTCGCAGAACTAAACGTGCGGCAGCATCCCAGCCCCCTTCCTGAAGCTGTAGGGTTGGATCGTCCATACCATACTCTTGTATAGGTAATCCTGATTCAATACCGGTATATCTACGACCTAAATGTGTCAATAATAGTCTTCCTCTATATAGATTCCCTATGGTAATTGCTATTGCTGCCGCCAAAGAGCTACTTCCACTAGCCCCCTTAATGGGGCTCCAAAACAAAATGGTACTCATGCCCTACTCCTTTCCGCACGCTTTAGCGCACGACGACTCACTTTTAATTCCCAACTCATCCATTCCCCAATACAACGGCATAATTCTTTCTTATACATTCTGGATAGCGGTTTTAGTAGTAGCTGTTTTTTATGCTCATTTTCCAGTTTCAGAGCAAGCAGCCCCTCATCCCATGGCAGAACATATGGCTCTTGCTGCCAAGAAGCCGGGAAATGGTTCATGTATTCCCACAGATACGGCTCCTCCACACCACAATCCACAGCCTGTAAAAATAGCTTGTGAAATACAAGATCTTTGGGGAATTCGGGTTGACTGAATAAATGCTCAAGCCAATTCTGTCCGTTGTGCATTAGCATACGGCTATAATCACTGACCCAAACTCGCAGTTCTGCCCCTTTCCAAACAGAAATTGGACAAAAATCAGGTAACTCTACATCCAAAATAACAATGTCATAAGCCTGCTCCGCCTTTTGATCAGTCATCATAACGGTATGCAGGTCTTCCCATGCTGTAAATCCAATTGCTACATCAAAACCACTAAACTGCGTAATGGGAAGTGGTTTGTCGAGCATCCCTATGCTATACCGATACTGTCCCCGCAGCGTAGCATCCACAAGCAGTACCTGTTGGCCGGAAGCTGCTAATATGCTGCTGATATATAACAAGGTATCGCTTTTGTCACAAAGCCCGGCAAATATCCATGTTTTCATACTTCCGTTCCTTTTCTCTCATTTATTTGGCATACGGATCAGAGCTTCCGCCCTGCGTCAGAATCTTTGTTTGTTCTTGATGATCCTGCTCGTTCTCATATTCATTTCTTGTAGCATCAATCCCGCTTGCTGAGTTTTCTATAGTAGAACCCGCATGCTGAGCTGCAATTTCCTCACTCAGACTTCTTTCCACGGGTGTTGAAATCACATTGTTTGAGGAATTAATTGCATTTTCAAGCGAATCCCGCAGCTGCTTGGACAGCTTTTGTTCAGCCACACGTATCAAATTCGGATCCCTATTCATTAACGCTAACACCTGGGCATTAGGCGGATAGGTCGGGATTGCCTTGGGCTGAAATTGGGGATCGACATATGTTAGGGCATAGATAGATGCTTTATGCAGATAAGCATCAACAATCGCACTCGAAAGCGATAATATTTCCTGCTCATTCAAAGTGACCCAGACAATTGGACCTTCCAGTCGAGAAATCTTCTTCTTAGATAATAGAATGTAATCCTGCCCTGTTGGAAATTGAATGCGGATATCCACTTCGTCACCCGACTTGAGGCTGTTGGGCAATACTACCACCTTTAGCTCACGGTTACGTAAATCTTTAGGTGTGGGCTCATCAGCAGTAACCATGGCCGATGTAAGCACAGATCCCTTTTTTAGCTCAATCTTGGCTGTGGTACCGGAAACCTCACTTTTATCTGTCAGCAAATTTGATGGGGCCTGAGAACCGGGAACTTTAATTCCCTTCAAATCATTAGATGCAATCTGTTCGCCGGGGGAAATGTCACGGACAACCGCCCAACCTTTTTTCGCGGTTCGTTGCTCCTGTTCGTACACTTTCCATTTCTGCTCTGCCTCAACTTCAGCCTGTTTCCTGACCTCATCCATTTGATGGATATTAACCATAAGGTAGCCAGCAAAGATAATGCCAACAATTCCTGCGCCAATACAACCGGCGTATAGCTTTTGCTTACTGCTTTTTCTTAGCTTGGACACACAACTTCTCCCCTGCCTCTTTTTGATATATGCCGTTCTATTTAGCGCTGTCGTTTAAGGAATCCGAAGCGTTTTTTCCGGGTATCTGGAATGACTCCGCGAAACAGCTCGTCCAGCACCTGATCCACCTCATCATCTCGTTCGAAGGGGTCTGAGTGGAACGGTAAAGCAAATACTTTATCGTGATCCAGCTCCTTACGAAGCCTGCGAACCGCCTCCGAGGTTGCCAATGGCAAGCAGTAATTCCATTTATGCTGTGGGTGGCGCTGAAGAGATCGGGCTAGCCCTGCTATATCCTGAACTCTCCATTCGGCCCCTGAGCCAACGACAAGCGGATAATCGGCTCTCAAGAATTCTTCCAGTCGTTCATTGTCCTGCCCACTCCCCAGGTCCAGTACGATAAATCTATAGGAACCACCCAACAAAGAAATGACATCCGCACGAGATGTTTGCCGCCAGTAGTGTACTCCATCAACTTCAAAACGCCGACTTGAACTCGATTGTCCAACGGATGTGCCTTCTACGATTTCTTGAAGTCGGGCAAATGCTTTGGCTGTGCTGTGCAGCTCAACCAAAGCTACGGAGCGGGACCTTCGAGCCAGATAGTGGCTCACCGCAATTGCTGTATGAGTAGCACCGGAGCCGGCAGAGACACCCAATACAGCCACTACCCTTGTACCTGCATAATCCATTGAGGCATCATTAACGGATATTCCTTGTTGAGCAGGCTGAAAATCCGCACTGTGCCGCAGTTCTCCAATGACCTCCCCGGCAGATTGAAATCGTTCCTCAGGATGCTGACGCAGCAGTTTTCGAATCACCGGGATCAATTGGCGGGGCAATTCTCCGCGAATATACCCTTCTACTCCCGCAGTCCACTCGCTATATTTGCCTCCTGTACATAGATACAATAGCAGCGCTCCCAAACTGTATAAGTCTGAACGAGCATCCGTCTGACCTGCTCCATATTGCTCCGGGGCAGCGAAGCCCACTGTGCCCAGCTTTACCGTATCTTGATCCAGTTCAGCCTTATAGCTCCTCGCTATTCCAAAATCAATCAGTATAAATTCCATTTCCGGTGTCAGCATAATATTCGTCGGTTTCAGATCCCGGTAAATGACTGGCGGTTGACGGGTATGCAAATAATCCAACACATCCAGTACCTGCAAAGCGAATGGGACGATTTGCTCCTGTGGAATATAGCCTTCATAGCCCTTCATGTATGCTTCCAGCGTAATTCCTTCGATGTAATCCATGACCAGGTATACCGCACCAGATCGAGGATGCTCAAAAAAATCAACAATTCTCGGTAAACGTGGATGACTTAGCGAAATCAGCATCTCTGCCTCCGTACGTACAAGCTTCATCACTTGTGGCCCGGCAACCGACTCCTTCACCGCCCATTGCTTGCCTGGCAGTTTTAAATCCTCTGCCATGAACACGCGGCTCATTCCTCCCGAACCCAATGTGCGAACAATACGGTAACGCTCACCGACAATGGATCCGAATTCCAACTGTGATGGTTGCTTCATTATTCCCCTACCTCCTTTCTAAAGCAGACAACGCAAAAAAGGGAAAGCTGCCGCAAAATCAAATTTCCATGTCGCCATGAAAACCGTTTTCGCGGGATGCTTTCCCTTGATTTAAAACTGATTATTATTTTTAAGGAACAATTTGGATTTATTATATAGCACACCTGTATCTATTGTAAAGTATTATTTTCCATACTTGATCATGTACAGGGTAATTTCATCTCGGTTATGGAATAGCTGCTTAGCTCGCTGAATCTGCATGCCGGACTCCTCAAATGACGCAATTACATCATGAATGAGCGCCAAGGGCTTTTTATGCATTAGCTTGACCGTAACGATAGCAGTACCACCACTTCGCAAACTATATAGTAAATCAGTAACGAGCCTTGCCATTTGCTTAGGACTCCAGCTCATATCACAAACCAGCAGATCGAACGAATTCTCTTTAAATTTGACTTCACTTGCATTTTTACGCAAAAAAGTCAGATTGGCGTACTTCATCAGTGATGGCTCCATCTTTGCCGGATCAACCGCTGTAACTTTCAGTCCCCGCTCCAGTAAGAAGGAAGTCCATCCACCTGGTGCTGCCCCAATATCCAGTCCCTGACGGAAAGCACCAAAATCTATGCCGAACGTTGCTTCTGCTTCCAATAGCTTGAATTTGGCACGAGAAATTTGTCCATCTTCTTTTTGAAAACGAACCGCGCCTCCGCTCCAATCCGATAGGTTATCCTCAGGACGTGATACACCTGCATACCACGTATCTGTATCTGCAAAAACGGACACAATAACATCGGCGCCTTGTACTGTCTGCTCCATAGGTAAATCACTTATTTGTTCACTCAAAGCCTGCTTGAGCGCACCTGCGCTTTCAGTCCAACTGCTATTAGATCCTTTGCGCACTTGTAAAGAAACACGTTGATCCATCAGTTCCTTGCGGTTACGGATGAATGCAACCAGCCGTTCCTGCACCTGAACCAGGTCCGTTCCTTCTTCCTGAAAATGAACAGGAAACAAGTGACGTAAAAACATCGGCGGCTGAGCTGTAATTGTCCTCACTGCCTCAATTTCTTCCTCAGGTAATGTAGCCAGAAAAATTTCACCAGGTAAAAGCATTGTGCTTTTTACAGAGCCAAATAATCTTCTAAGCTCCTCTTGAGCATAGGGTGCAAAACCGTGATTGGCCGTACAAACAAATCTTGATGATGACAAAGTAGATTCACTTTGTTCATCTGTACTCATATATAGTTCCTCCAAAATAACATTACCCTCCAGTGCACACCCGAATCCAGGGACGTTCTCCATCCCAATCCAGCTCAACCGGAACTTCATATGTGTGCATAATCAATTCTTTCGTTAAAACTTCTTTTTTCGGTCCAGCTGCTGCGACCTTACCATCACGAATCAATGCAACATGCGTAAAGAGGGGGACAATCTCCTCAATGTGGTGAGTCACATAAACCACTGATAAGTCTCGCTTGCGGAGCCGATCAATCTCGACCAGCATTTTTTCCCGCTCAAATAGGTCCAACCCGGCACAAGGCTCGTCCATAATTAGCAGACGAGGTTCTGCCATCAGTGAGCGGGCCAGCATCACCTTTTTACGTTCTCCTTGAGATAACGTCCCCAGTGGGTGATGAATCAAGTCGCCTAAATTCATACCCTCCAGCAAAGATATGGCCTTTTCTTTTGCCTCTGTCGGAATTTCCTGATAAAAGCGCAAAAAAGCATACGCACCTGTAGCGACAACTTCCCAAACGGGATCTTTTAGCGCCAGCTTTTCCAACAAGGTCTGGCTGATATATCCGATTTGTTTGCGAACTTCCCGCACATCACATTGACCATACATTTGCCCAAGCACTTCAACCGTTCCATGACTTGGAAACATATATCCTGTCATCATTTCCAGCAATGTTGTTTTACCGGAACCATTGCGACCCAGAATAGCCCAATGTTCACCTTCTCGTATGTCCAGGCTTACATCGTCCAAAATCCGTCTTTCTTCCCGCTGCAACGTAATGCTCTTCATGGATATCATTCCATCACGCTCCTTATTTTGCTCAGCAAGTGTTCTACAGATTCCATTTTGTAGATGATTTCAGGATTTTTGTTTTCACCATTATATATAAGAAGCGCGGGAACGCTGGATATCCGGTACTCCTGTACCAGTTCAGGAATATAGTTAATGTTGCTCTGCACCACTGCTTCTTCAGGGAGCAAATGCTCTGCTACCTCCAGCATTTTACGGGCAGCCGCGCATGTTCCGCACATGGGAGTGTACACAAACAAAGCCAGCTTGCATCCCTCCCATATGGCACGGCGCGCCTCTTTTTGTCCGATCTCTTTCATCGTTCAGACCCTTTTCTGATCTCTCGCATACGCTGTTCGGGTATGGGCCCGTTATGTACGGTGACTCCCTCTGGCTTATTCGCATAGAGTAGCTCATACATGGCTCGCCGCCCCTCTGGACTGGACGAATGCAAGTAAATTTCACGTGGATATAACCGTTTCTCTGCGATAGCAGCAGCCACATCCTTTCCCGTAGGCTGACCTGGACCCAAATCATAATCTAGCGATAGTATCGAAATAGGGTATTCATGAAGCAGCAGCAGACACTCATCCGCATCTCTTGCCAGCTTAAAGCCCGGAGGACAAGGCCGATAATCGTCCATAAACAAATACATCAACTTCTCCTCCTTTTTCCATATATGCAAGCTCACAAGCCTCAAAGATAGTTATTATCAATCAGACCGATTTACTCCCAGCTTAGAATCATTTGAATATCCTCCTGATGTGTCCCATCAGGTCCCGTCTCACTCTCCAAAACGATAGGAATACCTCTTACAGCCTCCTGTTCTGTCATCCAACGCATGCCCTCAGTACCAATGTAGCCTTGTCCCACACGGGCATGTCTGTCTTTTTTAGAGCCATATGGGTATTTAGAATCGTTCAAATGAACTCCACACAGAGCGGACCAATAGCCGAGACGATTCCCTTTTTCGATCAAAGCCTCGTCCATTCCACCGTTCCACAATCCCGCTGCATATGCATGACAAGTGTCTAAGCAAAAGCCGATACTGTCAGGATACCGGCACAGCTGACGGATCTGCACCATTTCCTCAAGCGTGGTTCCCATGGGTCCATGATCTCCCGCCTGATTTTCGATCAATATTTTAGCTTTTCCTTGCCAGCCTTCCAATACATCATTAAAACAGTTAATGATATTACGATAGCCCTCTAGAGGGTCTAACGAATGCATATGACCAAAATGAACGACAATCCCTTTTGACCCACAGGCTTCAGCAATATCCAGATCATTGCGTAATGAAGCAATCGACAGCTCATAAAGTTCCTGACCACGCTGGGACCCATGAGCCGGATTAACGGGATATGGTGAATGAGCAATGGATTGAAGCTGGTGCTCTAAACAGTAAGCGTTGCAAGCAGCAGCATCAGTAGCACTCCATTCCTTCAGCCTAAGACTACGAGGATTTTTCGGGAAATATTGAAATGAACGTCCCCCCTGCTCTCGCGCACGCATAGCGGCTTTGGAAAAGCCACCACGCGTACTCACATGGGAGCCGATGAGCAATTTAGGCATCATGCTGCTGTACCGGGCAATAAAATGCTTTTTTCCCCGCCAGTTCAACCCTTACAATTTTTCCGCCACTTGGAGACTCTTCTCCTTCGCGGTCATATACTCGACACTGATGATCAAATCCACCTGTTAGCGTGTCCCCCTCCATTAGAGGCATTTCCATGTACCCGCCTTCCGCTGTAGCTTCACGTAGTACGGATTGAGTGGCATGATATAGCTTTTCCACTTTTTCTGGCGACTGCACAATGTTCTGTACTTTGGAACCCGGTGTAAATCCGGCGATATAAGCAATTTCGTCTGAATAACAATTGCCAATACCCGAAAAAATCTGCTGATTCACCAGCGTTGTTTTCAAAATCCCCCGGCGTCCCTTCAGCCGTGCTGTAAACTTTTCCAACGTCATGCGACGGTCTAACGGATCAGGTCCCAAGTCTGACAAAGCTTCTTCTGTTTCTTTAGCCGTTAGCAGGTGCAGATAACCTAAGCGCAGTCCGATAAAATAAAGCTTTACTCCACTAAAATCTAATTCGATTTGAACTGTACGATCTGGACGCTGCTCCTCTGTTCCCAGATATAACAGTCCTCCGAGCATCAGATGAAGTACGAGCCGCCCGCCCGTGTTTAAATGAAAAATCAAATGCTTGCCTCGACGCTCTAAATATACAACGGTCGTTCCCAGCAATTGCTTCTCAAACGTTTCCACTTCAGTATTAATGGACTTTTCACGGCTAACCGTCACTCCAGTAATCGGAATGTCCAAAATTTGTTTTGATAATAAGATTCTGTAGTTTTCCATTTCAGGAAGTTCCGGCATAACAACATCTTTCCTTTCGTAGCTACATAGCTTTTAATTCTCGCAAGTTTTGTAAGACATATACTTTCTATTATTTCAGCTCTTCTTTCATCCATTCCTGCAGTTCAGCGAGATTGTCAAACATCAGGTCAGGTTTCACTCCAACGGTACGCACATGCTCGTCCATATTAGCGCGGGTCGTCACGCCCGACAGGATCAGAGCTGTTTTACAACCTGCTGCTGCACCTGCCGCAATATCTGTAAGCATATTATCGCCCACAACCAGAGCTTCATCCGCCCTAATGTTTAAGCGGTTCAGCGCATAGTTCATCAATACGCTTGAAGGCTTGCCGATGACAATAGGCTTTACCTGTGAAGCCGCTTCAATTGCAGCTCCAATCGTACCTGCACCTGGCGTTAGCTCATCATGTGAAGGCAATTGGAGATCCGGGTTTGTCAAAATAAAAGTTGCTCCTTCCCGAATCCAGCGCATGGCAGCGGCCAGCGCATCATATGTAAATTGACGATCTATCCCCTGCACCACATAATCAGGATGGTTCTCAACAAGCTGCAAACCGGCTCCTGTGAGTGCATCGCGTAATCCTGTTTCACCAATACAAAATACACGAGCTCCAGGACTTTGCTGTGCAACATATTGTGCAGCTGCTAACGCCGAAGTATATACTTCATGGCTGGCCGCTTCAATTCCCATACCAACCAAATGCTCAGCCACCGATTCGGGTGTACGTGAAGCATTGTTTGTAACATAAGCATAAGGTATCTGGTCTGTACGCAATCGGGATATGAACAGATCCGCACCCTTGATCATCCGATTTCCATGATAAAGTGTTCCATCCAGATCAATTAGTAACGATTTTATCGCAATCCCCTCCCCTACTTCAAATCCATTCACATCATAGCATTAAAAATTATAATTCATCCCATAAACGATGTTCTCCTTCTTATTTAACCACCTTAATTATTCAGGTCATAAAATAATCGGCCGTCTCTATTCATCTCATCTATCTTAAGTCAAAAATGCTTATGAAGTCCATGAATTGCTGGTAAAACGTCCAAAATAGTGCCATTCCTCGCTAAAAGCCGTCGCTTTCCCATGACATAAGTTCACTTCTTCGTCGAAATCCATCGAAGGCGCTATTTCCTCCAAGGAAATCTCCTGTATTTCCTGGTCATGCTCAAGAAGTATAATCCTTTAAATTCGATATATAGAAACTCGAATAGGACACGCCTCCATATGTGGTAGAACAAATTCATCCCCCACCACCCTGCACGGGTTCTCATCTCTTGTCGCATCCTGCGCTTTCCCGGAAAATAATTTCGGTGAAAAACAAAGGCACCGAGGCAAGCCCCGGCACCCATGCACATATCTTCTCCAATCGTTTATTAACCGATATCGGGTACCGGTAACAACACATGCTGCTCCGCAAGCAATGAATTAGGAAATATGCTTTGCGCTTCCTCCAGCAATGGCTGAAGCTGCTCCTGATCTTTATACCTAGAACTAAAATGCGTCATGATTAACTGACCCGCACCTGCAGCTTTTGCAGCTTCCGCTGCCTGAAGCGCTGTACTATGATGATACTCGTAAGCTGTATCTGCCAGTTCATGCAGAAAAGTGGCTTCATGAACGACGACAGTTGCATCTTGAGCCAGCACTACCGTATTCGGACAAGGTCTCGTATCCCCTAAAATCGTGATGATGCGCCCTTTTTTCGGCGAACCCAGTACATCCTGAGGATGCAAAATGACTCCACCCTCTACCTCCACGCTTTCCCCACGCTTTAACTTACCGTACACCGGGCCGGGCTTAATACCATATCGCTCCAACAGCTCTTGGTTAAGCTTACCGGGCTTATCCATCTCTACAACTCGGTAGCCATAGCTGTCAATCCGATGATCCAGCAAAGCTGACTCTACCCGGAATTGTCCGTCATCAAACAGAACCCCGCCCGTATGCTCCACAATATGTAGTTGGTAATTGATACGCGATTGGCTGATCCCTAAAGATAGCTCGATATATTGCTGGATTCCAGGCGGCCCATATACCGTCAGTGGTGTCGTTCCCCCTTGATAAGCTCTGCTCGACAGCAGTCCCGGCAGACCAAAAAGATGATCCCCATGCAAATGGGTGATAAATATTTTTTCAAGTCTGCTTAGTTTGAGCGGCGAACGCAATACCTCTTGTTGAGTGCCTTCGCCGCAGTCGAACAGCCACATGCTTCTTCGTTCTTCCAGCAAACGAAGAGCGATGGACGTTACATTTCGCTGAATCGTAGGCACCCCTGCATTTGTACCGAGAAAATAAAATTCCATAACATTAACCTTCTTCCTGCTGACCAGCAAAAAACCTCCGAAGCTCGGAGGGTATTTGCTATCCCATCTGATAAAGGTGTTAAACCTTTTCGACGTTAAAATACTGCGCCTGAGGGTGGCTGAACACCATGGCTGATACAGAAGCCTCCGGTTCCATCATAAACCCTTCCGTCAGCTCAACGCCAATATCCTCAGGTTTTAACAACTGGAACAACGGCCCCTGATCCTCTAGATCTGGACATGCCGGATAGCCAAAGGATACCCGAATGCCTTGATATCTGGCACCGTGTCGCTGTTTCATTGTCATATCGGCAGGGTCCGGGAACCCCCAGCTATCCCTGATAATATGGTGAAGCCGTTCCGCTAACCCTTCTGCTACTTCGAGTGCTACCGCTTGAAGTGCATGCGAGCGCAGATAATCTCCTTTATCTTTCCACTGGGTAGATATCTGCTGAATCCCATGACCAGCTGTAACGACCATGAAACCTACATAGTCCATAACTCCGGATTCCACTGATTTCAAGAAATCAGCCAGACATAGATAAGGCTCTACCTGCTGGCGCGGGAATGTAAATGTGTGCAGTACCTTGCTCACATCCGAGGGATCATAGATCAGAATTTGATCTCCTTGGGACTGCGCTGGAAAGAAACGATACATAGCATGTGCTTGAATGATTCCGTCTGTCACAGCTTCAAACATGATGCTGTCCACGGTTTCCTTCAACTGAATCGCTTTCGGATCTTCCGAAGCCAGCAGCTGTTCAACATTGCCTTTTAAACCAAGATGATGCCCCATTAGCATCTGCATATTCACGTAAGGCAAAATATAATTCAGTGGATAGTTGCGCAGTACATGGCGATCCGTATCTGGTGGAATATAAACGGGCAAATCCTGAGCAATATTAGAGCGCACAGCTCGAGTGAGCTTAGGGAGCGGCTTGGCTTCCACGACGATTGCCGCTTCCGCCTCCCGCTCAGCCTCCATGTCCTCAGCCATTTTTTTGCGGGACTCAGGATTCATAAGCTTATTGGCAATATCCAGACCATCCATAGCATCCTTTGCATAGGCAACCAGACCATCATACTCAGGACGGATACGATTTTTAGTGAACTTACGTGTTAAAGCAGCTCCACCCACCATTATTGGAATATCAATATTCGCATTTTTTAAATCCTGTGCGGTCAGCACCATTTGTTGTGCCGATTTAACAAGCAGTCCGGATAAGCCTATCATATCGGCCTTTTCTTCACGGTAAGCTTCAATAATGCGTTCTGGTGGTACTTTTATACCCAGATTCACGATATGGTAACCATTGTTGGATAGAATAATCTCCACCAGATTCTTACCAATGTCATGCACATCACCTTTGACTGTAGCCAACAAAATCTTACCTTTTACTGAGGATTCATTCTTCTCCATGAACGGCTCTAAATAGGCTACGGACGCCTTCATCACTTCAGCGCTTTGCAGCACCTCCGCAACAATCAATTCGTTATTGTTAAACAGTCGTCCTACTTCCTCCATCCCCTTCATCAGCGGGCCATTAATAATCTCCAGCGAAGAATATTTCACGAGCGCCTGCTCCAGATCCGGAATGAGTCCCTCTTTACTTCCCTCGACTACATAGGAAGCCAGTCGTTCTTCGAGCGAAAGGTTTGATATCTTTTCTTTTTTCTCCACTTTCTTGTTACGGAAAGCTGCTACAAAAGCGGATAAAGTATCGTCATTTGTTTTATAGATCAAGTCTTCCGCAAGTTTCCGCTCATGCTCTGGAATGGATGCATAACGTTCAAGCTTCTCAGTGTTTACAATCGCATAGTCCAGACCTGCTTTGGTGCATTCATATAAATAGACGGAATTGAGCACTTCACGACCCGCTTCCGGCAAACCAAAAGATACGTTACTGATGCCCAGGATGGTATGTACCCCGGGAAGCGCTTCTTTAATAATGCGAATGCCCTCAATCGTTTCCTTAGCTGAACCGATATATTGCTCATCACCTGTTCCTACTGGAAATACGAGTGTATCAAAAATTAGATCCTCCGCTGCCAAACCGTAACGGTTCACCAACAGATCATAAGAACGTTTAGCTACCTCAAGCTTATCCTCACGTGAAATAGCCTGTCCGCGTTCATCAATGGTTCCAACAACAACAGCGGCGCCGTACTTATGAATAAGAGGAGCCATTTTCTCAAATTTCTCTTCACCATCCTCCAAATTAATGGAGTTAATAATCGCCTTACCTTGCGAATATTGAAGTGCTTTATCAATGACTTTAATATCCGTGGTATCAATCACCAAAGGTACTTTCACCTTGTTTACAACCAGTTTCAAAAACGCTTCCATATCCGTCATTTCATCGCGATCCGGGTCCTGCACACAAATATCAATGACATGCGCTCCGCTTTTTACCTGAGCGCGGGCAATTTCAGATGCCTCTTCATATTTGCCTTCCACGATCAAACGCTTGAATTTGCGGGAGCCTAGAACATTCGTTCGCTCACCAACCATATACGGACGATTGTCCTGTTCAATATATACAGGCTCAATGCCTGATACGGCAGGAGGATGATGACCTACCAGCGGACGTGGCTCAAACTGCGCCATACTTTCACTCATAACTCGGATATGCTCAGGCGTGGTACCACAACAACCCCCAGCAATATTCAGCCAGCCTTTTTCAGCGAAAGCAGCCATTTTACGGGCTAATGAATCAGGCGATTCATGGTATTGGCCATTTTCATCAGGCAAACCCGCATTTGGATAACAGCTAATAGCTGCAGAGGACATTTCAGACAGAGAGCGAATATGATCACGCATAAACTCTGGACCTGTAGCGCAATTCAATCCAATCGAAATTGGATGTAAGTGTTCAAGTGATATGCAAAAGGATTCGATATTTTGTCCGGCCAACGTCGTTCCCATAGGCTCAATCGTGCCTGAAATCATTAGCGGAAGCTCGATACCTGTCTGCTCAAAAGCCTGCCGAATTCCGATGCTTCCAGCCTTGACGTTAAGCGTATCCTGTGAGGTCTCCAAAAGGAGTACATCCACGCCGCCTTCAATAAGCGCCAAAGCCTGCTCTTGATAGCTGTCAATCAGCTCAGCAAATGTAACACCACCTGTGACAGACAAGGTTTTCGTGGTTGGACCCATAGCTCCTACTACAAAACGAGGCTTGTCCGCAGTGCTGTATTTATCCACCGCGTTACGCGCCAGTTTGGCTGCCACCAGATTAATTTCACGGGCACGTTCTGGTATATCGTAATCCGCCAAAACGACGGATGTTGCTCCAAATGTATTCGTTTCAATTAGGTCTGCTCCAGCCTTCAAGTAAGCTTCATGAATCCCTTGAATGACATCTGGTCTCGTTAAGACCAGCATTTCATTACAGCCCTCCAGCTCTTCCCCACCAAAATCATCGGGGGAAAGGTCTTCCTGTTGAATCATGGTGCCCATGGCCCCATCAAGAAGGAGTATTCTTCGTTGTAATGCATCCTGCAAGCTAACTTTATCCAAATTTCTTCACCCCCGCAAAACGTTAAATCCTAGTTTAGCAGAAACCGTATCATTTAGATAGATTGAAGTAAAAACATACGTTTTATACAGGTTGTTCTTTGTAAAAACGATTTCTCTAATCCATTTTTATAGTTTGTAGCATTACAGAACGTACTTAACCCTGACCCTTTAGCTATAGTCATTTGCATTATAAAATGTTGAAATCCTGTATTGTACAACGTTTCAAGACATGGTATTCTTTATACAACATTAATCCAAGTGGAAAAGAGGGAATAAGCATATGGCCGAAATCTTAATACGTAATACGAACGAGCGAATTAGCGGTGAAGCACAAGTACGTGAATTTCTGGAGAGTCACGAGATATTGTATGAACATTGGGATACTTCCAAATTGTCCGGGGAGCTGCATGAGAACTTTACCTTAACAGATGATCAAAAGGCCGCTGTTCTCCAAACATTTGAACCCGAAATCAAGGATTTAGCCGCACGTCGCGGATATAAAATATGGGACGTTATCACTTTATCTGAAGCAACGCCGAAATTAGACGAGCTGCTGGCCAAGTTTGAGCAAATTCACACACACACCGAGGATGAAATCCGTGCCATTGTCGCTGGTAAAGGCATCTTCATCATTAAAGGCCCTGAAGAGATTGGCTATTTTAACGTAGAGCTTTCACCGGGGGACGTTATCTCCGTACCTGAAAATATACCTCACTTCTTCACTTTAATGGAGAATCAAAAGATCGTCGCAATCCGATTGTTCATCGAAGAAAATGGCTGGATTGCCGAACCGTATGAAGACCCAACCTTCATTAAAGCATAATTACGAATTTATCCTTGTGTGAATAAAAAAACTCCCTCTGCTCTGTAATAATCGAGCGAAGGGATTTTTTTTAATACTCGTTTCTAAAGACTATGGATTTCTTACTTTAACGTTTGAATAATTCCGTCCAATTCAGACAGATGCTTGATTTCGAACTTCGGCTTGATCTCTGTGGTATTGGTTTTAGCGTTCCGGTTCACCCACACTGAGTGTACACCTGCTGCCAACGCTCCTTGAATATCAGTCGTCAGCTTATCTCCTACCATTAAAGCATGTTCAGGCTCAATACCAAGAAGCCCCAAAGCATGCTGGAATATAGATGGATCAGGCTTGCCTCGACCAAAAGAACCTGAAATGACAACATGATCAAAAAAAGGAGCTAATTGAGGAACTCCATCCAGTTTCTCCTGTTGTAGATCAGGGGAGCCGTTTGTCAGCAATAACAGTTTGTAATGTCCCTTCAATTGTTCTAGAATCTCAAACGTTTCTTCATATACATGTGGACGTGCGCGTCTTTCCGAAGCAAATTGGGTAGCCAGCTTTTCCGCCAACTTCTCATTATCTATCCCTAGTTGCTGGAGTCCTCTGCGCCATGATTCCTTTCGATAAACAGGGGCCAACTGTTCCAATTGGCGGAATTCAGGTTGCTCACCTGCTGTAAAATTCGCCCACAATCCTTCAAACGGGTTAATGCCGATCATTTGAGTAAAACTAAAGGTTTCATAGGATTCATACAAAGCGCGTGCTTCCTTACGTACCGCTTCCTCCAGAGTTTTCGGATCAACGCCTGCTTCACGGGAGCCTGTTTGGCACGCTGCATCAAATGCCTCTTCTACACTACGTTCATCCCATAAAAGGGTATCATCAAGATCAAACATTACCGCCTGAATCGTCATCTGAATTATCCACTCTCTTTCCACAGTATATGTACACCTATTTGCTCGGTTAAGTATTTGAATCGTTATGTGTGCCCATATTAAGCAAGCGGCCGCAGCATGTTATATGAAATAACATCATACGGCCTTTGTTAAAGAGCTACAGGCTAAATCAGTTATTTTTTGTCCACCTGTATCTGATTGGATAGCGCAAACTTCTCAAGTCGCTCTGCAATGGCATCCGTGTCATAGCGACCTAATGATTTTGTGAAAATGAAATTACCGCCCTTACCTTTTCTTTCAACGGTTACGTAACCCTTTTCAATCTTGATGGCTTTCATGTCCCCAGCCGTCATTGGACGTTCTCTACCACCTTTCAGCATGTAGAGAGTATCCTTTCCCACTTTCAGATAAGGACGACGGATGAAAAAGATAACAGCCAGCATCAAGTACAGGCCGAATACAAGCCAATCCATCCCTCGCATGCCAGTCTTAGTCAAAAAGTAACTCATAAGCATGTACAATACAGAAAGACCAGCCAGCATAATTGGCACAGTAATGTTACGGCCACGGAAAATATCCATTGCAGAACCTGCGCCGTTAATGGTTTGAATGCCTTGCTTTTTGCGCGATTTATTTAAATGCGCTGTGTTTTTGCGTACTTTTCTTTCAAATGATCGGGCCATCTCTCAATTCCTTCCCAGATATATTACAATAAAACAATTGCCTCAAAGCTGATCTATATAGATACCCAGAACGGTACCTAAAACAAAAGGCAAATTGCAGGCTTGGGCGCTTTAACAACATTAATGCTTCAGCCCGTCATTTCCCTTCGATGTATCATCGTCCACAAATTCAATTGTTTCAAGCTGCTGCCGAAAATTACGGCGAATGTTACCTAAATAAATTTCCCGAAGATTGGCGCGCTCTGTGGCTTCCTCTTCCGTCAAACCCTCGGATTTTGCTTTGCGCGCTAATTCATTGATGCGCTGTACCAAGCTGTCTATATCCAAATTATGTCCCCTCCATAAAAGCAAAGATATAATACACTTTGACATGTAGAAAAGAGCTTGTCAAGGCTCCCGCATTACGCTCCCTGACAAGCTCTAATAGTCTATAGGTCAGAAGTTAGGAAGCTTGAGTACCTGACCTGCCTGTACTCCCCGATCCTCTAAACCGTTAATCCGCACAATTCCTTCTATATATACCCGTGTATCCATTCGTTCCGGTTTATGATTTGCGGCAATCTCCCACAACGTATCTCCAGGTTGTACGGTCAGTTTAGTCACTTCTTCCTGGGAAGCTGAAGGTGCCGCGAAAACCGTAAGTACACCTGCCCCTGCAATCCAAGCAACAATCACTAAAATAAGAAGCTTAAGTAAAAGAGTATTAGTAATAATTTGCATAAAATGCGCTCTACCCTCTTTTCGGGTCTCCTGCAAATTTTCTGAATTCATCGGAAAAATACTTTGATAAGTGCTATATTTCATCATTGGCTGCGACCTCCAAACGTTTGTTCTTATGTTTTCACAATATAACACGAACATTTGTTTTGTTCAATAGAAAAGAGAACAAAAGTTCGCGATTATTTTTAGGGATTATTTAGAACTTATGTTTGTACGAACGGAGGTTCTATGCTATAATTTTCCCAAACGTTACTAAATGGGGTTGATACGGTATGTCTAAGATTTCGAGCCGCCAGCAGGCCATTCTTGAATTTATCCGCAATGAAGTGCGTCTAAAGGGATACCCCCCTTCTGTACGCGAAATAGGCGAGGCTGTCGGATTGGCCTCCAGTTCTACGGTTCACGGTCATTTGGATCGTTTAGAGAAAAAAGGACTCATTCGACGCGATCCTACAAAACCACGGGCTATTGAGTTACTCGGTCAAGACGAATCGGATAACAGCAACTTGATTAATTACTCCATTAGTCGTGTCCCCGTCGTCGGCAAAGTAACTGCTGGCCTTCCTATTACGGCGACAGAAAATATTGAAGATTACTTTCCTCTTCCCCAACACTTTGTTGGTGAGGATAAAATATTCATGTTATCTGTTGTAGGCGAAAGCATGATTGAGGCTGGGATTGCTAACGGAGACTATGTAATCGTACGTCAGCAGCAGACCGCTGATAATGGCGATATTGTTGTAGCTATGACAGATGAAGACGAGGCTACAGTTAAAACCTTCTACAAAGAAAAAGATCATATCCGGCTTCAACCTGAAAATCCAGCCTTTGAACCGCTTCGCCTGACACACGTCAGCATTTTGGGCAAGGTTGTAGGACTCTTCCGGGACTTCCACTGATTTCTCGTTCTTTCTTCCCCGTTATTCTAACCACTAATACAAAACCGGCTGCCTAGGGTAAGCCGGTTTTGTATTGTTATTGTGTTTACTATGTATCTCACAACTATTTTTTAATTTCAGCAACCTATTCCTATTGTTTCTACTATAAAATCAGCCTCCTCATCTCAAATAATCACCCACTGATCTTGAGATCACACATAACAACCTACGATCGTATTCAGTACATACAAATACTTATCCATTTCAGGTACTTAGAAAAGCAACTCGAAGCTGTAATTTCCGAAAGAAACAATTACCCAGAAGACAGCCAAGAATATAAACTGCTCTCTGAACAACTGAATCATATTCTTGCTCAAGAGGCGTACTACGAGAAAAAACTTAACACTCTTAATAGTAAATAATTTTTATACTAAACTGCATATTATTTATCTACACTATTAGACTCATGCCGACCTGCCTGTAACATTCTCCTGCAACATGGCGAAGACAGGTTCGCATGAGTTTTTTGTTAACCATTAGTAATATAGGTACCAGCTTCTTTTTGCTTTTAATAGATTTATGCTGATACATTACTATCACAATTGACATAGTATATAGCAGACCTAAGCAAAGGAGATATGCAGATGATCAGAAATAGAGTTAAAACGTATAAGCATCGCATCGGGAAAAACAGATATCTGGTCGTTAAAGTCTTTCAAGCCGCAGCTGCTAAAACAGGAAGCGGAAATGCACTAGCAACCAATGCCTTGAATATCAAGATTTCCAAGCGTAAGCATAAACACCACTAAGATTCATCCGTACCTTCATTTCCTTGAAGGGAGGTGATCATATGAGCAGAAGACATTGCAGACGTGATTTGAGAAGAAGAAGATCAAACATCCGTTCGAATCAAAGAGCCGTTGCGCGTGCAAGAGGTAACGCACTGGCTGTTAATCTGTTTAGCGTGAATGATAGACAACGCAGACGTTAATAATCGTTTTCAAGCAAAAGCAGGAAGGATTCTTCCTGCTTTTTTTTGTGTTAAACGCTACACCTAACTACTGCTATGAATCGTTGAAGCAAGCGGACGAGATCGTAGAATATCACACATAGTTGAACAGTCGCTACAATTTTGCTCTTTTTATAAATCTAACAGACAGGAAAAGGTGGTTCTCTTTTAGAATAGTGTGCATAGAGAAATTAAACCAGGAGGAGACAAGCCATGATAATTAAAATGTCACTTTCGAATATGGGAGATTTTAAGAAGTCAAATGAGAATAACGGCTTTATTGTGTCAGGAAGGATTATACCTAAATACGAGAACGATAATTGGACATATATAGAAGAAAGTTTCCCCGAACCATATTTTAAACAGTATGAGGATGATGACGTTGACATCAGTTATATTGATGAACAAGGAAAATCTATTTTTTTATATTATGATGAGAACGACTGTGTTGGGCAAATTAAACTTTGTACTAATTGGAATCGCTTTGCTCTAATTGAGGATATTGCCGTCGCTAAAGACTGGAGACACAAGGGAATCGGAGCAGCCTTATTGAGTAAAGCAACCGAGTGGGCTAAGCAGAATAACCTTGTTGGTCTTATGCTTGAAACACAGGATGTGAATGTTTTAGCTTGTCGATTCTATGCTAAAAATAACTTTGTTATCGGCGGAGTTGATACTATGCTATATTCTAATTTTTCCACAGCCCATGAAAAAGCGATTTTTTGGTATTATAAGTTTAAGCATTCAAATTAGCCTATCCTTCTGTAACAAGGCTGAATTTGAAATAATACCATCTTGTACGCACACTTTGCGTTGCCATCTCTAGTAAAATCAAACTGATCAGCAAACAAAGCTCTGCCAACCAATTAAGGTTAGCAGAGCTTTTGATTTATTTAGAGTATCCACTTACTTCAAACGTGAGGATGCGATCACTTTCAGCATGTAATCCTTTTCTGCTCTTATCAGGAATCTGAAACTGAACGTCTATATACAATAACAGTTAAAATCCCGCTAATTATAATGACCACTGTAAAAATCAATAACATATTGCTATATAAATAAGCAGATGGAAAATTAATGATTGGTATAAATTTTTGATGAATAAAACGTATTGATAATAAGCCTCCTACAACTGAAATCCCTGTTCCTTCTGATAAAAAGCTTATAAAATTAAGCAAGCTCATTCCTGCGCCAGCTTCTTCTTGTCTTAAACTACTTGAAACAATAGTGGATATTACTGTTTTAATAAAAGAAAGACCACCGAAAACAAAGACTATAATAATAGACATCAGCCAAGGTGTCATTTCAATAAAGAAAGCAGCTATCAAAAAGCTGACGGCAAGAAATGCAACGCCGACTGCTAGCACATGTAAGGAACCTTTCTTATCAACAAGTGCTCCTCCAAGGAAACCAAAGAAAATAACACTCATCGTTCCAGGAAAAATAATTCCACTGCCAATCATTGCGGTACTTAAGTGATGAACGTCTTTCATCATATAAGGGACCATAGAAACAAATCCAGCTACGGTACCAAACATAAGTCCGCCACAAAGGATTCCTATCATAAATGCAGTATTTTTCCCCAATGAAGGATCAACAAAAGGATTGGTTACTTGTCTGATATGTTTTAAAAAGATCAAGAAGAAAAGAATACTTATCACCAGAAAAGAAATTCTGTAAGACGTTGTATACAACATAAACATTACAATGCCTAGAGATATAAGCACGATTCCTGCAATGTCAAGTGAACCCTTTGATACGACTTCCTTTTTCAATAATTTTATTAGGAAGGGAACAGTGACAAACGTTAGAACAGGAAGAAGCAGTAAATGTGACCAATGAATATAATGAGCAATCATCCCACCAATAGCCGGTCCTATCCCTTCACCCATTGCTACGATAGACCCGATGAGGCCATATGCCTTGCCCCTATTTTCTTTTGGGATATAGCGAGCAACTACGACCATCACAAGTGAAGGAAATGCAGCTGCACCAATCCCTTGTATAAATCGCCCCAAGATAAGTGTTGGAAAAAAAGTATGTCCCATAAATCCAATTAATGATCCTATGCAATTCACTATGATTCCAAACAGAAGCAACCTTTTAATACCTAACTGATCAGATAGCTTTCCGTATACAGCTGTTCCTATAGAAAAACTTAGCATAAAGGCAGTATTTACCCAATTTGTAACGGCTGGTGTTTTATTGAATTCATCAGCAATATCAGGTAAAGAGATATTAAGAACCATTTCATTTAACACACTAAAAAACGAAAGAACACAAAGCCACATTAAAATTTGGTTATGGCGTAAAACAGACTGTGAATAAGGGGTTTTCACTTTTGACCCTCCAGAAATGAGGGTTAACGTAGTTTATAGGGTCAAAAATATAACATTCGGATACGTTCAGTTTTCCGCAGTATAATAGGAAGGAAAAAATTTTATTCCGATATCTTAGGGTCTGTTATGGTTCAAATATGGTCAAAATATGGTCAAAAGCCACATGTTCTTTCTTGTCTTGGTCCTGGGGAATTCCAGGGCCTTTTTGCTCTAACTTCAGTTCTTAATCTTCATCAAATTCAAAATGATGATATTTGATTTTATTTACTACATACTCGACAGTTCTTAAAATGTATTGACCTTCTGCATAACATAAAAGTTCCCAGCCATCAATTGATAACTCATCTAAAACATATAGAAGATCCAATTCTCCGTATTCCTGTATAACATCCTCAGACTTAAATCTCCAACACTCTTCAGGATGTTTGATTTTTTCCAGTATACCATGGCGTTTGAGTTTGACTTTCTCAATTTCAATCTTTTTCATTCCTGCTTCCACATGTATCCCTCCAGATCAATACTTTGTTTGAACAAAATATTCTTAGTACGGCACAAAAAGCGGCTGTATAATCTATTCTTTACTATAACTATCTCTTTGTTCTTGTTTACGTTTTTCAATCCAATCTAAAAAGTCGCTTTTCATGACTCTTCTGCTGTTACCCACTGAAAAATTAGGAATACCACCGTAGTCCTCATTTATTTTTAATAACTCATATACAGTACGTCTGGAGATGCTCATATATTTAGCAATATCATTAGATGTAAGTACGTCTGAAAGCGTTTTTAATGTCTTCCTTTCTTTACCTACAGTCGATATATCGTATTCGCTATCGCTTAATATCCTTTCGTTGTAACGTACTTCAACTTCTCCATCTATGTATTGATTAATGTCCTTCAGTAATTTTTCAAGAAAGTCCTGTTTACTCCTCATTCTGTCCCTCCTTTTTAGAAGATATATTCTCAATAAATGTACCATTACGCATTGCCCTCAAAATCGCCTTTGCGCAAAGTTCATGGATATAATCCTGTGTCTCCTGAGAAAATTGATTAATATGCATTCTACATACCGCCTTTTTTATTTTGTGATTATAGAAAAATATCCCAAGGTCTGATAGACTGGGTCGTGAATATAGTCATCTATCTGGAGGTTATTTATGGTTTTATTATCAATAATGTGTTTCCTCCTCTTTCTTTTTTTAATTGTCTTATCTATAGTGCATGTATTTAAAAAAACGGGGAAAGCAAAATGGATGTTTCTATCATCTATCGGATCGTTTGTTATATGTATTGCACTTGTTGTAGGCAATGCCTTGGCATTAGTGTCATCCCCGCCAGATGCAACTCAACAAAACGGCCAACTTGAGCCTGAAAAAAAAGAAATTGTCGAAAACCCATTAACGATTAACTTAAGTGAGTTCAACCGTCTGGAAATGGGTATGTCATACGATCAGGCGACTGACATTATTGGCGGTTATGGAGAGGTGCTCTCTGAAGGGGAAGCGGAAGGTACACCATTACATACAATTATTTATCAGTACGAAGGAGAAGGTTCCCTTGGAGCAAATGCAAACTTGATGTTTCAAGGTGACAAGCTCACAAACAAAGCGCAATATGGTCTGAAATGATTAAACGCCCTGGAGAAATTCAGGGCGTTTGTTTTAGCCTGCCGATATAATATCCTCCAGCTTAATCCAACTAAAATCATCTTCCTCATGAGACAGCTTCACTTCGCGTCTAGCGGTGTTGATTACTTTTATCACACCAGTCATAACCTCGTCATCAAACGGGCTAAATACGGTCACTGTCACGATCGTACGTGTATTGTAAGACTCTATTAAAGCCTGCTCAATCAACTGTACCTCTTGATCGTCCAGCTCGGGTTTACCGCGCCGCTGACGGTCTTTCATTAAACGTAAGTATCCTTCTTTATGCTCTGGCAAGATAATCCGCGAACTCTCCCATAAACCATTTCCCTCAAGTTTCTTTCCCATGTATGTAGCCTCCTGATGTAATATGTTCAAATTATATCCCGAACATATGTTCCTTACAAGGGCTTTTGTTTTCTACTTCTAAGACTTTTGTGCTAGAAAATTATTCCTAGGTCATATATACTAATTTTACTATAATATTACCAATAGATAGGGGTTATGTAATGACTGCAATTGCTGTGATTGCTTTGCTGGCTTTTTTTGTGTTTTTTGTTTTGTGGGCTATAGCTTTAATAAAAAAGAACGGCAAGGCTAAGAAAATGTTTCTCTTTGGTTTAGCTGCTTTCCTAGTATTTATTATTGGAATATCAGTCGCTGATACTCAGAAACCAACCGAAACTAATTCCAAACCGGTAGCTACCACGCCTGTTAAAGAGAACAAAGTTACTACTGAACCAGTTCAAAAGGAACAGACTGATGCTAAAAAAACATTGATAGACACATCGCTTCCTTTTGATAAGTTTTCATCTGCTCTCTTTGCATTGCCAGTATCCAAGCAAGGGGAAGCATTCGACAGTGTAAGAAATCAAGTTGTTTCATGGTCAGGTGTTGTTATTGAAGCTGGATCAAGCAGCCTTTATGTCTATGGTAAACCAGCAGATTACAACGGTGAATCATGGTCAGATATTAGCGCTGAAAAGAAAAAACTCGGGGATGTTATTGTTGTAAAAGTTTCAGATCGTTCAGAATTAAATGGTCTTAACCAGGGGGATATAGTTACCTTTAAGGGTGAACTTGGTTCCCGTGGTGCTAAGGGAGAAGCCAATTGGAAACTATACAACGGAAAAATAGAGGGTCGGACAGTAGCAGAATCGCCAAACCTCGGAACCATTACCAAAGCTAAATATAACAAGATTAAAAATGGAATGACTTATGAGGAAGTTGCGAAAATTATAGGTGGTCCCGGTGAGGCTCTTTCAGAAGTTGGTGAAAAAGGAGACGAATTTTATACTGTAATGTATTCGTATAAAGGTGAAGTCGGACCTGGTGCAAATGCCGTTTTCACATTCCAAGGCAACAAACTACAAGCAAAAGCACAATTTGGTCTCGAATAAAACAGCCCCGGAGCAATCCGGGGTTTTAATATTTCTATAACCATTATGACTATTGTCAACAGAGGTAATTCCATTGCCTGTATAAAATGAATATGATAACATAAGAATAGAAAAAGGGAACGGCTACCACCGCTCCCTTGTACGACTTACCGCTATAAGAGCGGTCAGCAATTGAGGTTTGATCCAGAAATAGACCGTATCCTCGCCAGGGCGGTCTATTTCCGTTTATGGAAAGAAAGTATCAGAATCACCAACGTTGCGAATTGAATCATCAACATCAGCGTGTCTTTAACTTCCATGGCGTCACCTCCCTTCCGGGAGATTAGCCGACCACCCTTTATAGCTGTTTTGTCGCACAATCCAGATTATACCACAAACAAGCCCTAGGTAGGTCCCGAGACTTGTCTAATCAATAGAATTCAATTTTCAACTAGTGTTCCAGACGCTTCATCGTCTAAGATTTTGTAACCACTGTAAGGACAGATATATTTTCCTACCTCTATAAGACCTCTCCTTATTATGTATCTATTTATTGTTCCGTTTGCAAGTATGAGAGTCCTTCATTACTTGTAATTAAAAGAGATACTCAACCTAAAGAGTATGTTAACTTAACCTTTGTGAACTACTTAAAGCTCCCTTGCTACCACATTTGCTCATGATGACTTCTATTTTTCCATTAATTTATTAAATATCTCTCTATCTTTGGAGGTAAAGTCGTTAATCCGTTTCTTTTGCTCGTACGTGTTGGTACTTGAATCCAATTTAATGAAGCCATTTTCACCAACCACATATACGATATTTTTTTTTATCTTATATGACACAATATTATCAACAGCATTTTCCAGTGGATCAGCAAGATGATTATAAAGTATTAAGGGGTCGTGCGGCCCTCCTCTAAAAATTTGAAAAGTCCCGTCACCAAAATATTCTACGGTATCTTTGCCTGATGGATATTTATACTTCGTATTATCTCCAGAACTCACCAGGAAAATTAGAGTAGAAGTTGTAACTAGTATAGCAATCAAGATAATGATGTATCTACGCTTCATCTGCAATTCATACCTCACTTCCAAGCTTTTCTTATATCAGTTACTGTAACATAAGATGTATACTCATTGAGCGTTCCCCATGATTCCATTAAATTTGTTAGATTGGCCGCAGCCCAACCAAGTTTGTTATCCCCAGTAAACATTTGTTTAAAATTATATTCGAAATTATATACATCATAATATATTGCAGTAATTTTCCATTGCCCGTGAACGTAATCTCCATTTATTTTATAATACATGTTATGAAAAGCATTATATAAATCTCTATTACTTTCTAGCCCCTCAGATCCATTATATGAAAAACTTTTAACTTTATTAGCGTTAGCTTTTTTGACTGCGGCATTAACTATGGCGATGTGCTCTTTAGATTTTTTAACTTGCTGCGCCTCGTATGACCATTCGTTAAAGTTTAAATTTCCTGGTTTGTAATCAAGTGAATGTTTAAGTAAATTGGCTGTGATGTCCCCGTACTTTTTTCGAGCTATAGGAACAGCTACTAATGTAAATGCTTTACGATCAGGATAATGTATTACATTGTCTGTCGAATCTTTTACCTTCTCTACGCCTCGTACCCAAGTCTTTTCTAGTTCTACCATAGGATTTTCAAACGGAAAAGTAATATTTCCTGCATATACTAACGTATTCTTACTATATGCACCTTCCAGTACTTTTTGCGAGACATCAGACTGATCCTTTTCTCTTGTTTCCTTAGGTTCTAACTGAGGACTGTATTGAATTTTTCCCAATTGATCTTCTTTTTGTTTTAGAACAAGTTCAAACTCAAGGATCTCTTTACTGGTATCAATCTGTTCTTGATACTTAACTACATAAGCGTGTGTAAACGTAATATCTCGGATTGTGTTTTCATTTCTAACGATTTGGATATTACATTTGCGATAGTAATCCTCACTATCAGGTTTATATTCTGTATTTGCCCATGTATACAGCATGTTGGAATTATCCGCATTGCCTATAACTGAAGGAAGCGAATGAAGCGGAATTTTGCTTCGAATATGTAGCGAATGAGCCAAGTTTGTAGACTTAGCTGAAAGGTTTATGGAACTATTATTCTTATATGTAAAGCCAGTGATTTCACCTTTTACAAACTCAATTGGCTCACCACCGGATTTGCGTTCAATTCTTAATGAAATACTCATTAAAATAATCTCCTTTGTTAATTTAATCTGGTTTTGTAGGAAAAATTTATGAAAACTAATTTCCAAATATTAATATATACGAAAAATATTAAATAGTAAACATATTTTCAACGTGGTAAAGGACGACAATTGAGTTTCGTAACCTCGGCAAATTATATGAAGAAGCTAAAACGAAATATAATCCAGCCTAACACAGGCCTGTTAAAAACGATAAAAGCTCCGCCGACCAATTAAGGTTAGCAGAGTTTTTTGATTTATTTAGAGTATTCACTTACCTCAAACGTTAAAATACGATCATACAGCATATAGTCCTTACGGCTGCTGAACGGACCTTTATTGTTATCGTGTTTATTAATGGCATATGAAGCCGATCCAGAACCAGCTTGCTTGCTTTCGTACCACGAGATAAAGTCCTTAACCTCTTTCATGCTCAGATCAAATTCTTTTTCTAAGCCAGATGTCATAGTGACCACCAGAATTGCACGCTCTCCAGTAGTTGGCTCTGGGGCAGGTTGACTACCTCCTCCTTGTGGAGTTGCCGAAGCTTCATTGGAGTATTCAGAATCAACGCCATTCACCTTAGCACTTACAATAAAGTAGTACTTCGTTCCGTTAGTTAGACCGGGAATAACAAAGTTTCCATATGCATCTTTTGTTGCTGTTACTGTTTCCGTATACTTACCAGACTCAGTTCCATATCTGACCGTGTAGCTTTCAGCGTCTTGAACCTGGTCCCAGTTTAAAGTAGCCTGACTATCATTTCCAGTAGCATTAAGCTTTATCGAAGCCTCATTATCCACAAGCATTCCATCTTCATTGATATCAATCGCATCTAAATTTAACAGTCCATCGGCACTTTCTAGCTTAATCACTACTTCATGAATCGCATTAGTCAAAGCTTTCTTCTCATAAACGAGTGTTTGTCCAGCAGTCTTAGAATATTCACTAAAATACTCAACATTTCCATCTATCGAGATAACGGCTCTTTTAGTTTTAGAATCCCAATTATCTGATAGAATTCTCAATTGTGTACCTTTAAAGGAAAAAGAAATGTACGCATCGGTATCCCTTGTTTGATGTATGGCCCCATCGGATAGTTTGATCCCATCTTTGAATAGATACCATGATCCATGATATTTGATGAACTTATGAGCATCATCGTAACGATGCCAGCCCTTTTCATAAGTATAAAGATTCTGACCTAATGTAGCTGCATAGGAACTTGAGTTTAAAAACGTAACCATTACAAACAGAAGAACTCCAAACAAAATACCAAATTTCTTAGTAAAACCGATCTTCACAAATATTCCCCCTAAGTAATCTATTGAACAGTAATTGACTACAATGTATGTTACCCGCAAATGGACAGACCGTTGTTCATGAGATCGTCTTCGTTCTGGTTCGTTGGGTAGGTACCAACAATTTCTATAGAAAAGACGATCTTTTCCCTACCATTTTTCAGGCCTGGTGTTGCATATTATTTAGTATTCACTTACTTCAAAAGTCAGAATGCGATCATACAGCATGTAATCCTTGCGACTGCTAAAAGGTCCTTTATTGTTATTATGTTTATTGATCACATATGAAGCCGATCCAGAACCAGCTTGCTTCCCCTCATACCAAGCAATAAAGTCGTTCACCTCTTTCATGCTTAGGTCGAATTCTTTTTCCAATCCTGTTGTCATGGTGACTACCAGAAATGCACGGTTTCCTGTTGGTTGCTCAGGATCAGTTTGACCTCCTCCTCCTTGTGGAGTGGCAGATGCTTCGTTGGAATATTTAGAATCTACTCCATTAACTTTAGCACTGACCACAAAATAGTATTTTGTTCCGTTGGTCAGACCTAGAATGACGAAGTTTCCATATACGTCTTTTGTAGCTGTGGCAGTTTCAGTATATTTGCCTGATTCTGTTCCATATTTGACTGTGTAACCGTCAGCTTCTTGAACCTGACCCCAGTTTAATGTAACTTGACCGTCTCCAGGGGAGGTTACAAGATTCATGGGAGTGTAGATATCAACCAATTTTCCATCAGTATCTATTGCATCAAGCGAAAATATATTATTTGTGCTATTCGTAGTTAACTTTACTTCATGAACAGCGGGTTGTAGATCTAAGGCTTCAAACACAAGTACTTGATACAGATTTGCAGGATTATTTGGATTATATGTCGAAACTTTGCCATCAATTTCTATGGTCACATTGTTTACCCTATTGGTCCAATATAGATCAATAATTCGCAATTTAGTTCCGTAGAATTTGAATTTTATGGCATTTGTTGTTGCTCCAGATAGTTTCATATAGTGACCTGTTTTTGCATAAACACTATTAGGTTCATTTGTAACATATGCCCATCCATTACCTTCATACTTAATGGCAGGATCCATATCGTCATATCTTTCCCAACCTTCTTCGTGGGAAGTTAATCTCTCACCGATTGATGCTGCATACGTATTTGAATTTAAAAATGTGACCGTTACAAGTAATAAAGCTCCAAACAAGATACCTATTTTCTTTATAAATCGAATTTTCAATATTTTCTCCCCCTATAATCTATTGAACAGATACTAAGGTAATATATTCCTCAAAGCATGTCTAAACATAAACTTGCTGATTTATAAATATAATCAATATATTTGCATATTTATTTTTTATTGGATATAAAAAAGGACTCATGCCAGCTTCTATACTGGTTGAGTCCTTGTTTTTATTTCACGATAAATCTTACCTTTGTACCATCAGTATACTTATCTAACTGATGACTTACCCATGATCCTGCTCCCCGGTTATCACTAGGGGTTATGTATCGGATATCAGCACCTACTCCACCTTCAGCACACATTGCCATAGGCCATTCATCGCGGTCATATCCTTTTTTAGTCGGATAGCCTTTTAGCGACTCCTTCCTGTTTTCCTCCGCTCCATCCCTATCAATAGTACATACAGCAGAATGTCCGGCTGCTATTGCATCTCTAATATGTGCTCCGGTTTCAGGGTAGCGTGAGCTTGGGAAATCCAGAGTGTACTCAGTTGCTGCTTGTACACTTCTCGAAACAGGTTCTGCATAAACACCTTGTACGGAAAAGATAGACGCCAGTAAAAATACAATTAATCCTCGCGCGATTCCTTTTATCATATGACACCTCCATAGTATTTAAATCTTCTCTATACTAATTGGAGAGTCATGTCGAAGTATCGCATATGTTGTCGCATAATAAAAAGACTCTTACCAGTTTTCTGGCAGAGTTCATTACTTCGGAAATTAAAAACCACATTTAAACTTATTTTTGAATATATAGTCATTAATGTTTAGACAACCCATATAAAAGTTGCTAAACTCGCATAATAATAAATGCTTAAAGGAGAGATTAATTTGAAGCGAGTTATTACGTCATTATTGCTACTGGGATTTTTTACTTTAATAAGTATTAGTTCCTCGGCATATGCTGCTACAAAAAACGTAGTATGGGAAAAGAGCAATTCTGTTTCAGTCACCGTAAATGAAAATGGAACCAAAGCAAATGTGGGAAAAACCAAAGGAAAATGGTATTGGGAAGTAACAGTAAATGCTCAATCAAATGCCTCGACAGGTATCGGTATCGTTGGTGAAGGTAAAATATATAATGGAGCAGGTGCATCAGCTCTTCAGAATTGGATGTATTATGCTGCAAACGGAAACACTTATCCGGGTATAGTTTCTTCTGGAAAAACCTACACAGTTAAGGACGTTATTGGTGTGGCGTTAAATATGAGTGATGATAAGATCAGCTGGTATAAAAATGGTGTACTCGTTCATACAAGCACCTTTAAGCCGAGCGATCTTCCAGGAGAGATTGTGACTCCTTCGATCACAGGTGGAACAACTGGTAGCTTTTCGTTTGATGCAAATTTCGGTGCAACTCCGTTCACGTATAGCATTCCAGAAGGGTTTCTCCCCTACCAACAACCTGAAAATTCATTAACTCTTTCTGCAACAGGTAATGAAGAAAACATTCAATTGAAGTGGGATGGAATACCGGGAGTTACGACTTATAAAATTGAAAGAGCGCTAACCCCTGGAGGTCCGTATGAAGAATTAGCCTCTGATATTTCTGGTACAACTTACACTGATAATAAGGTTGAAGAAAACACTACCTATTACTACGTAGTTACAACAAATATCTCATCCACGGATCAAGTTGTATCAAATGAAGCTAGTGCTACTACTTTAAAGAAATCCACGCCTGATCCGTCTGAACCTACAGATCCAACCGAACCAACCGAACCATCACAACCAACTGGTGACCGTGCTATTCTGACTGTAACAATGGACAATGGTTTTGATAAAGAATTTGATCTAAGTAAAAAAGAACTCAGTGCATTCATTGCTTGGTATGACGCTAAAGATGCAGGTAGAGGTCCTTCATTCTTTGCCATTGATAAGCACAATAACAACAAAGGACCATTCAGTAATCGCAAGGACTATGTTATATTCAATAAAATACTGACGTTTGAAGTAAGCGAGTACTCAACTAAATAAACAACAAGAAGGACTCTATCCCGCTATATGCCACTAGAGTCCTTCTTTACATCTACTCTAAATTCAAACTGATCAACGAAAAAATTCCTGCCGACCAATTAAGGTTAGTAGAGCTTTTATTCATGGTGTTTGAGTTACTGATTGTTATCTTTTAGTTTATTGATTGTGTTTTTATATGACTCCATATTTTGCCTGAAATCAACGAATGCTAAGCTAGGTTGAATCTTTCTATTTCTAACCGCTTCGAATTCGCTAACTTCTCCATTTCCTGTAGTAGTAATCTCCGGTTCTGGTTGTTCTGTGCTTTCAATAACAAGTCTATAGGTGAAATTTAGATTATGGTATGCAGAAACCAAGTTACTAAACGCTTCACCAACTACTTTATCATCTTGCCACTTTGGATTTAGTTCTACTAACTTTTCATTCATCGGTTTAAGAATTTCCACCTTGGATAACGCTTCTTCATAGGTTACATTATCAACCATTGTATTGATGCCATCTCCAAGCGACTTTAGTTTTCTATACATTTCTTCTGTATCTTTTGTAAAGTCATCAATAACTTTCTTGTTCTCGCTTTTTTCCTTCTTTTCTTTTGCCTTTTTCATCAGCGCAATTGCATCTTTATTAGTCGGTTCTTCTATAAGTGCATTATCAAGGTTTTTAATGGCTTCATTGTAGTTGGCATTTATCAGTGCATCTTTACCCTTTCTCATATACGTGTCAAATGAACTGTCGAAACATCCTGAAAGTAATAGCGCTGAAATTATAACAGTTATTATTGGTTTCATAATTTTCATCTCGCTTCTTTATCTATTCATCTATATTATCGTCATTTCCCACTATTCCTTTTGGTAGCATTTACCCATGACCCGTTGATACCTGGGTTACTGGAACGGCTACAGGGTCGCTTTAGTGGTCTTTACAACGTCTTGTTGTACACTGCTTCCAGCTAATAGGACTGTTATCAACACGGTAAATATCCATTTAAACATATGTATTCCTCCCCCTGTAAAACAGAAAAATACCCCACCAGCGTATGCCAGCAGGGTATCACCGATGCTTTCGGATTGCACAACGGTGCTTCCGTATGTATTGTTATCAGCATAATACAATTGGACTATTTTGTAAATATATATAGAAAAATATTCCTAGGCCTGATAGACTATATCAAGAACTTTTGTAATCTTTGGATATAAAAAAGATTGATTATTCGAGAAAGGAACTGCAAACATGAATGGTTTATCACTTACTAAAATAGTTGGAATTTTTGGTGCTGTTGTTGGAGGAGCTTTAGGGATTTATATCAGTTCGTATACTGATATAGTATGGCTAAGTTACATTATAAGATTGTTATTTGCTGCCCTGTTCGGCTCTCTTTTTTCTTTTCTTGGTTGGTACCTAAACAAAGAGGGCCTTTTAGTTAACATATTTCAATTTATAAATTTATTAGTAGGCCTTTTATTATTCTATTTATTATTTTGTGTAGTTTCTTTTATAGTGTTGTCTTTTACACATTTCTCTAAAGAACTTATAAATGTCTATGGAACCTATGTTCCAATCCCCTTGTCCTTTTTAGCAATAATAATATATATAAAAAAGAAAAAAATTAATTTCAAAAAGTCGTATGATACAACAGAAGACGATATATATTATTAAAAAAAGCTACCCTACCAGCAAAAGCGGTAGGGTATTTGCTTTACCTTACTCCGTAGTTACAGGCGTTTGAACAGCTTCTATCGGCGCTGAAATAGGCTTAGGTTCAGGTTGAACTAGAGCACCTGGCGCTACCTCTCTTGTAGCCTGTGCCAAGAAATCATTAAGCTTTGCAGCCAGGCCAGATACAGCTTCTTTAGCTGCGGCCTGTGTCGCCTCTTCACTTGGCTGAGCTTCGGTAGTCAGCACTGTCTTTGTCTTAGCCTTATACTCCAGATATGCCTTCTCAATTGCAGACCTTAACTCTACTTGGGATACTACAATACCTTGACTGGTAAGAGTAAGTGAAGCATACTGCAAAGCCTCCTGAAGCTTACGTTCTCCTCCAGCTTCTTTAAATGCTGTTTGAGCAAGTGCAAATGCCTCTCCTGCTACTTTATGGATTACCTCACGTTGTGCTGCCGTTGTACGCGCTTCTAGCCACACGTTAACCTTAGTTTTGAGTTTATTCAGACCTCCTAAAACAAATGCTGTAAGCACACCCGCAGCGGCTGTGACGATGGTATTTACGTAAGGTTGTACATTTTCAATAATGGTTTGTGTTTGCATGATTATTTATCCCCTTTCAATTTCAAAGCAGCGATTTTATTTTTGGCATCCCATGAAACCTCAGCTCCGTAAGATTCTGCAATTAGCCGGAGTTGCACGTAAGCTGCACCTTCAACAAGTTGCACAGACTGCAATTTACGACCGTCCAAATACGCCACCTTATTGGAGTTATCCCAATTGCAAGATACCCCAAGAGCCGTAGCCAAGGCCCGCAGGGGCACATGAGTTTTCGAGCCAAACAGCAGCGCCTTTCCCAGCGTCTTACCACCCACCTGGAACACAGAATCTTTTACGGACTCCTTCTTCAGTGCAGCAGTTCCCTTACCGAACCGCGCCCGCAGCTCGTCTACCGTGCCGTTGTACTCATTCAGATCCACCGGGCCAGCGATGCCAGCCACCTTACGTGTGCCACCAGCCGAGCCATCGCTATACTGCCAGAAATCCCAGCGTGACCAACCAGATGCGCCAGCCGGGACCTGTGTGGCGCTGTAACGGGCAATCCACAATGGGTAATCTGATAAACCGCTGAAATTACCGATGAACGAAGGATATGTGTACACGATTGGTCGTACTCCAGTAAGCCGCTCAACTTCCGCCAGAAATGTCCTAGCTACGGCTGTAAGCGCCGCTTTGCTTAATCCGGACTTGTTGGACTCATAATCCATAACCGGCGGCAGATCGAAGGCCGTGATGCCTCCGGCTGAATTAATGGCGCTCACAAAGTTTGCAGCTTCCTTTCGGGCATCCTCTGGCGTTTTCGCAGAATCGTCTAAATAGTGATAGGCCCCGACCAGGACTCCGACAGCTCGTGCAGCCTGTGCATTACCGATGAATGTTTTGTCGCGGTATAACTTACCCTGACTGGCCTTAATAAAGGCAAAGGAAATGCCACTTGCCTTGACCGCCTTCCAATCAATCTTTCCTTGATAACGGGATACGTCTATTCCTTGGGCATTACCTTTTTTCCTTGCTTGCATCTTCCCTATCCCCTTCCTGACTTCCGCTTTTACTTTTTAGAACCTCAACCGCTTGTCGGATCACTGGTGGTATTGGCGCTCCAAGCCTGCCCCCGTTTTCCAGAATCGAAAGCAGCTCATTTGCCATATAAAAATAGGCGACCGCATCCCGGAATAGGTGCGAATCGCCTAAAACTCCATCAATCAGATGGGATACTGCTACCATTGCAAAGATAAATACCTTTCGAGCGATACCGATAAGACCAATCTTGCTTTTCAAACCGGGTCCGGTTCCCTTCTTACCTTCAGCGCCAGCCGCGAATAATCCAGTTACGTAGTCAATAATGACCAGAGCAAGTAACACCCCCAATACTCCCGACCACCCACCGTAAAAATACGTCACAGCGCTACTTCCTAAAGCAGTGCTGAACTTAAAAACCTCCCACTTATCCACCTTGCTTCCCCCGTCTCTTTGTTCAGGAAACTTTTCCTGAGCTATCATCGTCTACTTTCTGTTCCTTTTCCTCTTGGGCCTGTATCTCTGCTAATGCATTTCCTACTGCTATATCCAATCCCTCAAGTATTTCTTTACGTTTATGTGGTTGTGAAGCAATTACAGCAGAAATGATATCAGTCAAATCCTCAATAGGTCTGGTTAGATCTAGTTGTATATCCAATGTGGATTTTATCTTTGCCACGGGTTTCATCACCTCCCTCGGACACAAAAAAAGACACCTTTAGTTAGCAGATGCCTTTAATTGCTCCTTATTATAAATTTTCACAAGCCATTCACGGCCTAATTGAGTAAATCTACGGTGATAGATCACTTTTCCGTTATCAAGAACTTCTTGTTTGATTTCAACATAACCACAATCTGCGTATCTGCTGTACAGTAGCCATGTATCATTCTGTCTGAATTGAATCTTTCGATTGCCTAAATCATGGTTAAGCGCAATTGCTGACTTAAATCCGAGTTCCTTTGCAATCTCCGTAGCAGTATAGGTCTTGTTAACGTGCATCAGAATTGCATTTGTTCTTTCAGCCTCTACTCTGGCAGTGCGCTCCTCTTTGAGTCTAGTCAAAAGTTCAATTCCGAAGTCAGGATTGTTTAGTATTTTATCCATTACGTCATCTGTTGCATAAACACCATGTTTTTGGATCGAAGGAAGAATATCTTCATATAACCAATCTTGAAACGTTTCAGCCTTGGATTGACCAGATTGTCCAAGTACACGATTCAAAGCAAAACTTGTTATAAAAGCCTCTCCTGCATTATTCATTTTTCGGACATTCCGATTCAGAATGTCCGAATTCTTTACTCGATATATATGAGATTCTTTGCAGAATTTCAATACATTATTAGTCGCTTTCTCTCCTTGGTACTCCAGGATTGAAGCAACATCTTTTGCACTTATTAAAAAGTCACCTTTGAAATCAATTCCTACGTCTTCCCTTGTCAGTATTGTCACTTCATGCTGATTTTCAAAAACAGCTAAACCATTATTCATCCCTTTTCACTCCTATAATTTATTTTGAGACGCAAAATAAGCCCCTGATTTATCAGAGGCTTTCATACTTATATCTTAAATTGGTTCTAGTGCTATAACGCTGCGGATTTTAAGAGAAACAGTGTTCTATTTATCCCCAATAAACGCCAATACAAAATCACTACAGATATTAGAGTTACAGAACAATTTATGGTAATATTAAACTATCAGCTGAAATTTATTAAAGGAAACAACAAAATGACTAAAAGTAAACTTATTCTCTTTATATTGTTTTTTTACATAGGCTGGACAATTAAGGAACTAACATTCCATCCAAAAATATCTGATTTGAATCTTTATTTGATATCATTCTTAATAAAACTGATTTTTTGGATCGGGCTGGTAGTCATTTATTTCGTATATATCGATCGAGTAAGGTTGCAACAAATCATTGACTACATAAAATTAAAACAAAATATTATCAAGGGAGTATTTATTGGCGGAATTATTGGATTATTATTGGTAGTAATCGAGGTTACTATCTTTAATGGTTTTAGATTTGACATAGGAATCAGATGGATCATTACACCATTAGCGGCATTTTCTGAAGAAGTGGTGTTCCGAGGATTCATTATGAATAAACTAAGAGACCATCGGGTAAAAGGAAATAACTTTATACAAGCCATACTTTTTATGGGGGTACACTTTCCAATAGGTATTATTTCAGGATATTCACTTCTTAACTATGTGACCATATTTCTCGTAGGATACATTCTTGGATTTATATATAAAAAGACTTCTTCGATATGGGCTCCAACGATTGCACATAGTGTCTATAATATTCTTATTTATTTAAGGCAGTGAATTTACCTATTCCTTTTAAGGTGGCAATCATTATTGCACTATCGGAGAATGAGAACTCAATTGAAAAGGATGGATAAGAATGTGGAGAGATGCCCAACATGCTTGGAACCCAAACCAAAAGGACATTAGAATATGGGCATACAGCGATATGAAAATACCGGACCAGGATTGGGAACTAGCTGTGAATAGCTTTGAAAACATACCCATGATATGCAGCTTTGTCGATGACGAAAAATGCAATCACATTCCTTTTTTTCTAAGTAGTCTTTATGTTTTCACTGGTGATGTTGTTGAATCTTGAGAAGAGAAAGGTATTAAAGAATTATCCGTACTATTAGAAAAGGTGAGCACCTTCGCTAAGACTAAGGAGCTTAATGTCTGGATTGAACGCTCAAAACACCTTATACAACATCCAAGGGATTATAATTATGATTATTGGGGCTTGGGATCTAAGTATGTGTATAAATAAGAGTAAAGACCTCTCCAGAACGGAGAGGTCTTTCTATATATCTCTGTTGTATTTTATTTAATACCTTGGTAATACTTATTTTATTTCAATGCCGCTATAGCTTTATTTATTTCTTCTAGTTCAGTCTTATATTTAGCTATATTTGTTTCAGCTTCTTGTATATTTTTCTTCGTTTCTTCAACATTTTTTTCTCTGATTTCCGCAAACTTATCTGAAGTAGATTCTGTCTTCTTAGAAGAAATCTCAAGAGACTTCACCATATTTCCCTTGTCACTTTCTGTATCTGCTACAAATTTCTCAAGTTCAGTTTTCCTCTCTTCCAACTTAGAAATAGGCCATCCTTGGTATTTACCTGAGACAGTTTTCACTTCAGCATTTGCTTGTTGTGAAGAAGAATTATTCGATGAATCAATTTGAATTGTCTTTCCATCCACTTTTAAGTTCACTCCTAAAGAGTCGGTTACAGCTCGCAAAGGTACGTGCGCCTTCCCGTCAACGACTATGGCATTTTCGGAAAGTGAATTTCCATTTACCTTGACTACATATTCCCCAGCGACCTTCTCTCCGACTAAAGATTTGATTTGATCCGCAAATGCACTGCCAGCCGTAGCAACAACCGCACCAATCAATACACCACTAAGCAAATAAGACCATTTCTTCATTAACCGTACCTCCTGCATAGTATATATGTCCTAATATTACCATCGGCAGAAGATACAGTAAACATCATGTTGTCGAGCTACTAGAACTTCCGCCTGCTGGAATATTGACGGTGACTACCGTTCTTCCTTGACTGTATAGTTTTAAATTTCTAGTACCCGGATCAAAAGTTGCATTAATGATTAAACCGTTAAAAAGATCGCCGCGAATTTCTCCAATTTCATTTTGTAAACTGGTCAATTTGTTCTGAACGCCTTCAACGGCACTTATCTTTAGTCCGCTTACTGTCGCATTACTGAAATCTACTTCACCGTCAAAATAAACCATGTCATCTGTGGATTTGATATAAACTCCAGCCATATTCCCTAAATGGAACCCATCTGAATCTCCGTAAGCCGATCCTCTTGGACTTCCGTTATCCATAAACAAAAGAGCAGCACCATCATTATACTGACCTAAAGAAATGGACTCCCCACCCCTTGAGTTATAAGCAGTCAAGCCATTGGAGTTTATCTCTATTCGTCTGCCTTCCTTGGCTGTACGGAATAAAGCTCCTGTAATAATACCGCCCTCGATCTCATTACCGATTAACTTACTCCCTCGTATGGTACTTGCATTAACTGTACTAGCCCTAATATCTGAAGCGTTCATTTCTGAATTGTCAATTTGGCCTGTGAGCTTGATTGATCTAGCTACTACATTACCCTGCATATCTACCCTGAACGGTGCAATAGTATAGTCGTCATTTCCAGCACTTATTCCGTTGGTATTGATTTTGGTTACGTTATCACCGCTACCAATAACCAAAGATACAAAGTTACCCAGTTGCCCGACAATCTGCTCGGCTACCACCCCACGCGCTGTAATAGCTGTTCTTGCCGTTTTGCCTCCATCTGTTGTCAGAACAACACCGTTTGAAGTCATAATGACCTGGTTCAATGCGTTGGTTTGATCCTGCAAGACGATACCGCGCTGATCGTATTTAATTTCTGTTTTGGAATTATCAATGTCGATCACGGCCTGCTTTGCAAAGGATTCAAACACTTCCGTTCGGATCTTACCATTTGAAAACAGATTATTGATAATATTCTTACTCCGCTCCAGATCAGAAATGATATCCGCATAGTCACGTAAATTGACATTGGATATGGTAGGCTCACTGTGCTTGTCTTTGCTATACGGATACTCTGTAAGTTCTGTAATTCGGGCTTTGAGTTTGTTCATATCCATAGCCGGGTCAATGCACATTACATTGTCGCCTAAAGCTGGTTTAGGTTCAGTATTGTCTATTTTGAACAGGTCCGCCGTCGATACGGTTACCTCCAAAGTCACGTTTTCCTGTTCAGCAAGCGCCTTACGTGTAGCCTTTAGCAAGTCCTCTGGTTCCTCTATGTCCTGTTCAATGATTTCCCCATCGTAAAAAGGAACCGACTCGCTGGCCCAATATTGAGCATAAGGTGAAATTAAATAGTTAACAGACAGCTTCCCGTTTACGATCGTTCCCGGCACACCGGAAAGCAAACTCCGCTCCTCGTCCGTCAGTTTGGACGCATCCATTCCGATAAAAGTTCGTCCGTCCTTCATCTGAGCGAACATCCTGGTCACCAAGGACTCGCCTTTATCCTTAAAGGAACTAGATACGATATTCTTCTTGAGTCTGTATTGAAGGCCACTATCAGTCCCAATCTTTTTTCTCAGGTTGATTACAAAGTTGTCCGGCTCAACTTCACACTCGTACATCTGAATGATCTTGTTGAGAGCTTCCAAACATGTACCTCGCCCGAAATCCTTAACGTCATGCAAATCAAAAGTATCGTGAATCACGAACTTGAATTTCCCAGCCGTAGCTGCCGTAATTAGATCCGTGAGTTGATTAATATGGATACCATAGGCTTCTGCAATGTATGAAGCATAAGGAAACTTGTAATCATTAAGTTTGAACATGATGTGGTTGCAGTAGATATTTGCAGTCAGCTTTTTTCCCTCGCGTGATCGGCTACGAGACTGAATGACATAAAATTGGCCACGCTCGTCTCGAACGTGACCTTTGATTGCTATCTTCTCTCTATAGTCTTCGCTGGTCATCGGGACCATAAAGGTTAATTCATAGTCGCTGTTGATCCTGCGCCGCCGCTGAATGTCATAAGAGTCCACTAGCGTTCCAACGCGCCGCATATTCTTATCAAACACTTGCATAGTTGGAGTAGGCATAATCCACCTCGCTTAATATAAGTATTTATCTCGGTGTGTAATGCGGAACAAGACCGTCCTGCCTGTCTCAGGGTCCGTCCAGGTCAGGTTGTTGTTACCGAGATTCAAATCGAAAAAGTCGCCATTATACAAATGGGAAACATTCTGACCATTCCTAGTAATCTTGAATTTACCAGAATCAATGACAATGACTTCTCCCGGCTTGAATGCGTCTGTAAATTCGATGAAATCCGTATGGAACTTGGACAGCTCCGCCGACATCCTTCCTTCACCGGACATAGGCACAACCTGCGCTAAGATTTCACGGATATACACAGCATCCGTTATACGTCCCTCGCCCGACATCGGTACAGCTTCCAAGGCATACTCACGTACAAAATCAGCCTGCGCCTGACCTTCACCAGACAGATTAGCCGCTGCTGTCATATCTAAATTAAAGTCCAATATATATTCAGTGATCGTTCCCGGCTCCGTAACGTTAAATGCCGTAAGGTTAAAAGCATTATCACTTTCAGCTCCGTCCGTCTCTACCTTTCTGGAATACATCTGCCCGCTGCCGGATAAAGAAACAGAGAGGTCTATTACGTTCCCCTCTGCATCCCCTGTATTAAATCCAAGGCTATTAAATCCACCATTAAACATAGCGTCCTCCTATCAGGCAAGGAAAAATTCCCTGAAAAATGAAATGACCAAACCCATCAAACGGATCTGGTCATTTCATTTTAGTTTTTAGATATTACAAAATTATTTTTTGAAGTATTTCTGTCTCTTAATTTCATAAATGGTTTTTCAATATAAGTGTTAAGTAAATAGGCTACCCCATAAACAACCACTATGCATAAAATAAGAATGAAAGCCCGCGTTAAATTAGACGAGTCAGTCATATACTTCTGTACGGCAATAAACAACTCATAATGTACTAAATATACAGCATAACTTGTTATGCTTATATATGTTACTGATTTATAAAAAGCAGAGTTAATCGGAAGCTGATTGATCCACTTGTTACTTTCTAATGAAATTATCATAATCCCGCTTACCACGGTAATAACACTAAAAAATAAAGTCCTTCCAAAAAAGGAATGGTTCATATAATCCTTACCAGCTTCAAGATAAAGTACATAAAACAAAGCACAACCGACCAGCCCCACAATTGATGTTACTAATAAGATATTGCTCTTTTTCTCGATCTCGCTATAAAACTGTTTGTAGTAGGTTTTTACTCCAGCTAATATTACGCCGAATAATAAAGCGTCAAATCTTAAAAATATTTGTTTTCTAACTCCAAAGTCCCATGTCGGCTGATACATTTGTACATAAATTATTCTAGTTAAAGTGATAACTAAAATCGCTGCTATACAAACTGAGATAAACATTCTGCCTCCGTTTTTTGGCTTTAGTGTTCTGAAAATCAGAATCAATAATAGTGGGATGATTAAATAAAACCATTCTTCTATTGCTAGGCTCCATGAAACAGGCATGAAATTCAAATGAGAGGCATTGAAGTTTTGTAAGAATATGATATTGCTCCAATGAAAGTCTTTCCCTAATAATACGAGCATAAATGTCACAAAAAAGTAAAGTGGTAATGTACGCATCCAACGTCTTTTATAGAATGTTACTAAGGAACCCCAACTGTTATCAGTAATTAGCGTGTCTATAATGATTCTACCAATGAGAAAACCGCTAAGGACAAAAAATATTTCAACTCCAATGAGGCCATTATAAGACAACCATTGCAAATCATATTTCCCGAAAAACATTCTACTGTGGCTTACTAGAACCATTATTATAGCAATGCTCCTTGCCACATCCAAGCCGAAATTCCTCAAAAAAAGTACCCCTTTTCTGATTTATACTTGAATTATACCATGTATAACGGGTACTAAACGATTGTTTTATCATCCGGATCAGCAAGAAAACTAACACCTTCAAGAGACGTCCATCCAGCTCCAGAAGGCGATGGGAGAACCTGTCCAGACATAGCGGCTGGTGAACTGCTGTCATTACCCACTATGTTAAGCCGTATTGGACTATTTTCTGCCCAAACAATAAAATTGCAACTGTATTTAGGTCGATATCCTTTCTTCAGTTGGAATATATATTTTGAAATATCATCGACATTCGCATTCTTACAGATACCCGAGAGGTGAACTCTTCCATAATTATCTTTATAATATCTTGGTGCTCTATCGTGTTCTGGATCAAACAGACTCCAATTGTTTGCAAGCTCTGGCTTGATAAAATTATTCTTAATATTGGAACGGGTTAATAATTCAAGTTCGCCAATTTTTAAATTTTTCACTATAACTACTTTATTCTCCGCTCGATCATTGAATAAATAAACCCCGTTATACTTGCACATGCCTTGTGTCGAACCAAAAGTAGGCGGAACAATTGTTTCAACGTAGGAAAAAGTATTATTCGTAAAGGTGAATTTATCAATTCCACCTGCGAACTCACCCCCCTTGGCATTAGGCCCGTGCATATTTGCGTATAACGCTCCATTCTCCCAAAAGATACCCTGATATCCACCATAAGCTTTGGCGGTTGTTGGCAAAGGGTAGCTTTCTAAAAGCGATAATGTTTTACTGAACTTCTTGATTACTTGTTGGTCGTGATAACTAACCCACAAGTATTCGTCATGGTCTATAATGCACTCTGCCGCTCCAGCCCCGATATCTGTTGCGCTAATTTCATCGAATCCATCATCGTAGGTTTTATATTGAACAACTTTAGATTCATAGGGTATGGCCCCGCCTGAATTTAAATTATAGACCGTTATATATAAACGGCCGTTAATGAAACTTATATCACCAAAAGACATGAATAAACCGCCTGAATCCTTACCCGTATATGCATTTCTTTTCTCATCCACAAAGTTACCATACATATCATAAACACTTATAATGTTTTCATCGTCCTGAATGCCACTTTCGGGATTGTCAGTAACCAGATAAATATACTTGCCGTCGGTACAAACGCCCTGCCACGCCCGAAAAGGAGCATGCGCAGGAAAAGACAAAATCTCTGGAGAGATAAGTTTCAAGTCACTTTCCATGCGTTTATTGGTTGCATCAAGTTCACTGATGTTGGTCTGTGCCGCTTTCCAGTCAGCAGCTGTAAAATTACGTGCAATTCGTGTGCCAACAGGCCATGCCCTCGCTACGCCTTCATATCCACGCACACAACCTTTCAGAACGTTATCCTCTACGCTTGTATATGTGATTGTTTCTGCAACATCTCCGTTGCCCAAAACCGCAATACCCTCGCCTTGCAGCAGCACGGACGCATCAGCCACTGTGATTTCAGTCTGCGTGTCTGTAACTAGCTCTGTCAGTTCTGTTTTCGGTGAATTAACAACTGGTGGATACATTTTTTCCACGCTTCACACCTACCCTTCATCTACTTTTATTTGCCCAGCAAGAAACCGAAGCGTGTCATTGGTCTGCACCGTGCGCGGTGTTTTGACTGCTCCATGGTATACAAGGTTTCCCCCGGTTGCCGCCGTGCGGATGCCGATATGAGTAATCAGGCCCCAATCTGCTCCAGCGATAGGGAAAGAGACATCACCCACGCTGGAAGTAACGGCTCTACGATCCACTATAACTGGTTCTGAGAACGTCACAGCACGGCGCGTATAGCCTCCACCGCTTACCTCTTGCCCTGTATCCGCATCCGTAGGACTACTGGTGTATAGGGCAATGTAAAGCGTTTGAGGAGAAGCAAAGTTAATCCCCCGCAAGGCTGCATTAATACAGGCTGTTTTCCACCAGTTGCTTTTGCTCAAAAGTATGTCTGCCAATATAAAAACCTCCTACTCTACCTGGTATTCATTCGCAATACGAAAATTCCTTATGTCGTTGTTTCCAATGTTGGTAAGTACTATTACAGGACTCGCCCGTTCATCCCCTGTAGAAATAACTGACACTGTTTGTGGAGACTGTGTGATAATTATCTCTTTTATGTTCTCCTCCGACTCTGGAAACGGATGTTCACCCATCTTAATCGGGATAGTCAGTTCGCCATCCCAAAGTATTTTTTCGATATCTAATGTTCCAGCATAGCGCCCGATATATCGCCTTCCCGGTAAGTCTGAAAACGTGAATATAATATCCCCTTTTTTTGCATTAAAAAGAGCCGCCACTTGGGCGACTCTCCTATGGTAATCAAGGGTTGTATCATCTGCCATAACCACACATTCAAGGTTAATTGTCCGCGCTCCGTAAGTACTGCCAAAGTCTAATTCCCCATCTCTCTCGGCTATTTCAAGAGAATGGTCCTTTGTTGGCGGCAGCACAGGTATATTGTGAGTTTTAAGCCCTAATCCAATGGATTTAAAGGACTTACCATCTGCCGTAGCTTCGATCATTAAGACTTACCTCCCCTCGCTTGCAACCTCCGCACCAGATTATCTCGTTCAGTCCAAAATACCTTTGCTGCGGATTCGTCTTCAATATAAGTATCGCCTGATTTTATTACGAACTGATTGCTAATTTGCTGCGGATTTGATCCACCCGAAGCCATTGGCATAGAAAAGTCAGGCATAGAAAAATTAAGTTTCGGCATCTTAAAATTGATAATCTTCCACAAGTTGCTCTGTTGCTGACCATTCAAATACATTTCCCCTTCTCGGGCAATGACGGGCACCTCAGCTCCCTTTTCTCCCTGGACTATCCCTCCAGAATGGAATTTTTGAAGCTTGCCTGTATCCTTCTTAATCCCATACTTATTCCGCAGAGCAGCATTTTCTTCGTGCAACTTGGCCTTCTCAGAAGTGCCTGCCGAATACCATTTATCAATATTAGAATTGTATCGCGCCAAATCGCTGTCCTTTTCTGATATTGAGGAACCTGTATCCAAGGATGTAGACAATGAGGTGGCATTGATTTCAGCCATCTTCATCTGATAGTCAGCAATAAACTGATCCAACTGACGCAAAATCTCCGCGTTCTTCTCGGTTTCTTTTGAGATTTGGGTATTTTTCAAATCTTCAGCTTTGGATTCAACTCCATCCGAATACTCATCGTATTTCTCAGCAAGCTGATCATAATGCTGTTTTGCTGCTTCAATCTGGTCATTGTAATCCTTTTCTCGCTCGGTCTTTTCATCCTGAAGCTTTTTCTTCTGATCTTCCAGCCCTCGTTTAGCCAACGTGCGGTTATGCTCCCGTTGCATATCCTCTATGTCTTTCTCAACCTGTTTTCGCTCCGCGATTCCCTCAGGTCCAACAGCAGATTGAAGCAAGGCAAGACGAGCTTGTTTCTCAGCCATAGCACGATCATAGTCCTCATCCTCGTTGGCTGTTTGCATTTTAGCAAGCAAATCGTCTATGGCCTTGATTTTAGCGTCCTGAGCTTCGATAAAAGCTTCACGTTCCGCCTCAATACGCTTTACTTCCTCATCCCGAGTCTTTTCAAGTGCTTCTTTTTCCTTCTTGGCAGCTTCAGTAGCAGCCTTCTTCTGATCCTCCAAAAGTTGCTTCTTCAAATCGTGAACCTGCACATCAATTTCCATCCGCTGTTCTGATCCTTCTTTGTAAAGAGCCTGCATTTTTGTCCATAAATTGAGCTGATCGGAAACTGATACAGCTTCCATACTCTTTTGGTAATTGATTCGTTTTTGGAAATCGGACAGGAACTCATCTTCCTGAGCTTTGCGTTTCTCATAAATCTTCTGCTGCAACTCAAAACTTTGTTCGGCGGTACGATCCTTTGCCTTACTCATACGCATATAAGCGTCATATTCCATTTTCAGCATAGCAATCTGGCTTTGTCCCGCCATTTCCATTTTGGAAGTCTCTTTATCAATCCACTTCTCACTGTTTTGATAGCGCAGCTCATTGTATTTGACGGTTAAATCGTAGATTTGTTTGGCAATCTCTCTACGGTTAGCAGGAAGCAGATAATTTTTATTTTGCTCCTTCTTGTAGAAATCCAGACTGGTTTTAACCATCTCAATTTCCTGTTTATTGGCCTGCCGCATGCGCTCGGTTCTTCGCTCAAGATTCTCAACGTCTTCCTGAAATCTGGAATCATTCAGTTTCTGAACATCGCGGCTCCATTGCTTCATTGCATCCTTATCTTCAGATAGATACTGCTTATGTCGTTGAGCCAATCGTTTGTATCCTGCAATCTGCTGGTTTATAGACCATTCATTTCGTTCAGATATATACTTAAAGTTATCAAGATCGTTATCATAACTATCTTTTCGTGCCCCAGATGCGTCCTTAGCTGCTTTTTCAGCTGCACGTTCCGCATCGCTCTTGCCTCTTTTGCCCCCACCCCCCTTCGCTTTTTTTGAACTAGAAGAACTCACACCAAATTTAGGATCATTATATAGCTTGGTTAAAGCATTAATCTGAGTGTCGTACTGCTTCATATCTTTCTCGTATCCACTATATATTTCGCCTATATCTTTTTTGCTTTGCTCCATGTTTTTCTTATCTTGGTTTAACTGGTTCTGAAAAGGAGCATTTAGGAAAGATTTCACTCCGGTCATGTTGTTAAGTTCTTTTTGTTTATTAAAAACTTCTAATGAACTTTGAGCCATAACTCCATTCAATCTAGCTTTTAACTCAGCAAGACTTTTAATCGCTCCAGCCTCTTTAATATAAACTGCAATACGATCATCAGACTCAAGTTTTGTACTTAAACTGGAAGCTTTTTCTGACTTTAAATCATCTATAGCCTTTTGTATTTTAGCTTTACGAACAACTTCGAGTGCATTCTTTTCAAAAGCCCATCCCTCAGATGTTTTGTAAATCTCCGAAGCTAATTGAGGGTATTTGAGAATTAATTCTGCCGCAGCTTCTGCGTTCATGGACTGTTTATTGGCAAGATCATTTAAAACAGTGTTCATCTCAGAGATAGCCTTGCCATTACCCTGAATCTGCTCTCTTAAATCGGCAAGGGCTTCCTCCTGTGATTTAACACTTTCAGTTGCTGTTCCAGCTTTCCCAGCAAATTGGTCAGTTTCAATAGTTGCTTGGCTTAAAGCTACTCCTACTTCTGTTACAGATAAAGTGAGCTTGTTATTTTCTTGTTCTAACGTTTTGATTTTTTCTTCTAACTTCGCTGCATCTTCCTTAAACTCGCCTGTCCCTAAAAAATTCCCAATTGGATTAGCGATAATCTTCTTTACTCGTTCCAGTTCTTTTGTAGCTTCTGTGATTTCATTTATTTTTTGCTTTTGCTGGTCGAGTAGTTGCGATTGTTGATCTTTCAATACATTTTTTCGAGCTTCATTCTGCTTCTCGATGAGTTTGTTCAAAGCAGCAACTTGCACCTGTACAGCTTCATCGGTATAACCAGCAGCTTCAAGTTGCTTGGCCCCTTCTTTTCCAAGAGTAATAACCAGCGCCTTAGAAATCTCTTCAAGCTGTTTTTTTACCTGTGTTTCCTTCTCTGCTGAAATGCTTCCCGCTTTCATTGATTGTTCAAGTGAGCGATGAGCATTTGCCAGTTTAGGCAACAATTCAATCTGTCTTTGATATTGGCTAACCATTTGCTGCGATGCCGAGTCCTCATCCTTTAAGTTTTGAATCCGATCCCTCGCAGCTTTTTCTTCTTTACCACTATTCATCGCTACAAGCGCTATTGCACCAACAAGTAAACTTAATCCTGCTGTAGCGGCTGCTGTTGTCACAGTCGCTGTGGCTTGGGCGACAGACAATGATTTCGTAGCAACTGTAGCTCCCTCGGTTGCCACCGTTAAAGCTCCTTGTGCTACTGTAGCTCCTTCTGTAGCAGCTACCCTTTGAACTGTTGAAAGAGTTGCTCCTTGTGAGGAAACGATATTAACATTATTAGCTACCGTATTAGCGCCAATAGCGGCAGTTTCCGCGGCCTTTGTAGCCGTTAATACTTTTACAGCAGCAATTACATTCATGATCGGGCCGCTCAGAGCTTTATATGCAAGCAGTAGCCCACCAATAGCCGCGGTTCCCTCAAATACACCAGGAGGCACTTTTGTTAGTCCAATAAGTAGTTGGTCAATTGCATCCAATACATCCTTGATTGTTCTTCTCAAGCCATCGTCGCCTGCATTATTAAATATCTCAAGCAAAGAAGCTTTGGTCTGAGCTGCTTTACGCTGAATGGTATCCATCTGAACTTTCAAGTACTCCATTGTCGATCCGGTGGAACCGATAGACGCTGCTGTACCCAGCAAGATATCCCCTGCGTTTAAGGAAGCAGCCAATTTAGCGTACTGGTAAACACCGCGGGAAATATCCGCGTAGGATTTCGTAAGGTCATAGTTTTTGTCGATTACTTTGGTCGACAACTCTAACAGAATATCTTCTGCCCTTTTCCACTGCTCTGTACCATTTACAACTTCTTTTGTTTGAACTCCTAATCTCTCAATCTCTGCAACGGCTTTATCTGTACGGATCGTACCCAGAACTGTCTTCCACATGTTACCCAGGTTTTCCCCACTCAGCGCCGTGTTACGTATACCGGCTGAAATTAAGCCATTCATAAAGTCAAATGAAACGCCAGTTTCCGCCGCTATCTTACCTGTCCGTTCAAAGGCAGCTCCCAAGTCTCTAGCCGGGGCCATCGTATCATGGGCAACCTTGGACCAAGAATCCAGTACGCGTCCACCAAGCACCATAGCGTCATTGCTGTCCTTGATTTGTACACCGTACTGAGCAAAGGTAGACTCCATAGATTTCGTCGCATCTTCCAAGGATACAAGGTCAACGGTACTGAGCATTGTTGACTTGCGTACCATCTCCTGAACAACGCCTGCATCCTTATACATCCGGCCCCACAGACGTGCTGATTCGGTAACATCCATGATTTCTGAACCAAGATCATGAGCCGTCCGGATAAACTTGGTTGTCTCGTCGTGCAGTTTCTCAGTGTTCATCACCATCTCCTTAGTACCCTCGTTGTACTCAAGGAAATAATGCTCATTCGTCTGGACGTAGCCCGCCATGTTAGATTCAATGCCGACTATACCCTCTCTTAAGGCTTCCTGAACCTTATGCATAGCTGCATATGCCGTGTGGAATACAGCGGCATGGGTAGCCATATCCCCAAGCTTGCCTATCCAACTTGGCGTAATGTTAAAGGTTTGCTTCATCTGCGTTTCGGTTTGGCTTAATGAACGCCTGATTTTCTGTTCTTCCTGAAGAACCTTCTCTCGGACTTGTGCCTCCTTCTGCTCTCTGGTCCGTAAAGCATTAATCCAGAACTTCTCATAATCTTGAGCACTCTTCCTTGCTTGCTGTGCTTCCTTATCAGCCATTTGTTGTAACTTCATACGAATAGCCTGTTCTTGCATAAGGACACGTTCACGCGTCTTATCATCCGTTCCTGCCCCTGAAACTTTAGCAGCTCTCTGTCCGGTTGATGTCGCCTTATTTTGGAGGGCTTCCATCCGTTTTAGATGCTCTCGTTCCTGCTGCTCAATTGCATCCTCACGCTTTTTTACAATGGCCTGTTGTGCTCTAAGCTTCTCGTCGGTTATCTTATTAGCCTGCTCCAATTGATTCTTCCGAGCAGTATTTAATTCTGCCTGTGCAGTGCGTTGCTTAACAAGAGCTTCGGATTCAGCAAGGATCTTCTTTCTTCTTTCCTCCGCTGATAGAGCAAACTTATCCGCGCTACTGGCGAGAGACTTATAGTTCTTTTCGCTTGTACCTAATTCAGCATTCAGTATTTTAAACGATTCTGCATTGGCTCTTGCTCCATTGTCGATAACCTTGAATGCAGGTAATATCTTGCTGGTATCCAGGTTTATTCGTGCGCCTACTACGTCCTTATTTAAGTCTGCCACTTAACTCACCTCACAAATGGTTCAGGAAAAGTTTCCTGACCTGAATACAGAAAAAGAGGCATCCTGCATAATTGCGGATGCCTCTAATTTACTTAGCGAAGAATCCAAGATCAGATAATGACTTGACCTTCTTCGGCTTTTTATTTTCTACCTTACCACCGTGGAGAATGATTTCGAATTCCCGGTTTCTGTTCTTGGCCTTCATGAGCGCTCTAATTTTTGGAATAGTCATGTTAGGCCATTCTGAATCTGAAATACCATTACTCACACATAAAGCCCAAAGTTCTAACCAGTCCGTTTCACGATCATCCTCAGCAGGATTAGACTCCTCTTGCTCATCTTCCTTATCTGACTCTTCATCTGGAGGAAACGACTCAATAGAAATCGATCTAACAAATCATCCAGTACTGCAATACCGTCCTGGTCAATCAGGTCGTACTCTTTTTCCGTTATTTCCTCAACCAGCACGAGATTAAACACCTTTTTGTACATTTCCTCCACTTTAGGCCAGTCAACTGCTTCACGGTCTTCAGTAGCCTCCCATTTTTTTCGGCCTATCGAAAAGGAAAACTTGTGTACTACACCGTCCATTTCTTTACGCACCTGCCGGATCAATGCAATGGTCCCGATCTTCACATGCTTTTTGATGCCCTCTGCCAACCGAATTTCTGAACCTATATTAAGCGTTTTATCCAATTGTTTGTCTGTCATTTAAATTTCCTCCTCAATGTATGTAACCCCCTACCTGAGCGATAGGGGGTTGGGGTAGTAATTGATTAGATACCGAAAATGATTTCTACAGCAAAGCCATTCGGGTTTTCAGGCGTGATATCCGGCTCCATGATCTCCAGTGACAATGTGTTACTAGTAGGTTTTTTACGCTCCTGGGATACATCTAATGTACCTCCGCCAAGCGCTTTCCAGATGGTCAACTGGCAAGGAACTTCTTTACCATCCCGATCATCTACGAGCGAGAAGCGATGAACCAGTTTAAATGGTTTAGGGCGGCGCTTTCCGCTCAGCATGCTTCGAGTAGAGTTTTCCTTTTTCCACTTGAATGTTACAACGATTTGCTTATCATCATTGGCGGTATCGGATGTGATCTTACCATCCGCAGTGATGACATACTGTTCTGCTGTAGGAGTAGCCGCCGCACGTGTAAGCTCCGTCAGTTTACCAGTGTCCTTATCTTTCAAGTATACCTTATCACTGGCAGCGACTAATGTACCTCCAAATTTAGCAGGAGCTTTTAGCATATATCCGTTGGTAGCGTCCAAGAATCCTTGTTCTGTCTCGTCAAAATTCACTGTGCCTTTTTCGGATTCAGCACCTTGCGACAGCTCCGCAAGAATGTCTGAATAACGCGGGATTTCAATGCTCGCTTTATCTGCCAAGTCCTGAGCAGTATAGTGGAATGCATAGCCGCTGTCGCCGCCCATTACCTTCTGCCAGTCGAATTGCAGTTGCAATGTTACCTTCGTGATTTTGTCATCTAAAAACTTCAACTTTCCGCCAGTCTCATATACCTGGACTGTGCCGACTCCATCAAATACTAATGGCTCCATGAACTTATTCCTCCCTTTAGTCCAATAAAAAAGAACTGATCAGATTATTTGACCAGTTCCCATAATCGTTTATCAATTTCGTGAATCCGCCGATACTCCTCAGTTTCGCCGTAACCCTGAATTGGTTCCAAGTTACCCATGATACCCAGCTTTTTAGCAAGGTTGATCTTCTCCGCAATCAGTTTTTCTAGCTCCGATAGTGGTTTTTCAATATTAACTGGAGCTTGCGTTTGTTGCTGAACTGCTTCCTCAGCCATTATTCTCACCTCAATTCATTCTGAGATAATCCACATCAAAAATTGCTTTGTAGCCTTTCGCACCTTGTATTCCGGTAGCAAAGTCTGAGTCATAAGCCAACACACAAAGGTATGACATAAATCCCTGAGCAAACAATCTTTTCTCATGTAAGGTTTTGAATACTCTTTCAAATAAGAGTTTTGCTTCATATGCTGTTTTCCCGTAAATGTCGATGCAGAACTTGCCTTCAAAGACTAACGGATTAGCTGCATATCGACCTGGCATGACGTACTGACAGATATGTGGAACTGTATCCTTAGAAACCGTTATCTCAGGCTCCATGCCTTTCGTAAATCGTTTCACGACCTCAGCAGATGGTGATGAAGGAGTAAGCTTCAGCATGGTCATAAGTTCCGAATCTGCTTTTAAAGCGCTCTGAACAGCATCAATAAGTTGTAGGCTCACTCCTTCACCTCCTTGAAGTATCTGTGATACGGAAACTCAGTTATTACACGGCTAATGCCATCCAAAATACGTTTCCGGTTAGACTGTATTGCAATACGCAAAAAGTAAGTCGGCGGTGTAGCTTTGAATGACGCATCAATATCGCCTCGCTCCGCAAGCTCCTCCAAGTCCACTCCAGCATAGCCCCCGCCTGATTCCTTCATGGTACCGTCGATTGCCCGGTACTTCCCACGGGAACGTCCTACAATGATACGATCGCCTTTTGATCTCAGTCGGTTCCACGCTTCACTGTTCATATAGGTCACCAATCCGGGGTTTTGGCTGCTGTCTGCCATCTTGGAGCCTTTACCGAATTGTTCAAGCCACGCCTGCCAGTAATCAGCGGTTATGTCGCCTGAAATCATCTGATTCGCCAGGACAAACATATGCATTTCCAAGTGGCCCCTAACTGCCGGATAGTACCGTATGCCGCTCTTGGCTGTCAGCATGACCAACTTCGTTAATCCGGTAATCTCAACAGCCAGCTTATTTTCCAAATCTTTAGCAGCCCGAGCTGCATCATACCCTGTAATCATCGTCGATCCTCTGAAAGCTGGACATGCAGCAGATTAGGATACTTGATCCTATCTACCACATCTACCTGGTATGTCTTCCCGCTCATTACAATCCGGTCAGGCGCGGATAGACTTGAGTCTTGAGGGTCTCTTACATCGACTGTCGTCTGTAACTGCAAGGTAAACACGGTACTCGGCAGCAAGCCCGGCTCCTGTTGTCGCAATTGTGCTGTGACATACTGTGCAGAACAAACAACATCAGCAGCGACCGACGTGAATTCCGCATCGCCCACCGGATTATCGTTTGCATCGTAAGCTTGCTGGTATCTTTGCACCTCTACCACAGCATTCGTTTTAACCAAAGAACAGTAGTTGTCCTGATCCACTGTTTTTCTTAAGGTAAGAACCAGAAATGTGTCCTCTGTCTGCACCAAAGAACCACGATTAATGAGTGATTCAGGCGAGAATACACCGTTATAGACGTATTCTTTGCCCATTACAGTCGTCGCTTTGGTTTCCCTTGATAGAATCACTACATCTTCGTTTCCGTCCACCACGCACGGCGTATGGCGGTGTGAGAACTCATAGAACAACTTTCATCACCTACCTAAATGACCTATGTTCAAACTCAGACAGAAGATCGGCTATTTCTGGCGTAATCATGCTGTTGCCAAAGTATTCAATGCTATAGTCGAAGTCCTTCTTCGATTTGACATTTGTGTTCGGATTCCCAGCCAACTGTCCTATTATCAGGCCACATGCCACCTTGACTTTATCAGGTATCGTCTCCCAACCGCTGGTATACGTCACTTCCAATTCTGCATAAGCTGAACCAAAAGGAGAGAAGCCACACCAGACTGTGCCAATATCCTTGTCGATATCAATGGTGCTGGTGTCAGTAATTGTTTCGAATCCTGGCGGGCCAAAGAAATTGCCCAACAATCCCTGCTTCGGCCTTCCCTTTACTTCCTTTACTTCTAAAACAGGATAATAGGACAAGTGACCTCGCTGCTGGTCTGTAAGAGGTATCCGTTCAGTATAAGATTTGACTCCAATCTCACGCCTACACCGTCCATCAATGATGGCAGATGCACGAGTTATGAGCGGTATAGTTAGTTTGGCTCCTATAGGAACAAAATCAGTATCCGTTAATTCTAGATACTGACTCATTCTACATGTCCAGCTTTAGTTAGTTCGTCCGCAAGTTCATCAGGTAATCGGGCTTCTCCATCAACAAAACTCACAATACTATCTTTAAAATGTATGGTATGAGCGCCCTTGCGCTGGCTTGGTGTACCGCGAAGCGTTACTTTACGAATTGCAGGAATCTTTGTAACCAGAAAAGAACTACGCGCATCATTAAGCGCTGTTGTTTGAGCGTCGAACTGGCTCGGTTCTACACCTTCAGTACCAGCCAAAACTTCTGCCTCTGCAACAGCTTCCCTAAATGTGTCTGCTGATTGTGGAGGATATTGACCGCCACTTTCTCCAATCTCAGCTTGATTCAATAATGTAGTACTCTCAGCAATCGCATCTTTCAGCTTATCCAGATTTGATTTCGCCAATTGGCTCATCCCCTTTCTAACAGGCGGTCTATATCAGACCGCCTTGTTCTTCTTTAGTCTACAGTTGGAATAGCCGGACGCTCGATTGTTCCATACGCATGAGCATAACTCGGACCCTTTGCAACGGGTGCTCCGTATTTAACTCCAACATATTGTTCTTGCAAACTGCCTGTTGTTCCAAGTTCGAACAGATACATGCCCTTTTCACCTACATAGTGATATTCAAGCATGGATTCGGTTACAATGGCGATGCCATAGTCCGTATTGCTTGCGGTAGTTTTATTCTCCGAAGATGGCATGAACGGTTCAGGAATGATCGGCAATAATCCAGCTGCTGTCATAATCGTCGGCACCTCAAGTCCAGCAACAACAGTTTTTCCGAATGGGTCGGACATTTTTCCGCTCTCCACCGCAAGACGAACTTCTTCTGTCATGTGGTAGTGCCCAATCGGATGGATATATATCCCTGTCGGCCTAACTTCATATTTTTCGCTACCTACCATAGCTGCAACTTTTGCGCGAATAGCCGCAACGATGGAAGCACCTACACCAACTGTGAAAGTATTGGTGATCTGATCTGGAATGCCAACATATTGCAATGTAGTTGGCACAGCCAAATTTGTGTCATTACCTCTCCAGAGCGCTTTACCGTGTGTCAAACCAATTCCATTCAACATGTCATCCAGGTCCTTGGCCTTCAACTCTGCGAAGTTTTTTTGTTGTTGGCCCAACGTTACATCGTAATGCCCAAAGTTAACTTGGTTTGTTAGCGCCTTGACTTTTACACCATGCGGTGTACGCGGATTGCTCGTCGCAGTCGCCGAAGGATTCCGCGGATCAACGAATCCTCCGCCGTTAACCGTATTTTGTTCGTAGTAAGTAGAAATGTCGCCAGTAGCCGGAACGTATTTAATTCGTCCGTCCAGAACTGAATTCCGGCGTAGAATATCCGTAATTTCTTTTTGATAATCATCCGTAATCAACGCACCCGGTCCCTGGAACTGAGTTGCAGCAGCGATTTCGACGAATTGAGCTGTTCCCACGCGATTGTTCATATATTACACACTCTCTTTCTCGGCAAATTGTGCTTTTGCCTGCATTTTTAGTTTGAAAGATTCAGAGGACGGAAGATTCAGAGCATCGACAGAAGCACAGAAGGTTTTGTAATCATTTACTTCCGCACCGGCTGCAAGATTTGTATTAGTGCCATACTTGGACAGTAGTGCAGCCGCGTTGAGCGTTTTGCGTTCCGGCTCTGCTGGAGGCGCACCCGCTGCTTTTAACTCTTTCAATTCTTTCTCTAAAGCATCTGCTTTATCTTGAGCAGCCTTCAGGTCAGCAGCTGCTTGTTCTTCAGCAGTCTTTTGTTCGGATTCTTCGCTTGCAGCCTTAATGGTGGTGATATCTGTTTTAATTGCTCCCACCTCTGTGACCACGCTTTGCACACTCGCAGTGATAGCGGTCATACCGTCTTGCAATGCCTTCATGGAGTCTTCCATCGCTTTAATTTGTTCCGGTGTCATATCGACATCCTCCTTGTCCTTTTTCATGTTACGAGCAGCAAAGCTCGTTGTTTTATAGGCAGCGGCATCAGCAAACAGGATGGCTGCTCCCGTACCGCAAAACTCAATTACATCCAACACATCTTCTATATCCGTTGCATCCTGTACAGCAGCTTCCATTTCGAGTGATGCGCCAAACTGATACTCGCTCCAGTCATATTCAGCCGCTAAACCGTTGTAGTAACGAATAGTCGCAACCACATCAGGAAAATCCTTTGCGTAAATGTATCCATCAATCCATGCATAACCATCAAGCGAACGGTAAGCTTTATCAATCACAGCAACTTTAAAACGCGGATCATGGTCCGCCATACCGTTGGCGTAGTCAATATTTAAGGCCATACCTACGAAGGTTTGAAGATATTGGTCGCAAACAGTCGATGAAATACGAATACGTTTCCCGCCAGCACCATGAGGTGAGCCATCACTTGGTTGATCAACTGCGAAAAGAGCACATTTGAAAGGAACCTTGTTCGGATGTCCTCCTTCTTCGGATAACTTGAAGTCCTGAACGCGCATCCGCTGGTTGCTCATTTTCAACGTTTTAAGCATTTAGATTCTCACCTCCCTCCGTGATACTTCTGTTGTCTGCGCTCCGCTCGGTTTCTCGGTGTCGGCACTGACCTTGGATATGTCAGTCTCACAACACTGCAAACAAACCTTGTAAACACGTCTTCACCGCCCCTCAGGGCAAAATAAAAACACCTACTCTTCAGCGGTGTCGGATTCATCGTCTTCTGTTTTGTCTTTGATTGGCGGATCATCTTCAGGAAGATTACTCAACAATTTGTCCCTCTCCGCCTGTATCTCTTCCTGAGTTTTATTTAGATCAACTACAGATAATTTGCTCGGCTGCAATAACACCTCACCGTGCTTGTTGGGGATTGCCTTGCGCCCCAAATCCGCACGGGCTTCGTCTGGAGTCAGTGTCCTGCGATCTATATAGATCGCGTGAATGTCAGCTTTGGTCTTCTGATCTTTCAATGAAGTTTCGTAGTGGAATTTGAATTCGACTAATCCTCCAAGCTTGAAAATCCCGTCGATAATATGATTGTTGATGTGTTCGACGATATTCTCCGCTATTGATTTGATTGTTTCATTCGTATCATCATCTTCACTATCCGCTGTAGAACGATTTACATCCTTCGTCTGTCCTAATTTCTTAGGAGAAATACCAAAGGCGATAGCGACCATTTCAATAAGGAACCGCTGCCATTCAATGAACAGCGCCTTATCATCAGTAGCACCAAGATCTAATACGGAAGTCCCTTCAAACCCGCCAACAACGGGCATCCTTCCTTGTCCCATAACTTCATCTTGCCAGTATTGCATAAAAGCTTTTGTGGCTTTGGCATCGGAACTTTTACCCAAGTTTATCAGTTTTTTCAGGAAAGTATTACGGGCCTGTTTCCCTGCTGCACGGTGCGAATCTATGAAATTATTCACCGATTCCCAAACCGTTTCAAGCGGTGCAAGTCCGAAAGGAGTATTCGTTCTTGGGTTCATCCGTATATACATCAGGTCGGAAGAGGTGAGATGCACATATTGTCCGCGAACCCTTTGAGCATAACGATATGAGTTTTCTTTACCGTCCCAATCAGGGTAAAGATCAATGGAGAAGGAATCCACTGGGTACATCCTAAAAGGCCGTTTCGGATCTCCTGCCTTTAAAACTTCGGATGAACCAGCACTACATACCAACATGTCTTCAACAACCTGCTCAGCCCATGACCGAAATGTGTCACCTGTATTAGGTTTCAAAAGTGACCGCTCGATCATCTTACACATCTCCTTGAATTGTTCCGTGTCATTTTCATCTACCGCCGCCACAGACCAATTAAGTTTGGTAATGCCATCCTTTATTACATTAATCGCGCGGCGCGGTATAGGCGATTCCGATAACGTTCTTAAATTAGCTGGTGTCCGCTTTGGTGATGGCTGGTTACTCCCCTTATTCATCATGATACCGAACGGGAACGGGTAGCTTTCCGTCTGTCGATCAGGTTCGTTCTTTGGTCTTCCTGCTGCCAGCCAGTTAATTAGCCACTGTCTTACACCCAAGTCTTTACCTCCTTTCTGACGCAACAAAAAAGGAGGTCAGGAAATTTTTCCTGCCTCCAGTATTCGTTCATATTTCTATGTCTAAATAATATCATTGGTTTTATTCGGTGTTACTACGGATTATCAGGATTATATTTTTTGTAGAGGAGCAAACCAAGATAATAACCTTTTAATTCTAAAGGGATTTGTAAATTCCACTATGATTTCCTGATCCCTTCCTGATCCCTTAGCGCTTTTAACAATGCCTATCCCCCATTTTTTATGATACACTTGATCATCAACACTGTAGTTCTCATATTCTTTAGTCGTCTTCACTCTAGGGTAGAACGCATACTCTTCAGCCTCTTGCAAAATTTCTTCTTCCGTGTCCTCACCATCAAGACTATTGTTAATTTCAAACTGATTGAAATGTTTGAGGTTTTGAGCTTCTTTTATAGCTTCTTCATCAATTTGTTGATTCAAGAACTTTTGAGCAAATTCAATAAATCTATATGATTCGTACATGTAGAATTTTTGTTTTGTACACTGAGTGAATTCGTCAGTTAATTCTACTCTAGGTCCAATTGTCCTTCCGGACTCTCTTTGCCACCAGTCCTCTTTATTGTCATCAGTAATCAAAATAACTGATTTATTTTTTTGTTCTGCCATGTCTAATATTTGCTTCCAAACAATTAGATCCCCATACTGGCTTTCAATTATTAATCCTTTGTGAAATCTTCGCTGATCTTTCTTCTCACTCATATCTTTGTAACCTGGTGGTCGTTTTATTTTATATCTTTGCTCTCCTTCTTTATAAATTCCACTTAACTCAGTTTCACTATAGGGCGTTCCTATCTTTCCGGCAAAATGTTTATCTATAAAATTTCTTATTTTGTCGTCTTCATTATAGTTTGGATGGTTCAATTCTTGTTCTTCAAGTTCATTAATTACTTCACTTTGTAAGTTTTCAATTTTTGTTGTTATATTTCCTATTTCTATAATAGGATGTCTTTTATGATATTTTTTCAAACCAATACTTAAGCGATCTAACATTTCATCAAACTCTTTACTAACTACATTCTTTACTTGTGCGTAGGCTTCCTTTTGTTCATATATAACTTTTTGCCTATTTGCTTGATATTCGAGAGCCACTTGGTAAGGAATCCATAATCTATCTGAAAGACGATCCATTATGTTCAAAATTAAATCAGATGTTTTTATGGAATATCTGTATAAGTTCAATAAAACATTAGCATCGAAGACAATAATACTTTCTTTCCACATTTCGTTAAACTCTTCCTTATCAGGAGCATAGTACATCGGAAAAATATCTTTCAATTTCATCTCTCCTAAATCAGCTTTAAATGATATAATTCGACATGAAATAAATTAAACCTTTTATTGTTTGCTAATAAGCTAAGCTCCCAAAAGAAAATCCTGATCCAGAGCAAACTTTCGCAAAAGCCAAAACAAAAGCATCAGCACGGTCTGGTGACTGCAAACCCCGTTTTTTCATATCCTCTTTACGTTCTAAGAATATCTTCCCATTACTCCCCATTCGCCATTTCCTAGATGTAAGCTGTGTTATCAGTTTCTCATCATCTGGCAATTGCAGTTCACCTGGCTTGCCGAGCACATAGTTACTCATATTAGCCTCAAGCAATTCTTTGACATGTCCCCACTGTTCAGCCCCTAGATTCCCATAATGACCGTCTTCTGCTGCTGATCCATTGTTAACTGGAATAATGGTGTAACCCAATCCCTTCTCTCCATTAATCTCATTCAATCTATCTGTTACAGCTCCACCTATTCCGCTATCATCAATTCTTATTTCTACTTCATCCACTTCTGAATGTTCGACCTTCACATCATCAACCAGGCGCAATACCCATCCTGTAGTTGTCATAGTGTCCTGCTTGTGGTGGAAATGAGTCTTAACCACCTTGCCGCCCATACGTGCATACATGGTTGTCTCATCATCTCCAAAACGTGCAACGTCAACGCCAACAAATAGCTTTGTTCCAGAAGGTTCAATTTTAACTTCATCTTTGGCAAATTCAGCAGCTTCCAGAGAGATGAATGTATCAGATTCACCACGGGGAAACTCGCCTTCTACACGGACACGCCATACATCGCTTCCCTCTCCATATTTCCGCTTAAGCATAGCGATGTTTTCTTTACTTGTTCTAGGACTGTCCAAACAGGATACCTTACGTGTTTTATAATCGGATCTATCCTTATTGTGCGAATCATAAAAAACACCCGACGTTTTTGTCGGGTTTCCACACATTAGTATTTTATTAAACTCACCAGACAACGTACCTAAAATGGCTTCCATGATTGGATCAGCAACACCCGATGCCTCATCCACAATAAATAACATGTAGTCCTCATGGAAGCCCTGCATGTTCTCAGGCTTGGTTGCTGTCCGAGCTGTTGCGAACCAGCGTTCCTCATAGTTCTTCATGTATATTTTAGTCTTTGTCCACTTAAGAATTCGTTTCAGCACCGGACTTTTAGATTGCCATTTATTAATCTCAGCCCATAACACGTCATGTAGCTGCTGTCTTGTAGGAGCTGTACAAATCACTTTTGGATATGGGAAACAGGACAGAAACCAAAGGGCCGTTGCTGCTTCTAGCCCGGTTTTCCCTACGCCCTGACCTGAACGTACTGAAACGCGCGGATTATTAGCTAAATCCATTAGAGTGCTTGCCTGCCAATCATCAGGATAGAACTTAAGCATCTCTTGGCAAAACAATATTGGATTCTTACGATACTCAGGAATCCGTTTCTTGAATGCTTGCGCCCGCCGTCTCGTTTCCGGTGAATCCTTCGTCTTCATCGCCAACCACCGCCTCTACCCAATCGTCCATTAAATCATCTTCTGTATTGCCTTCTCCCGTGACCTTTGCCTTTTCAAGCTCAAGTTTTTCACGCTGCATCTTGAGTTTTTCGTCTTCAAGCATACGTTTATGTTTGTCTGGAAGCAGATCCATGTATTTAGTCAGCACGTCCAATGCCTTAGTTTTATCGTGTAGTTTAACACTTACGCCATCCTTGCCCTGCTTCACCTCTGAAACAAGCGTGCCGTCAATTTCATCACTGTTCTTGAAAGCAACAAAATTATATCTATATTTCTTCGTGTCTCCAGTGTCTGGATCAAAGACCGGTTCTCCTTCTAATCCAAGAACATCTTCTTCCTTTTGACCAAATTCCACGTAATCTGTAATGTCTGCAAAAGCAATTTTCATGTACTCCATCAGTACGCGCTGAGCATTCAATCCTACCTCATCAATCATAGATTCCTTGTGCTGTCGAATAATGTTTTGAATTTCAACTTTCTTCAACAGAGCGAACCCAATCTGATAGGCAGTTTTCTTGCTGTATCCCGCCGCAATCGCTGACCTGGTAGCATTGAAGTCTCGAAGGTATTCATAAGTGAATATCCTTTGCTTAGGCGTTAATCCGTCCTCATCGGGAATTTCTGGTTCAGGTTCTTCAACAGTCGCTGGAGCGCTCTGTACTTTTTTGGAACGTTCCATACTACTGGAGCGTTCCGATACCTTTTTCGGAGCGTTCCGTATTTCTGGATCAACTTTTATCTCTTTAGCGAGTGCGTCAACTGTAAGCAGGGTAGCATATACCTCTCTTGGCTTATCACCTTTATATGTACCAATGAATTTACGCCGCTCCATTTCATCAATCAGTCGGGCCGCTCTGCTATAACCTATCCTCATTCTTCGCTGCAATAAAGAAACCGAGGCTTGTTTGGCCTCGGCTACAATTTGGACAGCTTTTAGAAAAAGCTCATCAGGATATGATGTTGTATCTTCATCTTCCTTTGGAGGTTCCTTTTTTTGATCAGTTTCACCTTCATCGGAATGTTCCGTATGTTTCACTTCTCCAGCAATTAAACTCTCCCACTTATCTTTTGCCTTCCATCCTCTTACCGTACCTTCAGATACACTAAGTTGAGAGGCTATATCTGTGAGACGTATATTGCCGGAACTGGCTTTGTATAAATCGAATGCTTCGTCCCGTTTCGGATCTCTCTTTCGTCCCATATTTTTCTATTCACCCCTTTTGATAATGTATCTAAAGCTAAGGAAAAGTTTCCTGAACAAGAAATAAGAAGCCGCAAATTCATTGGCCTCTTATTCTATAGATTCAATATATGACTGTTTTGATTAGTTGTTACTGCGGTTTATCCATGCGTTTACATGCATATATCCTAAATGGAACTAATAACTGAGTGTCGTCTAACATAATTGCCATCCGCTCTCTCCATCCCCAGTTATGCTATTTTAGGTAATTGATAAGCTATCGTTAGAATACAAAAAGCCGCATCAATATGGCATTAAAAAGGTTGTTCTTGTCATCTTACAAGTACCCTTGTTTTTGCTGCCCATTTAACCATTCTTCACTACATTTGCAGCACCCGGTGTTCGCCTGGCTCTGCTCGATCAGATCATATATTTAGCGCCTGCGCCGAGAAGCATCCAGCCATTCCGGCGTCCAAGCAGCATCCTGGTCGTCCGTTTTTCTTCCAGGAGGAACGATCACATCTATGGCGTCAAGCAGATCGGGGCTAAGCGTCAAATCAGCTCCGGTTAAATATTGACTCAATTGTTCCGATGTGCGCGGCCCCACGATGATTGAAGTGACGGCTGGATGGCTCCTGGCAAACGCGACAGCCATATGCGCCAGCGTCATACCCGCCTGATCTGCAACTTGCTGCAGCTGATTAATGACCGCAAACTTTTGCGCATTTTCCGGCAATTCCGGATCGAGCATGCGGGCAACAGGCCCTTTTAAAAGCGCCGCGCGCGACCCACTGTCCGCTGCCCGACCGGACGCATACTTGCCCGTCAGCAGCCCGCCTGCCAGCGGGCTGTAAGTCAACAAAGCGAGATCGTGGTGCCGAGCGACTTCAGCAATATCCATCTCGATGCTTCGGTTAAGAATCGAGTACGGAGATTGCTCGCTAACAAACCGCTGCAAATAACGACGTTCGCTCACTGCCTGTGCATCTGCTAGCTGCCAAGCCTGGTGATTGGAAGTGCCGATATAATGGATCTTGCCTTCTTGGACCAGATCGCTCAGCACGCCCAGAATTTCTTCGAAAGCAACGTCCCCAAACGGGCGATGCAGCTGATATAGATCGATATAATCCGTTTGCAACCGCTGCAAGCTTTGTTCGACCGCTTGCCGAACCCAGCGGCGGGAAGCACCGCCTTGATTTCGCCCGCCATTCGGCTCAGCCCCAAATTTCGTTGCCAGGATTACCTCGTCCCGTCTACCCTTGATCGCTTCACCGATGATTCTCTCCGATTCTCCGTCCCCATAACGGTTGGAAGTATCGATCAGATTGATGCCGGCATCCAGCGCCTTCTGAATGATTCGGATCCCCTCTTCTTCACCGGCGAGTGATCCAAATACGCCCCCTCCCAGGGCATATTGACTCACCCTAACGCCCGTGCGCACGAAATCCCGATATTGCATGAATATCCATCTCCTTTTTAATGAACAGGTGTTGATAAGGTTCATGGAATTCATTATAATAAGGCCAATCATTCAGAACAATCAACAATCTAGGCGAATTGTTCAATAAAAAACACGAAAAGAACACTGTCCATGATGTTTAGCTATCGAAAGGAGTACGGATGATGGAGAGAAGTACGGATCTGCGAGCAGTCCGAAGCCGTAAGCTCATCGAGCAGGCGCTGACGGACATCTTGAGCAATCAAGGGATCAAGGAGTTAACCGTTAAAAATCTGGCGCAAAAAGCCGGCATTAACCGCGGCACCTTTTATTTGCATTACAAAGATATTTTCGACCTAGTCGAACAAACCGAGTGGATGCGTGGCTTGCTTGAAATATTCGAGCCCATTCGGCTGGGAGATCTGATGAAGCATTCGGATGAGAAATCTCCTTTCCCGGCTATCGCTGAAGCCTTTCGATATATGCATCGTCATGCTTCTATTTTTAGGGCTGTCTTTCATTCCTCGGCTCCCGTCGAATTCAGAGAGCGGCTGCAGTACCTGGTCGGAACCCGTTTGTACGAAAATCTGAAGCAGGATCAACCCGATTCTAGTTGGTCCGTTCAGCCCGCCGGTTATATCATCGCATATTTAGGTTCTGGTCAGTTCGGATTGATTCAGCATTGGTTCATGACCGGTCGAACACTCTCCCCGGACGAAATTGCCTTGATGCTGACTCGGTTTATCCGTAATTCCCCCTGTCTCTCCCATCATTTTTGGAGTTCTGACAGCAAAAAATCGCGGATCGAAATGACGTAAAAATTGTAACGATAGTGATTGGGGTAGTCATTTACCGTCTCAGTACCACCCCGACAAAGTGCGTCTCTCTTCCGCCACCACGTTCATTAATTACAGAAGTTCTGCTGCAAGCTTTGTAGCGCTGGCGGCGTTGTGATCAACTTACCATCCGCTTTATTGCCTTTGACGTAAGCTTTACCCTCACGGGCATAGAAAACAACGCCTTGGCCTTCAATAACTGGATAGCCGCTTTCATCATCCGTCAATGATGTCGGTACATACTTCCCATGCTGCTTGGCGTGCTCCTCATCGTGGAGATGCAAGATACCATCCGAGCTTAAAAATGCAAAACGTGGTTGTGTAGACATAATTCATGTTCCTCCTAAAATGGGTTTGATTTGTTCCTGAATAAAGTGTAAATCCTTTCTACTCCGTACCTACTACGGATTTTTCTTACCCTACATAACAAATAAAGACTGCAAAGGCTTTTAAGCCCTTACGGTCTAATTTACTTCTGGCATCCTCAGCCCAATTTCTCCTTCTTGGTTTCGTCCCCGACCATAGTCGATGGTGACAAAATCTAATGTACGGTTTGTTTTTAGGCTATTTGCTATGTTAACAATAGCCCTGCGCCGTTTATCTGCAAATGTAGTTGCTGAGATAGGTGGAATGTCCTTGCGATAACCTTTTTCCAGATATTGTTGAGCTTTGAGGTATTTCATACCATCCAAAAATAACAACTTTGCTATCAACCCCTCGTGCTTATCACGCATATTATTTATTGCAAACTTAATGTTATTCGTAAGGAATTGATAGAATTTATAATTTAGATGACGCTGGTCTTTCAATAGAACGGCATTAGCTGTCACATCTGCTGTCAATTCTTGTCCCGAAACTCGTTTAGCAACCGATCCCTCTGCCGAAAGCAAATCATATGCAGCCATACCGTTTTCCAACTGCTGGAGAGAATATTCGTAGTTTTTTATTACATCAATTAAGTCAGTATATTTGTTCAATAGCCACTTTGTTTTTCTAATATCATCCTGTTCGATGTCGTCAAAAAAATTCACTTGAATAATTTTTCGTGTATCGGCAGCATCTTCTATTCTTTCAACGAAGATTACTGTTTGATTGTCCATGACCGTTCAGTCCTCCCGTAACTTAATGTGTCCGGTTCTATATGTTTAATAATAATATGTTGGTCAACCTGCACTACACCTACAAATAACAACACCGCCAATAATATAGACCCAAAGGCGCGTGTCATTTGTCTACACCCCATATCTGTATATAACACTTCTCGCAAACCTTAATTTTGATGCCAGTTATTCGGTTTTTCATGATGAGTACGGGCTTTCCTACTTCGCACAACGAACAATGTGGTTTATCTGTCATTGTTGTTCCTCCCCATCCTCTTCGCCTTCATATTCGTCATCCAAAGATTCTACGTACCGTGTATGATCATCTTCCGATCCGCCTACATACTCGTCGTTAATGTAATAGCTGTACGATGTGTATGGATGGGCTTTGACGCAATCCGTGCAGTATACTTCATCATTAATTTCATAATGCGCCGTTTCTGGGGGCAGGTCTGTTTTACAGTTGTAGCAAACTCTTACCATATCTATATATCCTCCCTCAAAACGGGTATGGTTATTGGCGTCCAATGCGTATGATAATTCGGCCAGTCTGCGTCTAATGGAGTACCGCAATATGGTGGTTCCTCAATCGGGAATTTCCACCAAAGAACGTCTCCATGATCCTCATGCCACTCGTCAAGCGGTCTCGGGGTTTCTGCTAACCGATTATTCCACACCGCAACGGCTGCCTTTTCTCCGTTTTCGATTTGGGTTGTGCACCCGCAACTTCTGCATTTAATACTTGTCCCAGTGGCACTATGCCATCGGTTGATGTATGGTGTTCCTCCACAAAAAGGGCATGCTTTCATCAATATTTCCTCCCAGTTCATTTCGTCGTCTTACTTTTCTTATAAAGGTAGTTCCAACAATTGCTACATACGAACCTCTTATCGCCTGGAATTGGAGACTGTATCAATTCATATCTTTCACGACTACATTTATCGCGTTGACATTTTTGCTTAACCTCATCTGGATGGTTTTTCATCTATATCCTCCCTTAGTGGGTGTAGGTCCTACACCCTGTATTGGTTTAATCCTAGTCAATACGCTCGTAATCAGTGCATTCTGCTTCCATATACTCCGGCGAATCTGTGCTTTGGTCGAATCCATTTGGATTGGTAATCCCATGTGGTTTTAAAGCATAAATAAACTCATCTACTCCACCAAAATGCTGCTCAGCCTTGCTAAGTGCTCTATTAAGCTGTTCGTCTGTCATTTCATCTGGAATCTCAACTTCGATTTCACGTTCATATTTCAATGTCTCCATAACAGTAAGTAATACCTTTTTCATATCTATCATCCTTCCAACGCTCCGTCAGAGTGTAGGAGCGTATTGTATTGGTGGTTACTCCCCTAACTCGTTAGTAAGCCAGGTTATTTTGCGGTCCCTTTCTTCCAGCGCCTTACGTAGTCCAGCTGCCTCGACCACCATTTTATCTATGGTACGATTCCAGTCGTGTACATTATCCTTGTGTATCTCTATGGCAACATTGAGTTGTTCTATTGTCTGGTCCTTCTCTGCCATCTGCTGCTGGAGTGAGTCTACCAGTCCATACACGTCATAGATTGCTTCTACCAGTTTCGGATGATGTGGACCACCTTTGGTCAACAGCTTCAGTGTTTCGTTCAAAGTTGGTGTATTACTCACCTTTACCGCCTCCTTGGGGCTGTAGCAGCTCCGGGTTATCGTGTATGTTGCCGATTACCACAGCATTTTCGTTTTCAAAGTAGAGCAATGTCGTCCCAAACGGATGGTGACCTATCATTTCAGCGTAAAATCCACCTTTCTTGTAGGTCACCTTGTAATGTCGTTTGACTATTTCGCCAGACATAGGGTTTTTGTAGCTACCATCCAAAATATAGTCTTCGTAAATGTCCTCGCCTTCCCGATCAGGCAGACCAGCATATTGACCTACTGTTTCAGGGTCTACCGGATATGATTGCGCTCTATGATCTACAATGTCCACCCTGCCGTTGTGCTGCCAGATATCTCCGAATACCCATTCGCCGTTATCCAGTCGTTTACCACGGAATTTAATATCTCTCATATCTATTCACTCTCCTTCCAATTCTTCCACTTCACATCTACCATCTATTTTTTTGTTCAGCTTGGCGGCTGCGTTTTCGGCACGTTTTCGGCTGGTATATCTTTTTGCTTCGTCCTTGCTTGCGTAAATGGGGAATACGCCGCCCTGGTATATATATGTCTTCCCTGCGTAAAACTCAGAACTGAGCTGATATCCAGAGTGGATGACTATAACAAATGACATGCTTATCGCTCCTTATATAGGGGTATAGGGTAAGAAAACTACTTTCGGTACGCTCTAATGGGTTATATAGAGGCACGTAGACCCCTGGGTAGGGTAAGAGGCTGTTATGCCTCATCCCTCAAATCTATTATTTTGCCCCAGTGACTAACACGTTGAAGATCCTTGACGTTGTTGTCACCGAAAGCGATCAAGACTGACGGCGCGCCCGCATTTGCTGCAGCTCGTTCTCCAGTAACATGATGGAAATACAGTCGCCCTCGGAAGAACAACAACGCATCTGCTTTACCCCAAACGTGTTCAAAGAACATTTCCGTTTCGGTCCGGGCGAATATCAAAGCGATGCCGTTCCCGTGTTCACCAAGCTTATGCAGCCATTCAGCGGCTTCTCGCCCATAAGGAGGATTCAACCACACCCTGCCTTCCCACGGTTGCTGCAAACCATCTTCCAGCGTCGTATAGTGCTTGGATGCTGTCGCCCACGGCCTGCTGATCGGTGAACAAGGGTCGAGATCAAAAGGCCCGAGCTCCTGAACAATTTCTGGTGGTGTGAGCCATTCATCCTTCAACATGCGCGCCGACTGGTGCCCTCCCATTCCGCTCGTCCGTATACTCACGTTATCTCTCCCTTGATATATAGGTAGTAGGGGGTGTATCCCCTTTAAAATAGGGTTAATTGACGATTGTCAAAATTCATTAGCAATAGTTCCTGGGCCGTGTTGTTATTGCCATTGACCACCTGACGTGCAGCCTGAAATGTTTCCCGGCTCCAATCCGGGTACAGCTCGAGTAACAGCGGATCGTCATAGTAAGAGATTATTGCCTTGCCTTTGATATTATTGAGTATCGTGGCCATGTCTCGGTGATCCTGCTCGTTGAATCCTCCGGCATAATACTTTTCTCTGCCAATGTACGGCGGATCAATGTAAAACAGTGTGTCTGGACCGTCATAAACCCGGATAATGTCCCTAAAGTCCCGATTGTCGATCATTACGCTGCTCATACGCTTCGAAAATGCCGGGATAATGTCTGTAGCTGATCGGTACGTCCGGGCCGTATTATGCTCCCTGCTGTGCCGCCATCCGGTATCCGTGGAAAATGCAGAATCAGAATTACCTTTGGCTATGCCGCTACGGTTTACATAGAAGAACCGGACAGCCCGTTCAAAATCATCGTCTGGCGCCTTACTACGTTTCCACTGCTCGTACAGTTGACGGCTATATGGCAAAGCATCACAAGCTTGCTGTAATCTCTCCGGCTCATTGATGGCCACCAGCAGAAAATTCACTACCTCGCCGTCGATATCGTTGTAAACTTCCGAATATACTGGGGGCTTTTGCGCAATCACATGAGCTGCCCCACCGAACGGCTCCACGTAGCACGTATGCGGTGGCATCTTACTAATAATGTGCTGCGCGACCCTGCTCTTGCCCCCGAACCAAATCAATGGGCTGCGTACTCCTTGCATTGTGTCTCTCCCCCTTATGGAGGGCTGTTCCCTCCTTCTTATCCCCTATGGGGCCGTGCTGCTGTTTAATCCTCAAACCGTTCTCCATAACCATATGAAGGAACTGGTTTGCTAAAATTGTTTAAGGCATCAGATATCATGGTGGTAAATACGCTCATCTGTTTAGCGTCCATTGCCTCTAACAATCGAATCTCTTTTACTTTCAAGGAGCGCCCCGCCGCTGAAGCTATTAACTCCACGATCGGCTTTATAGACTCCAAACGTTCCTTCTTCTCAGCTTCTATGCGCTCCATAGCCGCCTGCTTGCGGTTGAACTCTTCCCAATCTTGCTCGTCAAACCAAAATCTAGGACCATGAATCAGAGAGTATGTTGATATCCATCCTTGAAGCTCTTCCTCGTTTGTCTGGATACGATCATGACAGGCATCGCAGACACGCATGGCATTGGTCTTAACACCACGTCCGCTCCGACCTCTCGGCATTACGTGGTGAGTTTGTGTTGCATTTCGTCCGCAGTTGCACTGGCATAACCCATCCGTTTCCTCAATCAGTTCCTTAACAACCTCTGGCGGAAACTCGGCTCGATCAGCCCGGGATGGACGTGACTGGTGGTGAGCAAAGATGTCTTTCTTCCAATCTGGAATCGGTTTTTTGCTTTTCTTTCGCTGTCCAAGGCTGCTAAACGACTTTTTCTCTTTAACTTTTTTCTCCGGTTTCCAGAATGTTTGATGAGACATTCTCCCTCGCCACCTTTCCAACAAGATTGATTCGTAATCCCTTTGCTTATGCTTATATTTTGAGCCTAAACCACTACGGCTCCACTACGGATTTTAGAGGTTCAAGCAGTCCTGCATCCTCTAAAACAGAATAATGTTTAACCTTTCTTCCGTTGTTACACGCATTTTATTTATTGTATGTGATGTGTAGAAGGCTACAGCCTGCTGGACCTCAATCGGCTCGTCTTCGATCTTGTTTAAGTCGAGCTTTTTCACAAGCCCCCCTCCCTTATGCGGCGATTATATTTCTCTTGAAAATCACCCTTTATTTTAGGCGGTAAGGTATCAATTACCTCATCCCATACGTTTAATAATTCACTGTTAAGTGAAGCAATCTTTTGTATATCCACGTAACGTTCCACCAATGCTGTAGTGAACTCATCCATTTCTTGTTCTGTCATACACCATGCCTCCATTACGTTTTTTTGGTTCCAGTACAATGTTGCTCGTTCGGATACAATGTAGAGCGTAGGAAAAGTTTCCTGAGTTGATCATTTGGCTTGTATCAATCTCACCTGAGAATATCGCAATGCTGTGGACTTGATACGTTATTCTATATCGTATATCGAATTGTAGTTCTTGACCTAATAATATACGATATCGAATATAGAGTCAATGCATGTTGCTAATAAATATTCGGTATCGTATAATTCGACTGAGAGGTGAATTGCATTGCTTAAAGTGAAACCGAATTTGACGCCTTTGTTAAAAAAGAAAGGTATCATTCAAATGGAATTGTCTGAAATGACTGGAATTCCACAAGGTTCAATTAGTAGATTTGATAAAAATAGTCGCCATGAAGCCTGGCATTTATTTGCTATCGCTAAAGCGCTAGATGTTACCATTGAAGATTTGTTTATTACTGAGGAGCAAGAGGATTAATTAAGAACCCTCTATGCTCCTTTTGTTTTAGCCTAGATCGGATTAAGAAGTCTTTCGAGCCGCATAACCTCTTTCTGGAGATACTGAATCAAATCAGTTGCCTCCTCCAGCGCCATGAGCTTCCAGTCATAGGCCATATCTGATACCTGGTCTATAGTTGTTCCGTATTTCTTAAGACCTTTCTCATTTTGCTTGTCCAGCAATTCTATGATCCGCTGTGTTACTTCCGGACGTTTAATTTCATTTTGAGAGCGCTTCATTTAATTTCCTCCTCCGTTCTCGGTAGAATAAGCGTACCACCGTAATACTCCATCTCTGCCTGATTAGGATCACTCACCGGACCCCAATGGTTATTGGTTTGCATGATATGAACAATATCAGTGGCATATGGTTCGTCTGTGTTAACTACCAGATACGTATTAAGTGGAGGCTTTCCATCCAGAAGCCGCAGCTCCTGAACCTTCCACAAAATACGAGATAGATCACTTTTCTCACGTTCATCAAGGTATTTATTGATATCCTCATTTTTTAATACGGTGAATTTTACTTGCATTCCGGCTAGTCCTGACATTTTTCCTCTCTCCTTCTGCTTGTTTTAAAAGTTTATTGATAGCTCGTTTCCGATCCGCTTTTTCTTTCTTGAACTGCTTGATCGGAATGAATTCTCCTCGTTTTTTAGTGAGTATATCTATAGGTAAAGTCGGATATTTTGCTTGGAATAATTTCAATTTGACACGGAATGTCGATGTCTCTACACCCTTGATATCTATTACTCGCTGAGTATCGTCCAGATTAGTGACCAGAAAATCAGCAATGTAGGTCACTTTTGGCTTCTCCTGTAGTATAAATACAGGGTGGCACTTGAAGTCTTTGATTTCTCCATACTTGCGCTGACGAAGGAGTTCTTGGCAATACTCTCCCTCTGCTTTGCTATCAAAGAGAGTACCTATCACATCTAGTTCATACCTTTTTACAATCCATTCCTCAAATAACGTTCCGTCCTCCGTGACAATGACCTTTTTGGCATTATATTTACTCATCTTATCCAGCCACCCTATAAGGAAGAACAATGTAGAAACTGGACTCGTCACTCCGAAGAGTGAGAGGCTTTAAAGAACCAGTGTACCCGAGTATAATTACATCGTTTTCTAAGACCTTCAATGCATCCAGCACATATTTTGCATTCAACGTCAGGTTGAAATTTTCTCCGTTGAAACTGATTGGTGTTATGCTTTCTGTTGCCTTACCCGTTTCCTTTCCCTTACCTCGAATGTTAATTTCTTTTTCTGTAACTGAGAATGTAACAGCGTTGTTTTTTTCTTCTTTCGCCAATGTAAAAATAAGCTCCAATGATTCAATCAGTTCTTTCCGATTCACTTGTATTTCGGTAACTGCTTTAATATCCATAGCATGGGTTGTATCAGGGTAAATCCCTTCTAGAACACGAGAATAAAATATAAATCTTTCTGTTCGTGCGAACGCATATATTACTTCTCCGCCAGAAGACTTGGAAAAACCGAATTCTACTTCATCGTTGTCATTTACGATCTTCTGTAATTCAATTATTCCTCTAGCTTCAATAACAGCCGTGCCGATATTTCCTATATCAAATTCTCTTTCGGCATGGGCCAGTCGGTGTCGGTTCGTTGCCACCATTTGAATTTTCCCGGTCTGAAGGATAACGTTTACCCCTGTAATGATAGGCAATGATTTTCCGTCTATATCAGCCGCGAAAACTGTCTTTTTGATCAGATTTTTTAAGTCTTTTCCCTTAATCTCAACAAACTCATTTTCATTTATCTCTGGAGGAGCAGGATATTCTTCTGGAGGCATTCCAGTAATCTCAATCTCCTTATTCCGTGACTTTATGGTGACTTGATCCCCATTTTTAACTTGCAGTTCTATTTTCCCATTGATCTTCTGGAGAATATCCAATAGAACTTTGGGCAGCGCCGCGGAACCAGTCTCTTTGATGTCTATGTTTTCCTCGACAAATGATTGGATAGTTGCTCGGTCATCGGTACCAGTAACGGTTACCCTGTCCTCCGTTGCTTCGATCAAAAAGCAACTCAATATTGGGATTATTACTTTTGTTGAAATCGCCTTACTGGCATCTTCCAATGCCTCAGCTAATAGAGCGCTGTCCACTACTATATTCATAAGCTCTGACCTCCTCTTTTACGACTTCCTTCTTAGCATTTGGGTTGCATTCTGGACATGGCCCCAATGCCATCATGGAGCCGAGAAACTGATACGCTACCTTATTGCCCCCACATGTTCTGCACATATGTTTACCCCCTACGTCTATTCCGTCCGCCTACTGGCAGTATTTTTACAAATGGTTCTATTCGCTCAATGATCCGGGCCGCTTTTTTGTCATTCTGTTTCTGTTCGCTCGGCTTGCTGTCTTTGACATTCGCCAAGTGCTGTTTTAACTCACTCATGGTTAAATTAGATGTGTAGATCGTCGTTAAGCGTTCCATACGCCGCTGAAGTATCGGTCCCAGCACTTCATCCCTTGTCCATGTTGTAAGCGACTCAGCTCCAATATCATCTAAAATTAAGACCGTAGCAGTCCTCAATGCATCCAATTTGCTTTCTACGGTTTCTGTTTTGGAGGCAATGGCATCCTTAACTTCCAGCAGGAAATCAGGCACATAAACCATTAGCACACTAACGTCACGCTTTGCCAGTTCTTGTGCGATGGCTCCCACGATTCTGCTTTTACCTACGCCCATTTGACCGTAAAAGTATAGTCCTGTTGTTGTTTCTCCGGGAATAAATTCATCACAGAAGCTTATTGCCGCTGCAATTGCAGATATCCGCTGCGGGTCAGGTTCAATGTCTTCGAAGGTGGCATTCAGGATGTGAGCCGGGATGTAATGGCTCTTGATCCTCTGACCTATTCCTTGTTCTCTTTCGTGAGCGACCAACAATGGGCATTTCCGAAGTCGGAAGACCAGTTCATCATCTTTGGTCGGGTTAGGCTCCGCAACGCTTGCATGCCCCTTCTGTTCGTTCTGGCAAGCAAGCAACCCTGGACACTCGCTGCATTTATCGCAATAGGATATATGCTGTGACAGATCTCTATATCGTTTTGGTTCGGTCAGATCCTCGGTTCGATCAGGAAATTCACTTTTTAATCGCTTAACCTCAGGATGGTTCGCTAGGCGTTCCAGCACCGCAGCCTGCCTTTTAGCAAAACCAGCGGGTATTAATGCCTTTAGTTCTTTGCCGAAGCTCTCCATGTGGCATCAACCTCCCTGTTTAGCCCTTAGTTTTGCAAGCATGCTTTGAATGTCCGACTCGGTGTATTCGCTTGGTGGCACATCTATTTGTGACTCAGGCTTACAAGGCAAAGCACTTTCGGTACTCTCCCCCTTACCAATATCTTCTCGTAAGGCGTGTAAGGAGAAAATAATAGTCGCACAGTAACTCAAACTCCGTATCCCATCGCGCTTATGCTTAGGTTTAAATTTGTCAAAGGACTGATCAATTCCGTCCAAAGCGGTTTGAAGCGGTACACCAGCGGCTAGCAATTCATCAATGCTCGTTTCGTCAGCTGCTGTAATGTATAATCCCTTCCCCCTGCGCTGTAGGTACTTGTCGGCAACGGCATTGTGATAATCGATATCAGAAGATGATATTTCATCCTGTCCAGAGTCGGCATCTGTTTCAGGAGTGACAGGAACGGCATCCTGTCGGGTGAACGGTATCCCCTCATCTTCGAATTTGATTTCAGTCTCGGGCGTTAAACAACAACTACTTTCTTTTTCTTTAGTCTTACTTCTTACTTCTAAGGGCGTGACATCACCGGGACTGTCCGGGACATTTCCGGGACTAGGTTCAGCAAGCTGTAACTGTTTTCGTTTAGCCCTTTGTTCAGCTTTTCGTTTTCGCTCGTACTCTCGCACCTTTTCAAGAGATTCTGTATTCTGGTGCTTTTCCCAATTCGGAAGGAAGAAAGCTCCTTGTTCAGATATTTCCAACATTCCAAATCTCTCAAAAATAGATAGAGCCATTTTTATGACAGGAAACGGCCTCTTAATCACTGAAATCAACATATCCTCTGTGTAAGGAATGGATTCTGTCAGCATAATATAACCGCCCATATTTGATCGGCCTGTCATAGTCATTAATTTGAGCCATATAACAATGATCGTGTCAGCTTCGGGCATATCTTCGATGATTTTAATTTTTTCGTCGTCAAACATGCCAGTACTGAGCTTGATCCATTTTATTTCTGCCATGTTTCAACCTCTTCTCAGCTTTTGAATCATAAACCTACCTGTTTGCGCTGGCGTTGTTTCCGAACTCCGCTAGCAGAACCTTGAGGCTGTATTTTAAAGAGTTTATTACCTGGTCATTACTTTCCACAGCATTATTCCAGCGGACTTTATCAGCTTCTGCATCTGCTTCTTGAATGCGAAGTTCAATTACCGCCAATTCCGCACGCTGCTCCCTTAGGTTCTTTGCTGCAATATACGCTTCAGCATAAACGCGCTTCCTCTCAGCATATTTCTTCTTATAATCCCTTACGGCCTCAGCTGCCTTGCGTCCCAGGAGAATCTGGACTTCGGTCAGCAATTCAATCTTACGTGCCAGTGTAGCAGGGTAATCATGGCTGCATTGATCCGCAAGACTATAAAGCTCTCCGAGCGTATATTGTTTTTGTAGAGACAATGCAGCCACTCCTTTTTTATACATGCGCTCCTATATGGAGTAATCGTTCTCTAACCTCAGGCCAAAGGTATGCTTGTCCACCTTCGCCATTTCCATCCTGGCAGAACCATTTTGAAATAGTTGGCTTACCGCCTGTGACGTAATCCCGTAAACCTTTAACCCAGGACGATTCTGTACTCGACATAGCCAGTGAACGAGTGTAGAGAGACATAATTCGAGGTGGATCATACTTTTTCTCACCCAGTCTGTGGCCCAAGAAGTATGGGTTCCCTTCGGTTTCCATCAGACCAAGCCGACCATTATCTTTTTTAAAGAACTGAAATTTACGAGAGGTCCAGTTGATTTCATATAAGTAATCCAGCACGCTATTCGCTAGCTTAATTCTTCCGTCTTTCCCAGCTTTTTTAGCTGCTGTATTCCACTCCTTTAAATTAGCCTCACTAGGAATGAATCTGGATTTTGGGTTGTGACGACCCGATCTCTTCGTCAGTTTTCTAAGACTGTTTTCGGGTTTTGTAGCAAGGTCAAACAATTCGAAACTTGCCAGATTGGTATAGTAGTCTTTATTAACTATGACCCACCACATATTATTGATATTGTGGTAGACAGTTCCGCGCATCAACGTTCCTTTTCTGCCTCTGAAATACTTCACCTCGCCGTTATTAATCCGTATCCCATCTTTATCGAGAGCGTTATAATCAGGAAGATTTTCTGAACTCCAGTGTCTGCTTGGCGAATTAAGCTCATGGAATACCTTATCGTATGACGTTTTTAGTACTGGTTCAGAGTCACAAGTAAATCCTTCCTCCAGTAAAAAATGTTCCATATATCTGACTTCAACTAGAAACCGCTTTTGGAGTAGATAAGGCATCTTTTCAAATTTGTTAAAGTCATATCTACCGCCGTTTGGGTTCTCTACATTAATTTCTTGATAGAATTCAAGTTTTGCACCACAATTATATTTTTCACCAACAAACAGAAGTTCTCCCTTGTTGCCAGCAAAACGATCCTTCGAAAGGATAGGATAGTCACGGTCTATTCGTGGATCTGATCCAACGACAAAACCTCTATTTCTCATCATGTCTAACATCCGTAAAAAGGTAGGATGAGATATTTCTTTATCTCCTCTTACGGCTATGCTAGTATTCCAAATGCTAAAATCCTTGTCTCCTCTCACAAGACAGGCCTCCTGTTTTCATTTTCAAAATCTTGTGTTATACTTCCGTTGAATTGTTTCTTAAATGATCGTGTTGGTAGCACGATTGTTTGTCAGGGCTTCTCTGTCTTTTCTTTTGCGGTATAACTTACGGCAATAGTAATTACAGAAAAGTCCTTCTTCGTTTGGAGCAGGGTGTTTCTGACCATCGAATACCTCTTTCTCACAATGATTGCAGCAACCTATTCCTTTACCGGATATCTTGTATCCTGATGCCTTAGGAGCCTCTAGCCCTTCATATTCTTCATTTTTAAATTCCTCAAGTTCACTTAATTCAGTAGTAAGCAAATCTATTTGAGCATGAATTTCGTCAGTCGGCAATCCGAATTTAACAGCGTCAATGCTGTCCTCATATAACTCACGTAATTGCGCTCTAAGCACCCTAGATTGTTTATGCTCGTCCAAGTCCAACTCTCTCAGCTCCATATCTCCGCTTCAAGTTCGGATATTTTAGCTTTCAAACGTCTTTCTTGTTCCTTAAAATGTTTCATCTTCTGAATACAAACGTGATTAGGCCACGGACTATCTGTAATAGCATATTGAGTTTTATAAATGGCCTGAAGCTTTTGTTCAGTAAGTTCTTTTTCCTTTTGAAGAGAAAGCTTTTCCTTATCCTGCTCTGTTAGCTCTAGCATCTCAATATCTACTGAATGTTGACAATTCAACCAGCGATGCATAAGTAATACAGCGGCTATAAGTGAGTCTGCTGGTTGATCTAATGTAAACTTGATGCCTTCATCATCCAAGATTGGAATTGAATAAGTGGTTGAAGTTTGGTAACTCATTTTGCCTTCGCCTCACGCTGGATATTACGAACGATAATGGCGTGCTGCAAAGAATTTTTAGACCACAACTCAGCCAATTCTTTAAGCGTCATAGCCAACACCCCTTTAAATGTAGTCTTCTGGACGAAACTCTTTAACGAAGTAAATGGAATCATCAAAATCTATGCGCCGGATGTGACTGTACTTTGCAACTGAGAACAAAACTTTCAACTTACTCCAAATCATGCGGCGATATTTCCCGACCGTTTCGTTAAATTTTCCATCTGTCTCCTTGTAACGATCTTTTGTGAGAGTGATGGACCTGATTCTTACTGCGTTCTGTAACTGATAGCATTCGGCATCTGTGAGCGTAACACTGTCACGAACCTCCTGGACCATCATCTGGACTTCCTCAACTTTTCCAGTAACATCCTCCTGCATCTTCTTCATTCCGTCCCACAGGCCGCGAATGGCAACTCCTTGAGACTCTGTAAGTTGGAGTTGCTTTTCCACCAGCATCATATAATCCGGTTGTTCATTATTGTTTATCAATGTCATATACTTCTACCACCTTTCTGCCGTTTACGGCTGGTCTAACTTGGTCTATAAAACGTTGCAACATATCAAGGCTTTCCCCCAAGCGCTTTTTCTCCCCCATGTTTGCAGCCCCAATTGCACCTAGCATGAATGAAGTGATTCCGACCGTTTCAAGAAATCTTTTTACATGGGTATTCAGTTGTAAGGCGTTGATATTAGACTCAGAGCGAAGCTTCCTCATTTTCAATTCCGCTTGCTGCTCGTCAAAATCATCTGTCTTCTGCAATTTCATCGCTTCCAACTCTTCTTTTTTCTGTTGGTAGCCTAATTTCAATTGTTCGATTTTCAAACGTTCTTTTTCCAAATCTTCAGTGATTTTGTTTTTCCAGTATTCATCACGTTGTTTAAGCTGCACCTCAGCTTCTTTTTCCTTCTGCCGGATAAATACAGTGGTTTCTTCCTCATGACGCTCTACAGCAGCAGATACTGCATCTTCAAGTTGATCAGCAGGAATGGCATCTTTGTACTGTCTTTGTAACTCAAGCTTGTCCCGCTCTGCCTGTTCTGCTCTTTCCTCTGCCTCACGCACAGCAGCTTCGAGCCTAGCTTTGGTTTCTACAAATGCCTTGTGAGTGCTAATCAAGCCTTCATCAAGCTGCTGAATGATTTCAGGAGTAGCATTTTCCGCAATAAACTTCGCTTTGTCGTACTGCCTGCCAGAGCCAAAGCCTGCCTGATCCGCTACAATATCCCGAACTTGTCCGGTAGGTTGGTCAGGAAAATTTTCCGTACCTCCAGCCATGCGCTCTTTGGCCTTCAAGCGTTCGACCTCTTCAAGTCGCCGCGCCCATTCTACTCGCTCGGAAAAAGTGAACTCCTTACGATGTTCATTCTCGGAAATCTCAAGCTGAAGTTGATGCTCAAAATCCTTGATTTCCATAACTCTTACCGTCACTTCTGAGCGTCCAAGGAACTGATGCGCTCTCAAACGCCGCTCTCCGGCAATAAGCTGATAATCCGGTGTTACTACTATAGGATTAATGAGTCCGTTTTGTTCTATATCCTGGGCCAGTTCTTCGATGCCGCCAAAGTCCTTGCGGATACGATCACTGACTTTGATTTTGTTAATGTCAATTTGCAAGTTAAATCTCCTTTCTAAAGGGTTTTCTTTCTCCATACCGAATTTCAAAGTAATGATAAATTACAATGAGAGGACATGTGATCATGAAGTTAAACAAAGACTGCATAAGAGATTTACTTTTAGCCGTAGAATCTGAACCATTTGGTAACGAAGTAACTAAACATACATTCAATAGCAATCCTTTTACTGAGCCATATTCGTTTGAAGAAATAATTTATACAACTCAAAGATTAATTGAAGCAAATTACATTAACGCCCAAGTTCAGTATGCTGGCGATGAGGTGCATAATTTTTATATCTCAAGCCTGACTTGGGAAGGACACCAATTCTTAGATAACATCCGAGACAATGGTGTTTGGAAAAAATCTAAGGACATTGCTAGCAGGTTCTCCAGCGTTTCAATCTCCATGCTTTCTAGCATTGCTTCAAATGTTATTGCTCAAATTATTAAGAAGCAGATAGGCTATTGATAGTTATCATTCAAAAAATGCTGAAACTTGTTCAAGAACGCCTCATATTTAGCTGGGCTAAAATCATTGCTAGTAAACTCCAATTCAATAGTCAATTTACTTTCGACCATTTTTGATGGAATATCCGACTTGGTTGGTTGGTTGATAGAATATCCCGATACGGTAACATGAATCGCTGCGTTCTCTCTTTTTATAGGGTGATGGTAAAAGGGCATTCAGTTTACCTCCTTTAGTTTCCACTTTGGTTATGCAGTTCTTTTATCTAACGTCGTTCAACTCCCTTCTTGCATATTTAACTCAAAAGAAAAATTGGTTTCTTACCCATTTAGTTGAGCGTATTCTTTGACGTATTCTTTCGCTTGTTCGAGAATGCGATCTGCTTTCAAATACGATACTTTATGCTTGTTGAGTAAACGAAGAATGTCATATGCAAGATCGTCACCTTCTGGAAACTCTTGTGTTGTCATGACCGTAATACGCTTACCCTTGATTACATCTATATTGGGTGTAGTCATACTGTTTCTCCTTTCTTATTGCTGACATTTCTATGTTTCGGACGATTCAAGTGATGGAAGTACTTGTCCAAGAAAGCCTTCATTTCCTGTGCCCTAATCATCCAACGTCCTCCCTCACAACCATTCGTTATTTGAGACATTTCTTGTTTGTAATTTGGATTAAGAAGTATATTTTCAAGCAACCAGTCTCTTTTCCGGCATGTTTCAAACTCAAGGCGTTTCATGTCCCACCAAGACCCGCTTTCAAATCCTTCAAGTGCTTTTTTAATTTCTTTTTCTACAAGTTGGTAAATGAACTCAGGATCGACAACTACCTTGAAAGCTTGGGACTCCATTTTCCTCCTCCTCGACTATTTCAGATTCATGATCAATGTCCGTTGAAAAAAGATATTCAATTTCACATTCAGGAAAAAACCTACTTTTTATCATTTGTGCCTCGTCATAATAAAATCTGAAACGCCCATGCACTTTATCACTTATCGTTCCTCTCCTCATTTTTAAATCACGGGAAATATCCGAAATTGTTACTCCTCTTTTTTTCATTTCTGAACGGAGATTTCTATATAGCATCGCCTACCCTCCTTTTTCGTGAACGATATTTCGTTCGCCTTGCTTTGAACTATAAACGATATTTCGTTCATGGTCAAGTATTTAAAATATTATCCGCACTAAATTTCGTTCAAAGTTTATTTACAACGTTACATTCTTAATGTAATATGTAGTCATGTACGAAATATCGTACAAAAAATACATGGAGGTTAGGGTTACTGTGAAGAGAGCTGAAGTGATATCACGTTTGATTGAGGAAAAAGGGTACAGTAGACGAGCTTTCGCAGAATTAGTAGGCATCCCATCAACCACACTCCAGTCAATGTTAACTCGTGGAGTTGGTGGGGCTGCAATTGATAATGTATTGAAGGTTACTAAAGGACTTGGAATTACAATAGATGAACTTGAGAAACTTGCATCAGGTGAGGGTGAAAATTTGTCCTTGGAGGCAGCTGAAATAGCTGAGTTTGAGGCATTTATTAAGAATCCAGAGCACGGTATATTTTTTAAGGATTACTTAGAAGCGCCAGAGTCACGAAAGCGGGAATTAATGCAGTTTTGGAAATTCATTCAAGAGAAAGAAAAAGACCGCAAACTGGGTGATCGCCAAGAAGAATAGCAATTTCATTCATATAACAAACAATTACCTTGTGGCCTAAGTCGTAAGACTGGCTTCTTTTACTCATACATACGAACGTACATTCCTATTACCTGGAGGAACGACATGATTTCCCATTATCAACCTACATACTTAGAACACTATATTGAAAATATGTATTTAAAAAATGGTATTACTGAACCTCAACATGTAACTACCGAAAGAATTGCAGTTGCTTTGAATATCTGGATTTACTCGTCTGCCCAAAGAAGCAAGGCTTATGAATCAGCGGCCGGTTTACGTAGTGTGCTTTTAGATAATCGGTTGCCCTTAAGGGAACAACGTATTGAGTTGCTTCATGAAGTGGGTCATTTACTAAGGCACGCAGGTAATCAAGCAATTATGCCTAAGGCATTTATAGAACTCCAAGAGGCAGATGCAGATCAATTCGTTCTCTATGCTTCAATGCCTTTTTTTATGCTGTCTAGGCTTAAGCTGCCGAGGTTATTTAACGATGCCCTTTTATATCTATCTGATACATTTGAAGTCCCTATTTATCTAGCTAGAAAAAGATTAAACCAAATAATGCGGAGAAATTATGAAGGACAAATACGGACAAGCATTGAACAGCAATGCAATTCCGCGAAAGGGGTGATGCCTAAGAAATTACCACAGGTTTGTGAACCAACAATTTACGCGTATTACGATCCGTCTTTTACTTATGAGGGTCCATCTCAGCTGATATTTCATGTAGATGAAATTACGCTTTCTCAAAAAAGAGAAATTCCGATTCCTTTGGATGGCCCTTTTAAGCAAATCGAAACTGAGGATCTACTACAGTTTGAAGGGGTGAAAATTCTTCAGCATGACATTGTTTATTTCGAACCTGGAAATATAAAACTCATGCTAGGCCGAATAAGTCGCAGATACGGTGTAGGTGCAAAAACTTTACTACTGCAAATGAAAGACTTAGAAGAAGTTATAAATCGGGGTAGAATTTATTGATTCTTGGAGGTATGTATTATGGCAAGCTTTCAGAGGTACACAACAAAAAAGGACGGAAATATGTGGCTGTATAAGTATTACACTGGTGAAATCAACCCAGTAACAGGGAAGAAAAAACCATCTACCAAACGTGGTTTTAAAACCAAAGCAGAAGCAAAATTGGACGCAGCCCAAACTGAAAAGGAAGTAAAAGACGGTAAGTTCATTATACAAGATAAATCAATTACTTTCGAAGAGGTCTATGAGAAGTGGTATGAAACCAATTATAAAAGATTTAAGCTTCCAACCAGAAAAACAGTTCGCTCATGTTTCAAAGGTCAAATCCTTCCGCACTTCGGTAATATAAAAATAAAAGATATAACTCGTTCATATTGCCAAGATGTGATTAACAAAATTGCAGAAGATATTAAATCAGTGGGAAACATGAAGATGTATGCCAATCAAGTTTTCGAGTTTGCAGTCCTGATGGAAATAATCAAGAGCAATCCAATGGAGGTAGGTGTCATCATACCAAAAAAAGAAAGTGATCAATTAGCGGGGGAACAAAAAATGAGAAATTATTGGGAAAAACACGAAATCAAAAAATTCCTTGGAATAGCCAAGCAAGCATATAGCTATCGTGATCAATTGATGTTTCACCTATTAATTTATACTGGTGCGAGAAAAGGGGAAGTTCTGGCCTTACGTTGGAACGATATAGATTTTAGAGAAAAAACAATTAATCTTGATAAGACATTGTTTTTTGATAAAAAAACTTTCACGCCTTTGACCTCCAAAACGCATGCTTCCAGACGTGTTCTTAGTTTAGATGATACAACCCTTGCCTTACTAAAAAAACACCGTACAGAGCAAAGCAGAGGCATTGTGCAGCCAATAGGTCCTAACGATGACAGAATGGTTTTTACACGTGAGGATGGAACACCAATTCGCTTAGCTTATCCAAACGACAAACTGAATGAAATCATTCGCTCTAACAACTTACACAAAATAACCGTACATGGCTTAAGACACACCCATGCATCACTTTTGTTTGAAGCTGGGGCCAGCATTAAAGAAGTTCAGGAACGTCTTGGACATTCAGATATTAAAATGACTATGAACATTTACACGCATGTAACAAAAGCAGTAAAAGAAAAAACTGCTGATCGGTTTGAAAAATTCATGGAGTTTGAATCTCCAATCGCTGGTTCAGACGTGGTCACGAATGATCAGGAATAATAAAAATGGTCAAAATATGGTCACGGCACTTTCTAACTCAAAATTAAAGCCCCTGACCAGTGAAGGCCAAGGGCTGAAATTCCTTGATACACAAGGGATATTAACGTTTCGAAAACTGTGGTGCACGACGAGCGGCTTTGAAGCCGTATTTTTTAGGGTCAATGATACGCTCCCTCTTTAAATTGTCCCCAATTATATTTATCATACTTCAAATAAAACGCCGCCTCCCATACCTATTTTTTTCATTCTACCACCTTATCTAGAATGGGAAAAGATGTAATTATATAGACGAATGCAACAATCCATGAATTACAATTTTAAAGTTTTTTCAGATCCCCTTTAAAGTTAATGAAGTAAGTAACGATGTAGCAATATATATCCGATCTTTTCCATCTATTTGTTTTAAATATAAGAAACAAACCACTCCAGAAATAAGATACATTCAAGACATGAGTGCAGCCTCCTGATGTGTTATGCGCAAATTATATTCCGAGTACAAAAAATAAGCTCCATATCATTGGAGGTTTAATACAGCGCGTATTTCCATACGAGAAAATGTAATGATCTTTGGGGCACCATTCCAGCCCTCTATGATTACAATATAGAGCGTATATCGCTCTTGTTGTCCCCCTCTTCCAAAGCCAGCAGACGCGCCTTTATGTCCACTACACTGCTACCTGTTTTCAACTCCAGTTCCTTCATGTTGGGCCCACGTCATTGCTCAGTAGAATAACTGTAAAGTATTGGTAGTAGCGTTTTGATATCGGGTAACAAAGCGCTTAACTTCTTTGTTACCTGTCGTTTTCCGTATACTATACAGATCAGAACAATGAACGATAAAAGAGGATACAACTATTGCGCAACAATAGCGGATTAGACGGTTGCCAAAGCGACACTGAACTTTTGCAGAAGTTTACGATGGTGTACGTGAAGCCATGGAAAGAATATGGGGGCGATATTCCTGAGCCAGTAGGATAAGACAAGAACTAGCAGTAAACTTAATGTGTGTATTCCTAAAAGCCTGTGTCATCCAATGTTAAAAAGGGCTGCCGCAAATGTTTCCTTGAACCAGTATTGTCTTTAAAAACCTGAGCAAATGAGAAATTTACAATAAAATCCAGAGTTCACAACTCCGTTAACCCAGCCTAAACAGACGTATCCCAGCTAGTACCAGCCTCAAACAGCAGGTCATTCACCAGATTGATGCCAAGATGCCAAAGGCTGAGGATAGCTGCCACTTCCGTAAAACAGTTTCCAATTAAGCGTACAATCGCAGCACGTTAGATACATTTAAACTAATCAGGAAATTATCCAAGTAGGGGGAAATAACCATGGCATTTGAAGGTTATAGAGAAGACAAACGAGGACATTGGTTTGACTGGCCATTCCCCTTGTCGGTATCAATACTGTATGTAGATGCGGATGTAGACGTAGATGTAGATGAAACAGAAACGAAATGGTACCTCATTGTCGAAGAAGAAAAACATTTGATCCGAATTAGGGATGAAAAGCAAATTGAACTGCTTCATCACTGCATGTATGGAATCTTGTTAAATGACGAGAAGATCAACTGGATTATTGATAAAAATGGCGGTAGATTTACCTATCACGACAGTGTGCAAGATTTCATCAAATTCCAGAAAGAATACCTGGATATATTCTAAAAGCCTTGAACAGTTAAAAGCTCTGCAGACCAATTAAGGTAACAGAGCTTTTCGATTTATTTAAAATATTCACTTACTTCAAACGTTAAGAATACGATCGTATAGCATGTAATCCTTGCGGTTGCTGAATGATCCTTTATTGTTATCGTGCTTATTGATGGCATATGAAGCCGATCCAGATCCAGCCTGCTTGCTTTCGTACCATGTGATAAATTCATTGACCTCTTTCAGCTCAGATCGAATTCTTTCTCCAATCCTGTTGTCATTCCATGAGTGTCGAAGTTAGGGGGAATTTGTCCTGCAAAAAAAGATTCTATCAAACTTTGGCAGATAGGATCTTTTTCCGTTATTTAACAATTAATTAAACAACTGTCAAAAAAGGGTTATGGACATGTAAAGATTAAAGTTCGGAATGAAGGAACATCAAATCTCACTTGGAGTTTGCTTGGAGTTTGCAGGGTAACGGGAGAGAATATGTCTATAAAACTGTTGGCAAAGAAGACACATTAACGTGGACTAGTCTTAATTCATTCCCTAATGGGATGCCTTCAGGGGAATACGTAATTCAATTCAGAGCCAACGGTAACAAAGTTGAAGGCGAAGCTTGGGGTACTACTGGTCAGTACCCAGGAGACATTAACTAACCGTTACTACAAGCAGGGGAGCGTCTTGGAGTTAAATCCAAGGCGCTTTATGTATTCAAGTTGCCTTACTCAGTGTCTAACAAAAGCCCCGCCGACCAATTAAGGTTAGCAGGCCTTTTTGTATACTCTAAATTCAAACTGATTCCGCATATTATACACTCCGGCAATCTTAATCGTATCGGGAGAAAACTTCTACGGATCCTCCATAGTCTATAACCGATACCCAATCCTCGCCCAACGACTGAACAACGTACACCTTTACCTGGCTTAATGCAGCTGCAAATAGTTTTATATCCGACTTTAACACTCTATATGTATGGTTCATGCTGATCACCTCAATAATTTATTCGGTCAAAGGTATGGTAATCCCTTCAACGAAATAAGCTCTGCCAACCAATTAGGTTAGCAGAGCTTTTAGATTGTACGTTAGACAAAATTGTGGTTTCCCGTTTAATTAGTAACTACTATTCCAGTAGATAACTTAGGCATCAAACTGTCTTGCCTGTATAATAAAATTCATATATGCTCCGTACGTGTTACTGACTACTACCGTGTATTTAGTTTGTCTAGTGCTATAACCCGATATAGTTCTTTGCTCCCCGGCTGGTATTTTTTGAGTTGTACTAAGACCACCAGATAATATAAGTATAATATCTGTCGAACCATTATTCACTACATTAATATTAAACGATTCACCATTTGAAGGGACTAGTTCAAATGTAGTTTGATAATCATCATACCCGCGAAAGTTTGTGTATTGTATAGGAACCGAGCTGAAGGGTGTGATAATTGAGTGTGTGTCTCCTGGATTTTCCTCCAATTCACCAACTCCTGTTACCACCTCTGGTTCATTGTCAAAACTTGCCGCAGAAGTTATTGGGCTTAAAGATAAAAAAAGAGTTGCAACCAATCCTAGTCCAATAATTTTTTTCATGATAACTTGCCTCCACTTTTTGTATTTGTATTTACAGTTTATATTATACACCTTATTCCATTATTGGTTTTCTATTGGACAAATAAACTAGTATTTCGACATAAAAATGATTCTGTAGTTCTATTATTTATAGGATTTACCAGAAGATTTTAGTAATATGCTCCGTCCTACCTATACGGTAAGAGGGGTGTTTGCTATTTTATGATAAATTCCACTCGGGTACCATCTTCGTAGTCATCCAACTTGTGACCAACCCACGATCCAGCTCCACGATTATCCTTTGGACTTATGTACTTAATGTCTGCATCCTCTCCACCTTCGGAACACATCGCCATAGGCCATTCATCCCTATCCTTGCCCTTCTTGGTGGGCGCGCCCTTTAGGGACAACTCACGATTATGGTCGGCTCCATCACGGACTATGGTGCATACTGGTGATTTTCCCGCCTGAATGGCTTCCTTAATATGCTGTGCCGTTTCGTGATAACGGTCTTACGGAAATTCCAGCTTAACCGTGTCTGCCGATACCTGTGATATTGGAACGGCTACAGGGTCGCTCTTAGTAGGCTTTACAACATCTTGTTGTACGCTGCAGCCAGCTATTAGGATTGTAATTAGTACGGTGAATATCCATTTAAACATATGTATTCCTCCCCATAACGTAAAAAAACACCCAACCAGCGTGTCCAGTAGAGTATCACCTATACTTTATGGTCATTCTATAGAATAAATTTCGCTCCCTCTAAATATTTTAAAGTTTATCTATAAACTCTTAGGCTAAACGCTTTGAAGTAAATCTAGGACAGCCTACAATATTTATCATTAGCCCTAATACTCCAGATATGATTGCAATCACAACAGAAGCACCTAAATTCTCAAATAAATAGTCACCTATCATCCAGCCCGCTACACCACAAGCTAGACCAAATACAACAGTCATAATTAGACATGTTACAGGAACAAAAAGAAGAAGTAGGCACACGATAAAAACCCAAGCACCAACCCACCATTCTCCCTCTGGCCACCAAGTTCTATTAGCCCATCTACCAGCGACTACAGACACCATCAGGATTTCGCATAGAACAAATATTTCTGCTAAACCCGCAGTTTTGTAATCTCTAATATCCTCCGCTACTTCTCTTCTAATACTCAATACAATCACCCTTACGCATGTTAATATTAAACATACAATATTGCTTTCACACACTTGAAAACACCCCACCAGCTTAGCCAGTAGGGTGTGACATCCTTTTAAGCTACCTTTGTCTAAACCGTTCTGCCTCTCGATCATCTAAATATTTTTCCAGTCTAGACATCACACGTTTATACTTTTCTGCTTCATCTTTCTCTTTTTCAATATTCTCAGAAATTTTGTGCAAATCAACGCTATAAATTACAGATAAGTTAATACCGAGCCTTAAAGATGTAAGAAGCATGTAAAAAACAAATAAGAAGAAAAAAAACAATTTTATAAACTCATTAGTAATCAAAATGGCGAAAAAGGAGTAAAAAACAACAACAAAAGAAGCGATCAATCCAGTAATAATATATTTAATAATCTTTTTCAAAAGATTATCACTCAGTAACGCCATAACTGAATTAGCTTTAATACTACCAAGTACAGATAAAACCGTAATATAGATGCCCACAAAGATTGAAGCAATCGTTGTAATCGTTCCGATATTAGGTTCTATAATCAAGTCATAACTATGATAAAGAAATTTTTCCAGTGAATAAAGCCCATAACTCATATTAAAAAGAATTAATAGCTTGTTACCTAGAAATATCAAAACAAAAAGAGAGCACACTATCCAGATTAGCCCTTTTTCAAGAAACCATCCAATTCGATCGGCCCAACGAGATGTTCTCATTAAAATCAGTTCACTCTCATAGCTTCATAACTAATTATTAAGCTGACTGTTCATCTTCATCTCTTTGACCTTGCTGAATTGGTACAAAATATTTTTCCCCTGGCAAAGGCACCAAAGCAGGCATATTTGCTTCTTCATCATAAGGCATTCTTCGGATTGCGATAGAGCCCTGTCTACCCTTTTCAATATAACGCTCTAAAATTTTATCTCCTATGAATTCCCAGCCATGATTAGCTTTGTCTCCTTCGAGAACTGAATCGCTTTTCACGCCTATATTTTTCAGTTCCAGTTCTTGAGTTTTTTTGCTTTGCGGAGTTTTATACTTTACTTTACAAGATAAGATTGAATCGTTCTCATTGATTTGCAGTAGATCAATGAGCCTTAAAATCTCCACACTATCTAGATCAACTTTTCTTTTACGGCCCTTTCCAAAACTAAGCTCCACTATGGGCGCGTCAGTTTCCTCATTAATTGTACCAGCTAGATTCATTAATCCACCGAACACAGAGCTACTTTGTGATGGATTTTGAGAGCGAAGTAACGTCGCAGCAAAATCTTCATCTTCAGCATTCATTTTTAAAGTTACGCTTTTGATGTCATTAGATCTTCTAATGTCAGCTAAACTAAGTTCAGAGTCAACTGGCAGGAAACTAACCGCCCATTGTTTCCTTGGATTATCCATAGGGAAAAATGAATTAAGATAATCTTCAATATCCTGTACTTTTACTCCAAAATAATTAAACTCTACTAATACAGTCCTTACCAGTGGTATCGTAACCAAAGTAACCATCTCAATGATATCTTTGTCAATCATACTCGCTTGATCAGAATTAATATCACCAGCATATGGTTTAATTGACTGTCTATACTTTCCAATGCAAGCCACTCTGCAGGTCTGATCCAAATCGTGATGTGGCATCTTAACATGAAACAAGGCAGTAGGGTGAAATTTAATCTTTCTAAGACGATTATGCCAATCAATATTCATAACTGCTTCAAGAAAATCAGAAAAATATAAAGTAGTTGCGGTTCCGTTTAGTGTTATTACGACATTATAATAATGAAACTTTCTTGCCATCTTCAATTGCCTCCGTCCTGTAACCTAGGAAATTTATACTATTTTCATAGTTCTATGATCCCTGATTATGGAACGTTTGGCAATTGGAACAAATGTTCTTCAGTAGAACGTATGTTCCCTATATATTATTATATATAATATACCTATATAAATCTAGTCATTTATTCCACTGCTAAACCCGTTACAGTCGCCCGTTCTGCTGGAGCGGTTTCTTGCAACGACTTAGGCACCGCGCTTTCCGTCACTTCTGGTCCTGTAGCCTGTGTAAGTATCTCCGTTACCTTTGCTGCCAAAGAAGATACAGCTTCCTTAGCAGCCGCTTGAGTAGCTTCTTCACTCTGCTGTGCTTCGGTAGCAAACATTGTTTTTGTCTTAGCCTTATACTCTAGATATGCCTTTTCAATCGCGGACCTTAGCTCTACTTGGGATACTACGATACCTTGACTAGAAAGAGTAAGTGAAACATACTGCAAAGCCTCCTGAAGCTTTCGTTCACCGTCAGCCTGCTTGACAGCTGTTTGAGCAAAGGCAAAGCCCTCTCCAGCAATCTTATGGATTACTTCTCTCTGTGCCGCCGTAGTACGCGCCTCAAGCCATGCGTTTGCTTTACCTTTAACTGTGTTCAGTCCAGCCAAAACGAATGTCGTGAGTATACCTATGGCGGCTGTAGCAATAGTGGTCACATACGGTTGTACACCTTCGATTAATGTTTGCATGATTATTTATCTCCTTTCGTCTTCAGACCAGCAATTCTATTCTTAGAATCCCATGAAACTTCGGCTCCATAAGATTCTGCGATTGGCCGAAGTTGAACGTAAGCGATACCTTCCACAAGCTGCACAGATTGCAATTTACGATTATTTAAATATGCCACCTTTTTAGAATTGTCCCAACGTAAAGGGATACCAAGAGCATTCGCCAGCACGCGCAACGGAACGTGAGTCTTTCCATCAAACAGCAGAGCTTTACCCACATTCTCTCCGTTGATCTGGAATGATCCATCCGCAACAGTCGCAGGCTCTTCTTTGGGTACGGATGTCTTCTTCCTAAACCGTGTCCGAAGCTCATCTGCCGTACCGTCAAATTCATTCAAATCGACCGGACCCGCTATGCCAGCCACCTTACGTGTGCCGGACGGCAATGTGCCACCAGCCGAGCCGTCGCTATACTGCCAGAAATCCCAGCGTGACCAACCAGATGCGCCAGCCGGGACCTGTGTGGCGCTGTACCGGGCAATCCACAATGGGTAATCTGATAAACCGCTGAAATTACCGATGAACGAAGGATATGTGTACACGATTGGTCGTACTCCAGTAAGCCGCTCAACTTCCGCCAGAAATGTCTTGGCTACGGCTGTAAGAGCCGCTTTGCTTAAGCCGGACTTATTGGACTCATAATCCATTACTGGTGGTAGATCGAAAGCCGTGATGCCTCCGGCTGAATCAATGGCGCTCACGAAGTTTGCAGCTTCCTTTCGGGCATCCTCTGGCGTTTTCGCAGAGTCGTCTACATAGTGATAAGCTCCTACTAGGACTCCGACAGCTCGTGTAGCCTGTGCATTACCGATGAATGTTTTGTCGCGGTATGACTTCCCTTGACTAGCCTTGGTGAAGGCAAACGATAAACCGTCTTCCTTCACTGCCTTCCAATCAATCTTTCGTTGATATCGGGATACGTCAATCCCTTGAGCATTACGGCTGTTCGTTGTTGCATCCTCTTTCTCTCCTTCCTTACCACTTTTACTTTTCAAAACTTCTACGGCCTGTCGGATCACAGGCGGGATAGGGGCTCCGAGTCTGCCGCCATTCTCCAAAATGGACAGCAGCTCATTTGCCATATAAAAATAGGCGACCGCATCCCGGAATAGGTGCGAATCGCCTAAGATTCCATCAATTAGATGGGATACTGCTACCATTGCAAAAATAAATACCTTTCGAGCGATACCGATGAGACCAATCTTGCTTTTTAAACCGGGTCCAGTTCCCTTCTTACCTTCTGCGCCAGCAGCAAATAATCCGGTCACATAATCAATTATGACCAGCGCAAGTAACACCCCCAATACTCCCGACCACCCACCGTAAAAATACGTCACAGCGCTACTACCTAAAGCTGCGCTGAACTTAAAAATCTCCCACTTATCCAACCTTCTTTCCCCCGTCTCTCCGTTCAGGAAACTTTTCCTGAGCTATCATTGTCTGTTTTCTGATCTTCTTGCGCCTGTATCTCTGCTAATGTATCTCCTATTGCTATATCCAATCCTTTAAGTATTTCTTTCCGGCGCGCTGGTTGCGTAGAAATGACAGCAGAAATGACCTCAGTCAATTCTTCAACTGGCCTTGTTAGATCTATTTGTATATCCAATGCGGATTTTATTTTTGCCACGGGTTTCATCACCTCCTTGGACAACAAAAAAGACATCTTTAACTTATAGATGCCCTTGATTGTTCCTTATTATAAATTTTCAAAAGCCATTCACGACCTAACTGAGTAAATCTACGGTGATAGATCACTTTTCCGTTATCAAGAACTTCTTGTTTGATTTCAACATAACCACAATCTGCGTATCTGCTGTACAGTAGCCATGTATCATTCTGTCTGAATTGAATCTTTCGATTGCCTAAATCATGGTTAAGAGCAATTGCTGACTTAAATCCGAGTTCCTTGGCAATCTCCGTAGCCGTATACGTTTTGTTTACATGCATTAGGATTGCATTTGTCCTTTCCGCCTGTACTCTGGCAGCGCGTTCTTCCTTGAGCTTAGTCAGTAGTTCAATTCCAAAGTCAGGATTATTAAGGATATTATCAATCACATTGTCCGTAGCATATATTCCATGCTTCCTGATTGACGGCAGTATTTCATCAGCTACCTTGGCCTGAAATGCTTCAGCTACTTCGTTTCTTGCCTTCATCGCCAAGCGGTAAAAGATGTTTTCAGGAATATAATCCCCTTTCCCAGCTTGTTGGGAAGAATCAGCGTCCCCACTTGAGCGGATGAACCTAAATTCCGACAAGTGTTTATTTACTCTCTCCCAGCGCACAACCTCATTTCCACTCGCAGCTCTTTGAGTAAAACCCAACCCGCGAGAAACATCTTCTAAATTCAATTGCGCCGTGCCGTTACCATCAATAAATCCTCTTACTCCGTGAATTGTAAGTATATCCATTACTGATCTCACCTTTCTTTGTACGCAAAATAAGCCCCTGAGTTATCAGAGGCTTCTATACTTATATCTTAAATTGGTACTGTTGCTGTAACGCTGCGGATTTTAAAGGGAAACATTGTTCAGTGAAAATAAAGTTGTAAACAGACCATACGTTTCCAAGCTAACAGGCAGTACAGTTCCAATTATGGTAATATGGGGGATAATCTTTTATTTGAGTTAGGAGCGAGTTACCCATGGATCTACTCATAATTATTTTAGTGATCGGTTTTATAATCATAGTAAGTTATCTCAGGGCAATTCATATTTCTCTTCAGCGAATTATAGAATATAAGCGTAAAGAAAATGAATAGCTATTTTGGGTGTGCCAAAGTGTTGGGTGACATAGTTAAACCAACATAGAGATGATTGTTACATACGTGTTGGCTTAATCAACGACATATGGAGGTTAATTAGGCAATGGATAACTGGAATGATAAAAATACTTGGGAACAGAGTGAGATTCATATTGACCAACTAACAGGCGAAATTGATCAGATTCTACACGAGATAATTAACGGGCTAGGGGATCTAGGTATAGCATGCGGTATCATTAGGGAATTTAGTTATAATCCTGAGGAACACGAACCTGGACTATTAGTATTGAGAACTCTATAACCGTGCTCACCTTGGATATCTTATTCCAATATATGAGACAGTATAGAAAAATCAAGGATGCGTTGAATCATTTTACGCGTGATCACTTTCCATACATTACTTAATCAGGCATCAATGGTGAAGGTTATTCACAGATAGGTTAGACTCAATATGTTGTAATATATTGGTGTATAGCTACATTATAACTATTCGACTTTCTTAGCTTAGGAGGTTCTAAAGAATGCCTTATCCAATGGTCCATTTTGCTATAGCTTTAGAACTTTGCTCACGTACTCCATCTTCTAATTTCTTAATTGGGAGTATTGCTCCAGATGCTGTCCATGTAAGGGGAGATGTGACAAGAAGCGAAAAGGGTATTACACATTTTGTTTGTGAAGATAGATTCCCTAGTAGTGAGGTGCTTAAGGAAAGATGCCAGTATTATTTAAATCTTAATGTTGAGACTAACTGGACAGATTACATACTAGGGTATTTTGCTCATATCTATGCGGACATAAGATGGACGGAAACAGTCTATTCGAATTTTGAACGTGAGTACCAAGGAGAAAAAGATGAAATAAGAAAAATCTATAATATGGAGGCAAACCAGGTAGAATTTAATTTAATCAAAAGAGAAGAATGGGCAGAAGATGTTCTCAACAAGCTCTATGTAGGAAATGCCTATAGTATTGAACCATTGTTAACACAAATTGAAGTAAGTCAGTACCGAGATATAAAACTACAATGGCTACGTAATAAGGACAATGAACCCCAGATAACCCCAATTTATTTAAAAGAAGATGTGGTTAAGGGGTTTGTTACAAAGACATCGCATGAGCTTAACGACTTATATAAAAAATGGGGAATCGAGTCTCTCTAAGTAAGACTTGTTTAAGCTATCGGGACACGGCAGTTTAATATCGCCCATTGTTGAGCAGACACATAAGTCTGCTCTTTGGGTATTAGCGCTAATTTGACTATTTTTAAAATTGAGTTGTTTATCATTTTAAAGCATTATAAGATGGTTTCAGACATCGATGTACTTTAAAAGAAAGAGAAGAAAATATGAAGGCTGAAATTGAAAAAATACCGTCTTGTAGAATTGCATACATGAGACAGATTGGTCCTTATGGGATTACAAATTCACAACTAATGGATAAATTTAAATGTTGGGTTAAATCGAATAATTTATTTAATAATACGTCTATTATCCTTGGTATTGCTCAAGATAATCCTGCATTTGTGAAGCCGGTAAATTGTCGCTACGATGCATGTTTGGTTCTTCCTGATGATTACTGTGTTAATACTGATGAAGTAAGTCTAAGCAACATTAGTGGAGGAAGATACGCGGTTTTTAAGATAAATCATACAGCAGAAGCTGTTCAAAAGGCTTGGTCTGAAATATTCCTGGAGTTGGAAAATCAAAGGTTCAGCTTAGATGAAACCAAACCCATTTTGGAGCGATATACAGTTGAACTTATTAATAATCATTATTGCGAAATTTGCGTTCCGATTCAATAGACCTATTAAGATATAGTTTGTTTCTTTATTGAAAACAGTCTAAAAACCTTCCCTTATATAAGAGTAAAAGCCCTCTGTTTAAGAGGGCTTTTCAGAGTGTCGAGAAAGTCCAGAGGACTTTTCGACAATTCTATTTTTATATGGGGAGACGCATCTTTTAAAACAAAAATCGATTTAAAACGATCTGAGGACCCTAGTTTTTAGACCACTAAGACAGTTTTAAACCCCCTGCAAAAAAACAGGGGGTTTCTCGACAGCCTGAAAAGCCCTCTGTTTAAGAGGGCTTTTGTGTATACAGTATATAATTTTTGTTTGCTACTAGATTACTACATATTTATTTAGTAGCTAATGCTGCTTTAAGTTGTTCTAGCTCTTTTTTATGCTCTAATAAACTGTCTTTGGATTCTTGTAATTCCTTTTTTGTCTTAGTGGCGCTTTTTTTCAATGCGCTCAATAAGTCTTTGATCGTCGCCTGCCGCACCTATTTTTCTATCGATGTCAGTCAATGACTTTTCATATTTTTTAATATTATTATTAAGTATTTCGATCAATTCTTCCACTGTTCCAATGTGCTTTACAATTAGTTCCTTGGACCAATTGGTATATGGGTTATCTTTCAAAGCTATTGCTTGTGACTGCTCTTTAACAACCACATTAGAAGAAGGAGTTCCTGTTGCAATTTCAATAGTTCTCCCCTTCACCGCTAAGTTCGCCCCCAAAGATTCTGAGATCGAGTGCAAAGGTACATACGCTGTACCATCGACGGCAATAGCGTTTTCAGACAATGTTGTTCCATATACTCTCACATTGTATTCCCCTGCAACAGTCTTCCCAACTAGTGATTTCACTTGATCTGCCGCAGCTCCACCAGAAGTAGCTAGCAGTACTCCAAGTAAAGCACCTATAAACATATACATCTTTTTATTCATCTAATGCCTCCGCTAATGGTCTATTCGTTCTCATATTACCATTGGAAGATATTGTCGTAAACATTTATGTTGAACATGAACTGCTACTCCCACCTACAGGACTTCTACGACCCAAGAGCATTAAGCTACCACCCGAACCTCTTCGACCTAAAGAAATGGTCTCTTGTCCTGTTAAGGCATAAGCCACAGGTCCGAATGAATCAACCTTAATTCTTCGACCTGTCTTACCTGTAAGATGATTTCAACTGCCAGACAAAACTATTAGGCCCTGGTGGAGGTATATATCCCGGAGAAAATTGTAATTTCTAATCAAGCCGAGGTAGTTAGGAACTTTGTTGAAACCACTTATTATAGTTACAAGAAGAAAATTATTCTACGTTACGATTAAATCTTTCCATAGAGGACTTTGCGTATTGAGCAAAATGAATCTGTTCATTTATAAGCACATACATGTATGCCAGTAAGATCAATGAAAAAAGTAAAATCAATCCGCTTATATGGAAACCACATACGGATAAAATAGCGAGTGCTGGCAGCAGTGATATCAATAAAAAAACTCCGATTCGTTTCATCATATTATTTCCTTTTCTCATGTCATTTTCGCAATCTGAGATATACATATATTAGGCTTGCACTGGCCCCCAATTGGCTCCTTTCATTCGTACAAAAGTAAAAACCTCTCCAAGTGTGATATGTTCCTCTCATAGTAGACAGAAAAGAGCAAGCCATCTAATCTGTCTATTATGGAGGGGATTTTTCTATGGGAGAAAGTTGATCTGTACCTCAAAAAGGGAATCGGATATAAAAACGTGGCACGAGAAATGGAGATTGACGCTTCGCTGGTTCGCCGATGGGCGAGACACTTCAAAGCCGAGGGAATGAAAGATCTAGAGGAAAACGATACATAGCAAAAGGGCCTGGCATCGGCAGACCTCGAACACGACCCCCGAAGATCCGGAGGTCAAGCTGAAACGCCTCGAAGCAGAAAATGAAATGCTAAAAAAGCTCTTGCAGATGTCAAAGGAGGAATGAAGGCTGTACCCAAGAGTAAAAAGTTTGCGGTGATCCAAGAATTGCTTAGTAAGGGACATAGCTTCGTACTACTATGTAAACTGGACCGAGTGTCCAAAAGTGGTTTTTATAAGTGGATAACATGGAAGATGTTGTTTCACCCAAACAGCGGGAAGATGAAGCTATGAAGCTAAAAATCATGGCATGTGACGAGGAACTGAAGGGAATACACGGTTACCGCAGGATAAAGGTTTAATTGAATCAAATCTACAGCATACATATGAATCATAAGCGCGTACGGAGACTTATAAGTGAACTGGGGATCAAGGCGATCATTCGTAGGAAAAGACCCTACTATGCCAAGAAAGAACCCTAGGTCATTTCTGGCAATCATCTGAACTGGGAGTTTAAGGCTGACCTGCCGAATAAGAAGTGGGTAATAGACATCATTTACCTCATGTTCAATGGACAGAGACTCTACCCTTCCGCGATTCAGGATCTTTTTAACAACGTAATTGTTGCCTAACAGATCAGCCGCAGAAACGATTTGAGCCTGGTGTTAGATACGGTGAAAAAGGCAAGGAAGCGACAGGATGCTCGAGGTGTTCTACTGTATAGCGACCAAGGATTTCAATATACCTCTCGCCAATATACCAACCTGCTCAAGCGAGACGGAATACAGGCCGACATGTCCCGAAAAAGAAACTGCAGGGACAAGGCATGTATAGAGAACTTCTTCAGTCATTTTAAAACCGAGTGTTTCTATCTCCACTCCTTCCATTAGCTCAACAGGTGGAGCATGCCGTTCAAAAGTATATTCATTTCTACAACCAGGAACGCTTTCAAGAGAAACTAAACAACCTGACTCCTTCTCAGGCTGCTTAATTATTGCTTTTTGATAGCTGTTTTCTTGACAGGGGTCACTTCATGTTTGCGGATGCTTCTCAATTTACTTTGCGAAGAAACCAAGATCAGATAGCGACTTGACCTTCTTCGGCTTTTTATTTTCCACCTTACCACCGTGGAGAATGATTTCGAATTCCCGGTTTCTGTTCTTGGTCTTCATGAGCGCTCTAATCTTTGGAATGGTCATATTAGTCCATTCTGAATCAGAAATACCATTACTCACGCATAGAGCCAAAGTTCTATCCAGTTTATTTTCCGATCATCCTCAGGAACCTCTTGGTCTTCTTCGTCGAAGGTTCATAAACTTCATCAGGTGGAAACAACTCCTTATAGAAATCGTTCTAAGAGGCCGTCCAACTGCGTAATCCCCTCTTCGTCTACTTTCTCATATTCTTCCTCTGTCAATCCTTCACCAACACAAAATTAAAGCCTTCCTTATGAAATGCCTCAACTTTAGGCCAATCGACCTCGACCCGTTCTTCTGTAGCTTCCCATTTTTCGCGACTAATCAAAAAGAAAATTTATATTGATTGCAGCTCATGAGTTGTCGTACCTGACATATCAAAGCAATAGTTCCGATTTGTCACAACAAAAAAGAAGGTGGGAAAAGTTTCCCGACCTTCTTAGCATTCATATTTCTATGTCTGAATAATATCATCTTTTTTACAAAGTTATCCATTTCAACTTTGAAGATAGGCTTTGGAGTAGTGGTAGTGTTTAATGGATCTTATTACTGCCACTACGTTCTCTTGCCATGCTACACAATCTCCTCATAAATGCGTCTGCTTACTATGAGTGTAATTAGACAAACTGACGATGGAAATCGTACAGTCTTTTCTAAGGCGGCTACATATAATGTTCCATATATCATTAAGAATGGCTTAAACAGTCAACTTTAATATAGTAAGAGTGGTATTGGTAAAGTTATGAAGTTGGGCTGGGGTTGCATTTGCATTTACCAATTGAATAGTTGTAGGAACGACCCCTACAGTAATAATGACTTCTGCCGAAATTGGTCCGCCACCGTTACCCGTGAAGGGAACAGGGGTAACAGGGATTCCATTTACGGTAAGGTTAAAGTTAGCATCACCTTGGTTATGAATTGTAAAATCTATTAGATAGCTCCCCGTTTCATTGATTGTTATCGTTGTAGATGGAGGAGTGAAAGTAAATGCACCACCAACATTAGCTAAAACTCCTGTAAAGGTAATTGGTGAGTTACCCGGAACTGTGTCAGTTCCCGTACCAGGATCTGCTCGGAAAACACTTAAGAAGTCTGTTATCCCGGCGCCTGCAGGCCCTGCCGCCCCCGTTGCTCCTGCTGGTCCTGCTGGTCCTGCTGGACCTACCGCTCCTGCCGGCCCCACTGGTCCTGCTGGACCTACCGCTCCTGCCGGCCCCACTGGTCCTGCTGGCCCTACTGCTCCTGCTGGTCCTGTTGGTCCGAGAATTCCTTGAAAACCTTGTAGCCCTTGCTGGCCTTGAGCGCCTGGAACTCCCTGTGGACCCGGCAGTCCCTGAGGTCCTTGAGGTCCTTGAGGTCCTTGAGGTCCTTGAGGTCCTTGAGGTCCTTGAGGTCCTTGAGGTCCTCGGATCCCTTTAACAATAACTTTCGGTAACACTTTGACTTTTTTAACTACACATCTTCTAAATTTTCTCCGATGCATATTCTTCTGCCAACAATAATGTCGAAACATAATTAATGGTCACCTCCAAAGTCTAGTCAAAGTAGCATATTGTGCAATTAACCAAAAAGATTGGGCTGTTGACTTCATCTCGGGAAAATAGGCATAGGTCTGACCCTATCGTGTTAGCATTATTACAGCTCATCCTTCTGAAGCTTAATATCCAGTTCAATCAACCGGTCCAAATCCTACACTGTCAGTATTTTTATATTTCCAGCTTGCAAATCCTTTACCCAAAAAGGGAGATGAGATAATGACTAGATTGTTAGATGCTCGAACATCACAAAACGCAAGTTACGGTAATACAATCTCTATTCCCTTGCCAGCCAATACACCCGTTGCCATTGCTGAGCTTGGCTTAGATGTAACGGGCGCAGGGGAAAACATGCGTGTACAATTATCCGGGATAGCTGAGCTTGCATTTCCTACCCCTCCACCATTCGACTCCGTTATTTCTTTTTCCATTGTTAGAGGCAATTTCGATTCGCTTGTTGCTTACGCCCTTTACTCTGTAAGTGTCTCCGAAGCAAACCCAAACGCTGTACAGGTCGTCACCATAGATGCTTCCGATTACAATATCCCTCTACCACCTTCAAATGAATTGGTGTATACCTTATATCTATTTTGCACAGCAGATGCTACCCGAATAGGAATAGAAAGTTTTAATGCTGTTGCCTACTCAGATTAAAATTGAACCATCCCATGGAGGGCAAAGCCCTCTTATTTTTCTTCTATCTGTCCTTGAGAGACGATGCTTTCCATCTGTCGTTCTTTTTTGGTATAGTTTACTTAAAGGGGCTGATCAAATGGGATTCATGCTTATTTTTATTGCGATTATTTTTTTCTCACTTGGTATTTTAAGTAAACGAAATCCCACTTGGGGATGGCGTGCAAACGAAGCCTGGAAGATCAAAGGTGACTCTGAACCAAGTGATGCTTACATTGATGACATGAAATTTAGAGGCTCTGTTTCGATACTCTTTGGGTTCTTCTTTTTAACATGTGGACTTTTAGTTATATTCCTGTAAATTCTACTATCTGTTTTCAATCCTCAAAATACCCTTATCCAAAAGACACTTGCTGTTTAGCTGAAGCTCCTAAAATATCATTTAGCATATTTTCAAAAACAGAAATCTGTCTCTTATCCATAGTTTCCACTAATCGAACTTCCTTAATCTTAGACCGGCCTGCCGCTGTAATAAGTAGTAAAGATCATTTTTCTCCCATTGTATTTACTCATCTAACCAGTCACCCTATAAGGAAGAACAATGCAGAAACTCGACTCGTCACTCTTTTCACAGCCGACACTTATCCACACACCTCCAAAAAAATAGAGATGAATAGCATGGAGAACTATGAGTCTGTTACTGAAAATTTATTCTGATAATAAAATTTTTGGGGGCAACTAGGGGGCAATTATAAATAAACTTAATAATTTTTTTTACCTACCACAAATAAAAAAATCCCTCAACGCTTAGAGCGCTAAGGGATTTCCCATTTTAGTAAAGAGTTAGATATTGATCGCGTTCCCATTGATGTACTTGGGTGCGATACATATCCCATTCAATTTCCTTAAGCTCATAGAAGTAGGCCAGAGCATGGTCGCCCAGTGCGTCAGAGATAACTTCGCTCCGAATAAGCTCAGACAAAGCTTCTTTCAAGTCTGCTGGCAGACTTGGAATGCCTTCTTCAATCCGCTCTTCCTCAGACATTACGTAAATGTTACGATCAATCGGAGCTGGCAGAGCTAACTGACGTTTGATACCATCCAAACCTGCTCTCAGCATCACTGCCAAGGCCAAATAAGGATTCGCTGCCGGGTCAGGGTTACGAACTTCGACGCGAGTGCTCAGACCACGGGACGCGGGAATCCGAATCATTGGACTGCGATTGCTTGCAGACCAAGCCACATAACAAGGCGCTTCATAACCTGGTACGAGACGTTTGTAGGAATTTACCGTTGGATTCGTGATCGCTGCCATTGCACGTGCATGTTTAAGAATACCAGCCATGTAGTGGCGGGCCGTCTGGCTTAATCCGAGTTCGTCCGTTTCATCATAAAATACGTTTTCATTGTCCTTAAACAACGATTGATTGCAGTGCATACCGGAGCCATTTACACCAAACAAAGGTTTTGGCATAAAGGTAGCATGCAAACCATGCTGACGAGCAATCGTCTTAACAACGAGCTTGAACGTTTGAATCTGGTCGGCAGCTTTAATCGCATCTGCATATTTAAAGTCAATTTCATGCTGACCAGGTGCAACTTCATGATGAGATGCTTCAATTTCGAAGCCCATCTCTTCAAGCTTAAGTACAATTTCACGACGGCAGTTTTCACCCAGATCCATCGGAGCCAGGTCAAAATACCCGCCTTGGTCATTCAGTTCTGTAGTTGGCTCGCCTTTTTCATCCGTTTTGAACAAGAAGAATTCAGGCTCTGGTCCGACATTCATCGAAGTGTATCCCAACTCTTCTGCTTCCTTAAGTACACGTTTCAAGATGCCCCGCGGGTCACCTGCAAACGGAACTCCATCCGGCTTATAAATATCGCAGATTAAACGAGCTACACGATCCGAGGTTACCCAAGGGAATACCACCCAAGTGTCCAAATCCGGATATAAATACATGTCAGATTCTTCAATACGCACATAACCTTCTATGGAAGAACCGTCAAACATCATTTTATTATCCAATGCCTTTTCCAGTTGACTAACCGGAATTTCAACGTTCTTAATAGTGCCCAGCAAATCTGTAAATTGCAAACGAATAAAGCGTACATTTTCTTCTTTCGCAATCCGAAGGATATCTTCTCTGCTATAACTCACTCTAACCTCTCCCTTTCTGTAACGACTATATACGAATCAGTTGTTCTATAAATTACTTAAATGATGAGACCTGGTTTTAAAGTAAGGCGACCTTATACCAAGAGGTAAGTCAAAGCATTATCTCTTATTGAAGAACCGTGATAATTCGCCTTGGATTAGGGAGACCTGTCCTGGTCTTTTGCCTGCAACAAGTTGTTGTTTCAGTAAGCGGTGAAGCTGAGTATCGGACATTTCACGGCGTTTGACTTCCGTATCTGCAGTAATAACCGTAGCTTCCTCCGATTCCTTGGTAACCGGATTCATGACTTGTTTAATTCCCGCAATGTTAACACCCTTCTCGATCAACGCCTTAATTTCAAGCAGACGCTCTACGTCATTAAAAGAAAAAAGACGTTGGTTTCCCGATGTACGGGCAGGAACTATCAAGTTATGCTGTTCATAATAACGAATCTGACGTGCTGACAAGTCCGTTAGCTTCATGACAATACCTATTGGAAATAAGGCCATATTTCTGCGAATTTCGTCGCCCATTTGTCATCAACCTTCCAGTGATCTATTATTCACCTTATTGTACATTTAGCTGATGCAAAGTGTCAATGACATGTTAGAAAAACTCACAATAATTTACGTTCTTTCATCGTTTGCAGAGCCATAAGCACTCCAAATTTAACATGAGAGTAGGTTAAGCCCCCTTGCATGTAACCAATATAAGGCTCACGAATCGGAGCATCTGCAGATAGTTCCAAACTTCCCCCTTGTATGAACGTACCTGCTGCCATGATAACTGGATGCTCATAACCCGGCATATCCCACGGCTCCGGCACCACATGGCTATCCACGGCAGCCGCACGCTGAATGCCCTGTACAAAAGCAATTAGATGCTCTGGTCCGCTAAAAGAAATAGCCTGAATCAAATCCGTACGCTCTTCATGCCAGGCAGGTTTGGTCTCAAATCCCATCTCCTCAAAGACCGCAGCTGCGAATACACTCCCTTTAACCGCTTGCCCAACCAGTGTTGGAGCAAGGAATAGTCCCTGAAATATGCCTCGTGTAGTACCTAACATGGCACCTACTTCTCCACCGATTCCAGGTGCAGTTAATCGGTAGGATGCCAGTTCTACATACTTTTGTTTGCCGCAGATATATCCACCCGTTTCTGCAATGCCACCACCGGGATTTTTAATCAACGAACCTGCCATCAAATCGACACCGACCTGAGTAGGTTCCAACTTCTCGGTAAATTCACCGTAGCAATTGTCAACAAAGACAATGACGTCAGGTTTTATTTCCTTCACACGTGCTGTCATTTCTTCAATATCTGCTACACTAAACGAAGCTCTCCAATCATAACCGCGTGAACGCTGAATACCGATTACTTTGGTATTGGCATGGATCGCAGCCTCCACCGCTTCCCAGTCCACTTTACCTTCCGCTGTCAGTGCGGTTTCTCCATAAGTAACGCCAAAATCTTGCAATGATCCTGTCCCGTCGCCGGGCTTACCAATCACTTTGTGCAGGGTATCATAAGGCCTCCCGGTAATGTATAACAGTTCATCCCCTGGACGCAGCACACCAAATAAAGCAGTGGCAATTGTATGAGTACCCGAGGCAAAATGCGGACGCACCAATGCTGCCTCCGCACCGAGCACATCCGCATAGACTTCTTCCAGCACCTCACGTCCCCGGTCATTGTAAGCATATCCCGTAGAACCCGCAAAATGAAAATCACTCACTTGCTTCCGCTGGAATGCCTGAATTACCTTCCACTGATTTGAATCTACAATATGATCTATGTGCTGTATACGTTCTTGTATTTTATGTTCTGCCGTTTCCTGAATTTGCTGAATTTCTGGACTAAAAACTACCATTTACCTTCTTGACCCTCTCTCTTACGCAGCCTTAGGCTATTCATGTTATATTATTGTTCACTTTGAACGATGAGTATTATCATTTTATTGACCCAAAAACATCATTACATGTTAACCTTCTGTGAACTCGCTGAGTGCATGACCATACTTTTCGTACTCGCCTCTTTGAATTTCAACCTCATAAATGACATCATTTCCATCATACTCTGTCAGCAGTACATCTCCGATTCGATAAAGCACCGAGGTTAAATCCCCTCGTTCCGCAGGAATGCGGAATCTCAGCGTATCACCGCTCAAATGCTCTTGAATCAGTTCACGAATGCGCAGCAAATCGCCTTCATCAAAAGCGCTAATTTTCAAATAGCCCTCCCCAGAAGGAAGCATTTCCAGTTGCTCAGGGGTACAGGCATCTTTTTTGTTAAATAATACGATCTGAGGCTTGTCCGCAGCCCCTAGCTGTTGTAAGATCGTCTCTACAACTTTCATCTGTTCGTCTCGCATATCCGAAGACGCGTCTACGACATGCAAAATGAGATGAGCCTCATTCGCCTCCTCCAAAGTAGCACGGAAGGAAGCAACCAAATCATGAGGGAGATTTTGGATAAAACCGACCGTATCCGTAAGAATAACTTCTTTTCCACTCGGTAGCTCCATTGTTCTGGAAGTAGGATCCAGCGTCGCAAACAGTTGATTCTCAATATATACATCGGCTGCGGTCAGTTGCTTCAACAGCGTCGATTTACCCGCATTGGTATAGCCAACAAGTGCCACCTGAACAATGCCGCTCTTTTGCCTGCGCTCCCTGTGCAAATACCGGTGGCGGGTCACTTCCTCCAGTTGGCGTTTCAGATCACTGATTCGATCACGAATATGACGGCGGTCTGTCTCCAGCTTGCTTTCACCAGGACCACGTGTCCCGATTCCACCACCGAGACGCGAGAGATTTTTGCCATGTCCAGACAAACGTGGGAGTAAATATGACAACTGCGCCAGTTCAACCTGAATAATACCTTCCCGTGTTTTTGCACGTTGTGCAAAAATGTCCAGAATCAATTGTGTGCGGTCAATAATTTTGAGATCCAGACTTTCTTCCAGATTACGTACTTGGGCCCCCGAGAGCTCCTGATCAAAAATAGCTGTATTCGCTCCCAATTCTTCAGCAACTGCGCGCAATTCCTCTACTTTTCCTTTACCAATAAACCATTTTGAATCCTTAGCTTCCTTATTCTGTGTCAGGACGCTCAGTACTTCAACTCCCGCTGTCTCAGCCAGTTTCACCAGCTCATCCAACGAGTATTCCGTATTGATGCCAGATCGTTTGACTTCATCCGTAATTAGACTGACCAGTACCGCCTTGTCCTGCATTTCGGTTTGTGTATCATGAGTGGAGTTCGCCATATTGTTTGCTCCTTTATTTTCATGTCAACTCTCGAACAGAGACCGACCTGATGTTCAGGCCGGCCCCCGCTCGATGTCATACCATTCGATGTGATTCAGATTCCTATTATCGCCTATCTTTTGTCCATTTTCAAATCCTCTGGACGCAGCGTCATCAATTCCTGTTTGCCAGGTTGCCCGCTCCGGTACTGATTGAGCAACCTGACAGCTTGGTGCCGAATCGCTTTTTCAATCACGTTACGAACATATCGTGCATTACTAAATGCATGAAGACTGTCATTACGCTCGTTTAGCAAATGCTCCTTCATTTTAATTATGGACTGAGGCATGAGAATATAATCCCGCTCCTTGGCCATCATCTCGGAAATTTGGATAAGCTGATCCACAGTATAATCAGGAAAATCCAACTGGATTGGAAAGCGAGAAGGAAGACCAGGATTTGTTCGTAGAAAAAAGTCCATTTCCCCCGAGTATCCAGCGAGAATCAGAATAAATTGATTTTTTTGGTCTTCCATGGACTTTACCAAGGTATCAATCGCTTCTTTTCCAAAATCCTTTTCCCCTCCGCGTGCCAAACTGTAAGCCTCATCAATGAACAACACGCCGCCAAGAGATTTCTTTACCAGATCTCGCGTTTTTTGTGCCGTATGGCCAATATACTCACCGACCAGATCAGCCCTCTCTACCTCAATCAGATGACCTTTGCTCAGTACACCCATTTTTTGCAGCATTTTAGCGATAATGCGGGCTACTGTCGTTTTCCCTGTACCTGGATTTCCTTTGAAAATCATGTGATATACGTGTGCATTGCTCAATAATCCCGCATCCGTGCGCATATGGGCGATTTGCAAAAAGGCATATACCTCAAATACCAGGTCTTTGATGTTATCCAAGCCGACGAGATGATCGAGTTCTTTCTGAATTTCCTGATAAAGACTGAGATACTGCGGTAGCGCCTGTGACTTGGTTGAAGCCACTGCTTCCGTCTCGTCCACAGTCACCGAAGCTATCGGCTCCGGGCTACGCAGCACGACATTAATTTGTCTGGAAGGTCTCTCCTCCGACCGCTTGCCCGCGGCGATTCCCCGTCCGTTCATGCATCCATCACCTCAACATTTCTTCAGGCACAGCTTACCCTATTAATGTATTCGGTCTGGCATGTCCTTATTAGCATAAAAGCACCGTGAACGTGCACAAAGCCTTTTCTTTAATTCAGGCAACCCAAGTTTGAACGCTGATCCACCACCGTTGCAGCGTCCATTTAGCGTATGCCAATACTTCTCTTGATTGATGAATTGGCATATTCAGCACTTTGGATTCCGTCAGTGCCATCTGAGGATGATCAAATTTCAAGAATTGAGCAATCTCCATCGCCCGAGGGCCATGATAGCTATGTGTGATGATCACGGTGGAGGTCCATCCATATTCATTCATGATGCGCTGGCTATAGAGCAGATTTTCGTAAGTACTGGTCGCATGGTTTTCCAACACAATATGCTGTACAGGGACCCCCCTATCTACTAAATAGCGTTGCATGCCCTCAGCCTCCGTATACGGAAAATCTGGTTTATCCAGTCCCCCACTTACAATTAGACGCTGTACCGTCCCGTTGCGGTATAAGCGCAATGCTTCTTCCAGCCTTTCCTTCAATCCAGGACTGGGCACAGCCCCCCACATAGAAGCACCTAGTACGATTCCAATTTGCACTTGCTTGAGCGGAGTGGTAGAGGCGGCTGTATTCATGTCCCACACTCGGATACCTGCCCATACCAATCCGACCAAAATGAAAATCATCAAACAAAGTACAAGACGCTTGGATACCATAGATATCTTCTTAAGGCGACTCTGCCCGCTTTTCAACTCAGGGCGTTTGGGCCTAGTGTCTTTAATCCACTGCAAAACTTTCACCGTTCTCTCTTGAAATCACCGTTGTGAAACCATTCTGCCCGGTGTTTCAGCGACATTTTAAAATAGGGGAACACGTGGGCATCTATCTGATGTAACACATCAGCCGCTGTACGGTTAGCCAATTCTGCCTCTTGCGTTGAGATATGCCCCCGTTGTAACGCCTCCTCCAATTCATCCTCATCCACTAGGAAGATTTCACCGTTTTTAAGCACCACAACATCCAAATACAAATCGTCAAACCATGGGACTCCTTGATCGGTCACACCCTGATTTCGGCAGGTATCAATGTACCATTCAACGATTTGCTCCCGGTTGTCAAACATAGCAGTCACCACATAGTGCTCACCTTTTGGATAATATTGTAGCCAGGAATATCCTTTATCCGCTATGCAAAACGTATGACCACCGTAACTTTTCCATAACGGCTCCTTGAGACTCAAAATTGTATACAGGGTCACATATCCTGTAAACGCGTCACTTTCTACATACCGGCAAGCAAACTTGCGATTGGTGATTCTGCGCCAGTTGGCCCGGTCTCCGAATTTGCGCTTCATAAATGATGTTCCTCTCCAACATTGGTAAAACCAGCTTACCATATTTAAACTGTACACTCAAAAAGAACCCCTTTACCAAAGCAAAAAAAGGTATTCTCAGACCGTGAAACGGTCCGAAAATACCTTTGATTTGAAGCAAATTCAACTTACATAAAGCATTACTTGCTAATCCCGATTGTGACGTCCACGATTGGAGTTCGAATGACCGTTGGAATTGCCTTCTTGAGTTCCATCCGTTGTGACTTCAGTCGTAGATGCATCCGTATTTTCTGGATTTACCATAGTATCTTCATCAGAAATACCTGCATCCGGTGTAGTAGTCTGACCATTTCCCTGATTTGTATCGTTTCCATTGCCGGAATTGCTATTATTGTTACCTGTGCCTCCAGCACCATTCCCACTAGTATCTCCAGGAGATGCCGGAACCTGACCTGAGCCATTATTGTTGTCGATACCGCCAGGAGCTGTATTTCCCTGATCTGTACCATTTTGTCCGTCTGTAGCCCCGCCATTATCCGGTAAGGTTCCATTCTCGTTTGGATCAGTCCCTTGTTGTGGATCAACCGGAGTAGTCTCTGCCGGAATTTCCACACGGATCGTATTAGAAGCCTCGGATTCTTTACCATCCGCTCCATAAGCCACTACATAATATTCATACGTGTTTCCAGCTATAGGAGACGTATCTTCACCACTCGTGCCCTTCATGGCCTCCATGATTGTTGCAAAGCCTGCATCAGAAGTCCCTTTGCGATACACACGGTATTGTACATTATCCCCCGTCGCCGCAGTCCAGGACAACGATACAATTTGGGTGTCCTGACTATAAGACCCGCTCAGCCCGCTTGGAGCGGTAGCCTGAACCGGCTCTTCTGGCTTCTGCTCAACTGGTGGTTCATATCCCTTCGGCTCGCTGAATTGCGTAACCGGATGCCCCTTGAGAGCTTCACCCATGACCCTTCCGAAAAAGGCTGCCGACTGCCCACTGTAGTTTCTGAGCATATGTTTGCTGTCCGGCTTATCATAACCCATCCATACTGCTCCGGTATATTCTGGCGTATAGCCGACAAACCAGATGTCCCGGTTACCACTGTTACCGCTAATTCCACTTTGGGTCGTACCCGTTTTACCAGCTACAGGCCAGTCAATACGTGCTTTGCGACCTGTGCCGCTATTGACTACATTTTGCATCATTTGTGTCATTTCATAAGCCGTTTTTTCACTCATTACAGATTTAGTATCCTCTTCATGAGTATAAACAACTTGATCATCACTATTGTTAATTTGCTTAATAGAATAAGCTTTTTGGAATTGTCCTTTATTGGCAAAAGCGCTGTAGGCCTGCGCCATTTCAAGGGTATTCGTTCCTTTGCTTAATCCACCCAATGCGATAGCAAGTGAGTGATCATTTTTGTCCATCGGAATGCCTACGCTCTCGGCAAATTGAACCCCTTTTTCCACACCGATTTGGTTCAGCAACCATACAGGCGGAATATTTTCAGACTTCGTAATGGCATCGAGCATGCTAATGGTTGATGAGTAACCATGCAAGTTTTTCGGACTGTATCCGTTAAAACTCTGGCGTTCGTTACTCAAAGGGGTATCCATCGTAAATTTACCGGATTCAAGAGCTGGCGCATAGGCTACAATCGGCTTGAAAGCCGATCCTGGCTGTCTGCGGCTCTGTGTCGCACGATTGAAGGTTCCCTTTTTATAATCTCGTCCGGGTGCCATTGCGGCAATTCCACCTGTTTGGTTGTTAATAATGACCATCGAGGCTTGAACAGGCTGATCGTCAGGACTTTTTTCGAACATGTCATCATCTGCCATCGCCTGATCCAGCGCATTTTGGGCCTGGGCATCCATTGTCGTATGAATCTTATAACCACCAATAATCAAATCATTGCCGCTAACTCCTGGCAGTGCATCCTCTGCCTCATCCATGACGTATTCCATAAAATTTTGATACTTTTGAACTTTTTCTGGTTGTTTGTAATCGTAATTTACAGCCTTGGCCTCTTCCATCTCTTGCTTTCCAATCATCCCCTGCTCAAACATCAGCTGGAGAACCACCGCACGTCGTGCCTTCGAGTTTTCCGGGTTACTGATTGGATTATACTTGGATGGCCCTTTCGGAATAGCTGCCAGTGTAGCGACCTGCCACAACTTTAAGTCATTTAAATTTGTCACTCCAAAATAGCCTTCCGATGCTGCTTTAATACCGGAATATGAACGTCCAAACCAAATCCGGTTCAGATATAGCGTAATAATTTGATCTTTATTCAAATTTCGCTCCAAGGCCATTGCAATGGATACCTCAGTCGCCTTACGGAAAAAGGTTTTGTCACGTGTCAAAAACAAGTTTTTGGCCAGCTGCTGAGTCAGCGTACTGCCGCCCTCCACTGCCGAACGAGCTATAATATCCTTAACAGCCGCCCGACCGATAGACCAAATATCAACACCCTGATGCTCATAAAACCGTTTATCCTCTGTTGCCACAAAAGCTTTTTTCAGCAGATCTGGTATTTCTTCGCTTTTAACAGGATCGCTTTTTTGCACAGACAACTCACCCATGAGCACACCGTTGCGGTCATAAACCTTCGATGTCTCGTTCACTGTAATTTTGTCTTTGTTGGCTTTGTAAATTTTTTCGCCATTAACCATGACAAATAAATATCCACCAAGTGCACAGAATATGGCTAAGGCCGCTGTAATAAATAGCGTCCACCCCACTCGCTTACCTGTTATTTTCTTTTTCTTGCCCTTCGGCTTCTCTTTAGATGTGTTTCTATTGCGATTGCCGGATCTGGACAATGAATCGTTTGGCATTCCCCTGACTCCCTTTCGCGAATAATCATATGATACCTAACATAAGCTTAAAGCTTGCTGTCGGCAGCATGAAAGTAAACGGAATGAAAAGAACAACCCTGATCAGGTTGCTCCCGGTCACATTCCTATACAGTTAGACGAGACGGACGCCTGAAAAGTTTCATGAACCCGGACGACCGTCAAGCCGTAATCAGTTATCGCTAGCGTTATCCTGTTGCTGTACAAGCGATACATTGCGTTGCGGTGTAAAGGTGGAGATGGCATGCTTGTAAATCAGCTGTTGCTTTCCATCCGAGTCGATAACAATCGTAAAATTGTCAAATGCTTTAATCGTCCCTCGCACCTGAAATCCATTGATGAGGTATACCGTTACAGGTATAGAATCCTTGCGCAATTGATTCAGAAACGTATCTTGGATATTAATGGACTTGTTCATTTTAGCCGTACCCCCAATAATCATTTGGATTGTTTTGAAGTATATTCAAGGTCTGTCCGGAACTTTCCTGCTATAATTTCGTGTATTCGGGCTGCATGAGCAGAAAAATTTCCGAAATCAGTGACATCTACCCACTGGATATCCTTCATATGGCGAAACCACGAGAGCTGTCGCTTCGCAAAATGACGCGTATCCCGTTTTAGCCAAGTCACCGCCTCTTCCAAAGACACCTCTCCCCGCAGGTAGGAGGATATCTCTTTATAGCCTAGACCTTGCATGGAGATGGCATCGCTTCGCACTCCCCGTTCCATTAAGGAGGTTACCTCAGCAACAAGCCCTTGATCGAGCATCCCGTCAATTCGGTCTTCAATACGTTTATATAGCATTTGCCTATCCATTGTCAAACCTACGATGCAGAGTTGGTAGGGAGATTCCTTTTTTTGACTGGCAAGTTGAGAGCTAAGTGTCGTTCCGCTAACATGGTAAATTTCCAGTGCCCGAACGACACGACGACGATCATTAGGATGCAGACGAAGTGCACTTTCGGGATCAACCGCCTGTAGTCGCGCATGAAGCGCGTCAGCTCCAAACTGTTCGGCATAGTCAAGCTGTTCCTGACGAAAAGCTTCGTCAGCCCCCACCTCGGAAAACTGGTATTCATAGCAGACTGATTCTACATATAAACCTGTTCCGCCTACGATAAACGGTAGCTTTCCTCTAGATTGAATATCAGGTATGAGACGACGACAGTCTTCCTGAAATTGAGCTACTGAATATGGGTATTCAGGCTCATGAATATCAATTAAATGGTGCTTGATTCCTTCCATTTCCTGTTCGGAAATTTTGGCAGTTCCAACGTCCATATGACGGTATACCTGCATGGAATCCCCGGAAATAATTTCCGCGTCAAATTGTCGAGCCATCTCGATGCTTAGTTTCGTCTTGCCAACCGCAGTCGGGCCAACAAGAACAAGTAATTTAGGCTTAGGTGCCACTGTCAATATCAATCACTCCGTACACTGTTTTCGTTGTGCCCCGCTGCTCCACACGGAAGCCGAGGCGGGCAAATTCCCCGCTACCCCGTTTTTCTTTTAATACAATTGTTTTTCGTGCAATCCGTTTCGCATGAATAATACTTTCCTCACTCAACGCGTCTGGGTTAGCCAACCCTCTCAATGGACCGATTGCGCTGGAATCGAGTAATGGATCACGGAACATAGGGTCAAAGTAAATAATATCTATACTGCGATCCGGCAAACTACGCAAATAGTCCAAATGATGACCAAAACGAACATCAATGTTGGAAAAGGCCTGATCTACTTCAGCGTTGCCGGAACGGTAATGCCTCATTCCATCCTTGATTAAAGCATAGACGGGGAAAGAACTCTCCACAGCCGTGACTTGTCCAGAGCTTCCCGTTCCAATTGAAAATAGAAGAGAATCCGTACCAAGTCCTGCGGTGCAATCCAGCACAGTATCACCCGGGACGATCCGGGCAGCCGTCAACATCGGGTCAGGTTCACCCTTTAATACCCGTTTGGCGCGAATGAAGCCCATACTCGGGTGAAAAACCATCGGTGATTGTTCTGGACTAATCAGCCTCACTCCGCCCTGCACCAGAACCAATGCTTGGCGGACTCTGTGAGCCGCGATTAGCTTAGCTACCGATATGCCACGACGAGGGGCATACAACACCTCTAACTCGGCTGCAAGCAGCTTCGCTCGCTCCACAACCTCAGCCGAGGGGGAATCCCCTGTCGTGACCAGTAATTCGACTTTCTTCTCCCGTAGCCTCGACCGCTCTTCTTCATGGTTTTCCCGATCCTGCAACATATATATACTCCCTTACATTACTCTTTTAAACAGCTTCTCTAAATCATATGTGGAAAAGGAAACCACAATAGGTCGCCCATGAGGGCAAGTATATGGTTGTTTGCACGCTGCCAAACGCTCTAGCAGCACGCTAGCCTGTCGGTCAGTCAGCTTCTGGTTTGCCTTAATCGAAGCCCGGCAGGAGCACATGATCGAGGCTGCTTCCCGCAGCTTTGCAAGATCAATGGCTCTTTCCTCGAGCACCCATCCGGCCATTTCCTCAATAACATCCGCTTCTTCCCCTTGGGGAAGCCAGTACGGGTAAGAGCTGACACGGAAAGTTTGACCGCCAAAATGCTCCAAATACACCCCCGCCTGCTCAAACCAGTGCAGCCTTGTTTTCAACTTTTCTGTCTCGGAAGGCGTAAAATCCAGTGTAATTGGCAGTAGCAATTCCTGCGATACTGACTCGGGATTACCGAATTTTTCATAATAAAATTCATAATTGACTCGTTCATGTGCGGCATGTTGATCAATTAAATACAAGCCCTGGTCGTTCTGTGCAATCAGATATGTCCCGTGGTGCTGACCGATTAAATTCAGTTCAGGAAAAGTGGGCAGCTCTGGAACTTCTCCCGACACCGCTGCCAATTGCTCTGCATTCAGACGTTGCTGGCGAGGCTTCTGATCCGCGAAATGACGGGAATCCGTAGCGTGTCCTGCAATCGGCGGCACAGAAGATGGGTAAGCAGCAGAAGCAGCCGTTTCCTTTATCCCTCCACTGTATAAAGAAGATGTGCCTATTGCAGCATTATCTCCTTCGGACGACTGTACAGTCGCTCCATCAGGGAGCGGCACGTCCCCTCTAACTTCACTCCCGTTGTTTTCTTCCACAAAATCTGCATCCAGTTCATCATCACTAATACTTTTACCTGAAAGGTTGTTTGCCCGTCCAATGGCTGAGAGGCTATCCCTGCTCGGACGTTGCTCACGCTCCTGGCTACCTCTGTTATTCTCTTCGTTTCTGTTCAAGTGATTGGATTGGCCCGGTACCTGGTTCTCCGGCGAGGTCACGGAAAGTGGCAGTGCTCCCCCCCGGTCTTTGTCGGAAGGAGCATCCCCTTCCGCACCATTTCCCTTCGAGAAGTGAAACTGCTCCTGCACAAACGAGCCACTGTCCTTGCCACCGATCTCGCGCTTGACTGCCTTCGGAATCAGCACTTGCTGCCCTAAAACAGCTTTTACCGAATCCTCGACCAACTGAAACAGTTCAGCTTCCTTGCTAAATCTTACCTCCAGCTTGGCAGGATGAACGTTAACATCCACCAAAGAAGGATGCATTTCCAGTTGGATCACAGCCAGCGGAAAACGATTGATCGGCAATAAGGTATGATACGCCTTGAGCAACGCCTGATTAAGCCCGTAGCTACGCACAAAACGTCCATTCACTACCGTCGATATCGCATTCCGATTCGATCTGGTCCACTCTGGGCGGCTGATATAGCCGCTAATTCGGTAATCGAGGCTCTCTCCTTCCAGCAGCAGCATGGACTTCGCCGCAGAAGTTCCATAAATAGCGGCAATCACCTGGAGCAAATCACCATTACCCAGCGTTTGCAACAATGTATTGCCATTATGCCGCAATGTGAAGGCAACCTCAGGGTGCGAAAGCGCCATTCGGTACAATACATCCGAAATGTGTCCCAGCTCGGTCTGGATTGTTTTCATATATTTCAGCCGTGCAGGTGTATTATAGAACAGCTCCCGTACGGTAAAATCCGTCCCTTGCCTACTAGCGGCATCCTCGTGAAGCACCAGCTTACCGCCCTCAATCACCAATTTACGGGCACGCCCGTCATCTCCGGCTGCTGTAAGCAACTCTACTTTCGATACAGCCGCTATACTTGGCAACGCCTCTCCCCGAAAGCCGAGACTTGTGATCTGAAACAGGTCGCGACCATGTCCAATTTTGCTTGTCGCGTGCCGATAGAATGCCGTCTCCACATCCTCAGGCTCAATGCCACTTCCATTATCCGTCACCCGGATACTTTGCAGACCGCCTTCTTCTACCCATACGTCCACCCGCGTACCGCCTGCATCAATCGCATTTTCCACCAGCTCCTTCACGACGGAGGCTGGACGTTCCACGACCTCACCGGCAGCAATCTGGTTCGCAATATGTTCATCCAGTACCCGAATTTTAGACATCCTTTTAACCTCCTCCTGACTTCAAAGTGTGATGAAAAATAGGAATAAATGTCACTTATTTTAACTACAGGCCATTGGCCTTGTTTTTAAGATCATTTAACAGCTGCATTGCCTGTAAAGGAGTCATATTCATGACATCAGCATTTTTCACCTTGCGCAAAATTTGGCGCACAATCGGATTAGCCTCTACTGTCTCTGCATGGGGCTTGGAGGCGGCAAGCTCCTGCTCTCCGAAAATGGACAGCTGTACCACTTCGGTTGCTCCTTGCTCCAACTTGCTGGAATCCTCCACAGTCTGTAGAGTATCTTCTTTTACCAGGGTGGCCTGCTGTGATAAAGACTGAGTTGATGATGCAGTTTCTCCGCTTTCTCGCAATGTCTGGCCTGAATTATATTCGGTCAAAGAAGAAATATCTTCCGTCCCTGAAACTGTACGAAGATCAGTCCCTTCCTTCCCTCCTACTACTATCTCGGTACCTGCCGTTACTTGAGCTGCTGCCTGTTCAAAACCATTCAGCAGTCCATTCGCTCGCTCAATAATGTTATTGGGCAAGCCTGCAAGCCGAGCACAATAAATGCCATAGCTACTGCTAGCCGCTCCCGGTATGAGCTTGCGGAGGAAATTCACCTTGTCGCCGCTTTCCTGCACGGCCATAGAGTAATTTCGCAGCGAAGACAGGCCTTGCTCCAAATGCGCCAGCTCATGGAAATGCGTGGATACCAGCGCCTTACAGCCGATCGTGTCATGGACAAATTCGATGACTGCCTGTGCAATTGCCATCCCTTCACTAGTGGACGTACCTCGTCCCAGTTCATCAATAATGATCAAGCTTCGCGGAGTTGCCTTGTCCGTCATTACTTGGATATCTGCCATTTCGACCATAAACGTACTCTGCCCGCCGATGAGATCATCCGCCGCGCCGATCCGTGTAAAAATGCGATCCAGCATCGGCACCTTGGCACGTGCAGCTGGGACAAAGCAGCCAATTTGAGCCATAATTGCAATAAGCGCAACCTGACGCATATACGTACTTTTCCCAGCCATGTTCGGCCCGGTGATAAGTAGAATATGCGCATCGCCTTCCTCCAACACCGTGCTGTTGGCGATAAAACCGCCATCTTTCATTACAGCTTCCACCACGGGATGGCGCCCCTGCTCCACTACGAAATCATATCCTGTAGTCAGCTCAGGTTTCACGAATCCCCGTTCCGCACTAACCGATGCCAGCGACTGATACACGTCAATTTCAGCCACTTGCTCTGCCAGCTTTTGCAAACGGGGAATTTCAGCGTTCAGTTTACTGCGAAGCTCTGTAAAAAGCGTGTACTCCAGATCAACCATTTTATCCTCGGCTTCCAGAATTAGAGATTCCTTTTCCTTCAACTCCGGTGTGATATACCGTTCCGCATTCGCCAACGTCTGTTTGCGTTCATATCGACCTTCTGGTAATGAAGCCAAATTGGATTTGGTCACCTCGATATAATAACCAAATACTTTGTTGTATCCAATTTTAAGTGACCGAATGCCGGTTGCTGCACGTTCCTTGGCCTCTAGCTCAGCGATCCAACGTTTACCGTTCACACTCGCCTCGCGCAGTTCGTCCAGACGCTGATGGTAGCCTTCCTTAATAAGACCTCCATCCCTTACGGAAATTGGCGGTTCATCCGCCACCGCTTCCTCAATCAACGCACACAGGTCTGTACAGCTATCCAGCGTTTGTGCAATCCGTCTCAGCGTCTTCGAAGGAGATTCAGCGCACAGCTCGCGTAAAGAAGGAATTTGGGCCAGCGACAGCTTGAGGGCGATCAGATCACGTGCATTAGCACTACCAAAGGCGATCCGCCCAACTAGACGCTCCAGATCGTAAATCTCTTTAAGCTGAGCACGTACATCCTCTCGGAAAATAAACTGGTGGTATAGCTTGTCCACCGCCTCCAAGCGTTCCTCAATAAGACTGCTGCTCAACAGTGGCTTGTCAATCCAACGACGCAACAGACGGGCTCCCATGGAAGTCTCTGTGCGGTCCAACAGCCACAGCAACGAGCCTTTCTTGGAGCGTTCCCGTACCGTCTCCACCAGTTCCAGATTCCTGCGGGTAAATGGATCCAGAATCATAAAATGGTTTGGCTCATATACCGAGATTTGGGTCAATTGGCCTAACGATCTTTTTTGCGTTTCATTCAAATAGGAAATCAAGCGCGATACGCACCGTCTGCGTTCCTCCGTAAGCCTTGCCCACGTGGCTTCCCCAAATTGATCCCGAACCAAATCATCCTTGGATTTGTCCCAGGCTGTATACACAACACGCCGTCCAACGGGGGACATACGGGATGTCACAAAATCCAGCAGATGACCATCTCCCAACATTTCGGAAGGCTCATAAATGTTAATTTCATCTAGTAGCCATTCTTTCGAATCAGGCACAGAGGTCACATACAATTCACCTGTTGACAAGTCGCACGCCGCAAGCGCCAGCATCCCGTCCGTCTCTGTGACACATACCATGTAGTTGTTGGATTTGTCACCCAGCACCTTGCCTTCCATTACCGTTCCCGGGGTCACAACGCGGACAATATCCCGCCGCACCATCCCCTTCGTAGCTGAGGCTTCCTCCATTTGCTCACAGATGGCCACCTTATAACCCTTCTCAATGAGGCGCTGTATGTAATTTTCAGCTGAATGATAAGGCACGCCGCACATCGGAATTTTTTCCGTGGCGCCACCCTCACGACCCGTAAGTGTAATTTCCAGCTCCTTGGATGCAAGAATTGCATCATCGAAAAACATTTCGTAAAAATCTCCCAGACGGAAAAACAAAAATGCATCTTTAGCCTGCTCTTTTATGGATAAATACTGCTCAATCATCGGTGTATATTTGGACATACCGTTCACTAACCCCCACACTTTGTTCCGTTTAAACTTATAATTATCTCTCATTATATCAAAAATGACAGTCGATAACATGAAACCGTTCCTGGTGTCGACACTTGATTTTACGTAAGCTTCCAATACGGCCGCAAATCCCGTGATTCATCCCACTGTTTCTCCTTGCGGAGGCTGTCCAGCAATGGGCTTATATAAGCCTCATATTGCGAGTATATTTCCAGTGAAACCATGTCCAAAATAAGAGGTTCCATATACTCCTTAAGCACAGATTGATTTCCTTCATAAAAGGCTCTGTGAGCCTCCTCCTGACCCAGCGGCCTACGTTGCAAACGCGGATATTGAGAAGCAATGAGAAACGCCATTCCAATCACACCTTTCGCCAGCTGTGGCGAAATAAGAAAACTGGGCAGTGTACGATATTCAAAGCCTCCATACGACTGACGGCGAAAATCACCCAAATTGCCATAATGCGGTCTGCGCCGGGCCGCACGCTTGTCTTCCAGTAGCGCCAAAGGCAGTGCCAAATAGTTATCCAGTGCCCGGAGCAAGGCACCGTTTAGCGAAACCCCGCTAAAATGCAGATGTCCGCCCAGCGGAAAACCCGGTTGCGGCATCCCCCCCGCCTGCCAGATGAGTGTGCGGTCAGCAATGCGCCGGGCTGCGGTTGCAAAAGCTTGACGCAGATGCTTCAGCAGACGGGCCGGATCTCCACTTGGCGCAGGACGAAGCTCAGCGACTGGATACAGTGTTCGTCCTCGACGAGTAACAGCATCGCAGCCGGCTATGCCGAGACGACCCAAATATCTTGAGGCCGGAATGACCCGTCCCTCTGGCATACGAACCAGCACAAATTCGGGGTCCATTCCGATGAGTAGTCGATCTCTCCCTCGTTCCACTGAAAGATTCTCACCCTCAATATCCCCTTCACGCGCAGCAATTTCATATAACGTGGCCAAACGTCTATCGTTCAGCCATGGCTGTGCCGAGACTTCGCGCACCTGACAGCTGCGCTCCCCCAGCGGCGTCAGTACCACCTCACCACTGTCCAAACCCAGTGTGTACAACGCACGTACAGCCAGCCGCTCCATCCGGACATAGAGCAGTGAACGTTGATCCAGCTCAGATAGATCGTGTGCGCGGACTTTGGAAGGTCCCTCGATGGCACGTCTACGAATTTCCAGCACTCGCAGTTGATGGATTTGCACCGCGTAGCCTATCGCAAAATCTGCAAGGCTGCTATCCATCCACTGCACCGCTATGCCTGAACGCTCCAGTCTACGCTTTTTTTCATCATTTGGCATCTGTCTGAAGCGTATGAGCGCCTGTCCCGGCTGCTGCATCATATTCCCCCCTACGGACTACGTACGGATTTCACCCCAATTTCAACCCAAACAATAAAAAAGGAGGGCCTTTGCCCCCTGCGCAGAATCAGCCGGCGCAAAGAGTAAAGCGGCCCTCTTTTTGGTTACTTCTGTCAGAGCTCGTCGTCAATGAGGTCGGGGTCGAGCTCCTCATAGTCCCCCTCTTCCGCTCCAAAATCAAAGTCTTTTTCAAAATCATCGCTGCTACCATTCGGGAATACTTCTACAACAATCTTCGTTTCCGCCACCAGCTCCACCGCAAATTCCCGCTCGACCCGGATCATTACGCTGCCACCTCCAGAAGACACACTGGCCTCGACGCAACTCGGCTCCTGTGTAGCTTCGGCGGATACTTCCACTGTAGACGCCCGGTGCTTCGGATCAAGATACGAGAGCGGCACATTTTCTACGTACGACACCGTTTCCTTGGCCACATCGGTCTGCGAGTTTTTATCGTATGAGTACCAAATATTGATATCATACGTCCCGACGACCTCAATGCCGTCCCCCGCCGCCACAGCTTCATACTGGTGGTTAATAATCCATGCCCCTAAAATGCTCGTTGGATTATTCGGCGGAGTTACGGTATGGGTTACGGTAGAGAATCTGCGACCTTTACCACAGATCGCTTTGGTAATAATCTCTCTACGATTTTTATGACTTAATGCCATTCTTGAACCTCCTCCATACAATCAATCATTCCATACATATGTATGCAGGTTGTGGGCGAATGTTGAGTGAATAGGCGAAAAGGAAAAAATATTATTTGTATAAGCATATGCCGCGATGGCTTGAACTCATGCACGCCAATGTGTTACATGCTGCTCAACGATCTGTAAAAATTCGCTAAGAGCCGGAGATTTCCACTTTTTCGTGTGATAAGCGACCTGAGTAGCCACCTGCTGTTCACTGTCATCCCAGGCTAAACGCGCCATTTTACCTTCTCGCAGCTCATTTTGTACCGTTACCAGCGGAAGCAGCGCAATACCCAATCCAGCCATGACACACTGCTTGATGGCTTCAATACTCCAAAATTCCAGGCTAGGGTCTGAAAAAATACCGTGTTTATTCAAATACTGCTCAAAAAGGATACGGTACGTACATCCTGCCTCCGTATGCAAAATGGTTTCATCCTTCAAGTCGGCAGGCTCTACCCGGGTATGGGTAACCAGCGAATGCTTAAGTGGAGCAACCAAGGCCATCGGCTCATGAATAAGCGTGGTGACATTCAGTTCTCTATCCTCCGTCTCAGGCTGAAGCAAAAAAGCCAAATCCAACTCACCCGAACGAATCAGATCACGTAATTCCCAGCATTCGCCGGGTTTAAGTACAATTTTAACCTTCGGATACCGTTCCCTGTACTCACGGATCAGACTCGGTAGACGAAAAGCGGCCAGAGACTCTGGTGCTCCTATTTTCAGCGTGCCCGCCAATTCTGTTTCTGAACGAAGTGCATCCTTAGCCATAGCATGCATCTTGGAAATTTCCTGCGCATAGGGCAGCAGACGTCGTCCGGCATCCGTCAGCATGATTTTTTTGCCAATGCGATCAAAAAGCGGCGTACCCAACTCTGTCTCTAGCGCTTGAATTTGAGCAGTGATACTCGACTGTGCATAATCCAGTATACGCGCTGCTCGCGTAAAACTGCCTGCCTCAACTACATTTAAAAAGGTAAACAAATGCCGCGATTCCATAATCCGCTCCTTCAATCGGTTTTTCCGATGCAAGCAATCGTTATATTCCGTTTTTCCGATAGATTGATTATCTGATAAGCTGAAGAAAATAACAAGAGAAAGAAGGCTTTTCTGCATGACAAATGAAAATAAACTTCAATCCACCATTGGTCTTCCACAGGCCATTGCACTCTATATCGGAGCTGTACTGGGTTCGGGGATATTGATTGTGCCTGGTCTTGCTGCCCAAATGGCGGGGCCGGCATCGCTGCTGGCATGGGGTTTTATGACCCTGCTCATCCTGCCAATGGCACTTTCCATGGGGCTTCTATCTGCCAAATTCCCGAATGCGGGAGGGGTATCGCACTTTGTCACGTTGGCCTTTTCCCCACGTGCCGGTGCTTATATCGGGTGGTTTTTTCTCATGTCGGTTCCGATCGGAGCACCTGTTGCCGCACTCACTGGAGCCGGCTATATGACCACAGCCATGGGCTGGGGAGAGGAAAGCCGCATAATGTTAGCCATTGCTATGCTGGCGGTGGGCCTGATCATCAACTGGATCGGCATGAAGGTCGCGGGACGTATTCAGATCGCAGTCGTCATAGCTATCGTTGCCGTCCTTATATTCGCCATTGCCGCAGCACTTCCTCAGATGAAAACAGTCCACTTCACCCCGTTTGTTCCACATGGCTGGCTCTCTATCGGTCAATCGGCCGCGATTCTGTTTTGGTGCTTTATCGGTTGGGAGGCCGTGTCCCATATGTCAGAGGAATTCACCAATCCTCAGCGGGCGGCCGTTAGAGGTGTGACCATTGCAGCCGTCATTGTCGGTTTACTTTATTTCTTAACTGCGCTGGCTACTGTGGGCACACAAAGTTACCTTGCAGGGGATTCGGATGCTTCGCTCGTATGGGTAATTAGTCGAGCTATCGGGCCATGGGGCGCGATAATTGCAGGCTTGACGGGTATCTTTATTTGTACCGCTACTATTATTGCTTATGTTGGTGCCGCTTCACGTGTGGCTTATGCTTTATCCCGGCAAGGACAGGCCTTTCGCTGGATGGGCAGGTTATCGCAACGTTTCCATACCCCTATCGGAGGCATTGCTTTTCTTAGCGTCTGCTTCGTGATCATTATGGTGTTGTACGGTAGTGGCGCTGTTTCACTCACTAACCTGATCCAGTTCCCGAACGCCACCTTTATTCTGACCTATCTAGGAGGTTGTGCAGCAGGAATTAAGCTTCTGCGTGGTAGTCGCTGGGGCGTTTCCATTAGTTGGATATCGTTCATTTCTACGGCGATCGTTTTCCCCTTTGTCGGATGGGCTATGCTGTACCCTTGCCTGATCACCGCTGTCTTATGGATCACAGACCGAATTCGGCACAAACGGACTTTGAATCTTCCGACTTCTACCATTACTGAACAAGAAAAGGCTACTGTCCGTCATGGATAGTAGCCGCTCAAGGCCTTTACTCTAGTTTTTCACCGGAGTAGGGGCCTTGTCCTTTTTCGCAATTTTCAAATACTGATGAAGCTCATGTGTGAGCTGCAATAATGCCGAGCGAATCTCGAATTCCTCCCGGGTTGCGGGAAGCTCCATGGCTTTAAATTCTTCACGAACCTGCTCTAGCAGCTTCTCGGTCTGTCCCGTATAATGTCCAGCCAAAACGTCATTGCTAAGCTGGTCGAACAGCTCGGCCAGAAGCTTGGCCTGCGGCATATGCTGATACATTTGTGCGATCAACTGCATCATGTTTTGGATCGAATCCAGCTGTTCTTTTCGCATATAAAAATACACATTCCAGCCCTCTTGGGGACGAAGCATCTGATTTTCCAAGGAACGCCCCGCCTCAGTAACCCCTTTGGCTATCACGCTGTTCGCTTCAATAACTTCCTTGCCATCCCATATGTATGCTGGACTACGCAGCGTATTGGCCATATTTCTGAATATAACAGAAAATGTCCGATCCACCTCCTGCCGAATTTGTTGCATTGTATTATCAGAACCCGGCATATAGGCTAAATTGACAATCATCGCGGAACCCAGTCCAATCACTAGCAGAGCTAGCTGGGTCAGCAGTACCTCCATATCAATCACGCCGCCGCTGAATACGCGAAAAACTACGACCGAACCGGTGACGATCCCTTCTTTAAACCCCACCCGTACAATGACTGGAAACGCCGTTAAAATATATAATGCCAGTACCCAATCATGGAACCCGAATACCACAAACAAAACACAAGCAAAAAGAAGCCCCACGACGGATGCAAAAAATCTCGCCGAAATGGTACGGAGACTTCTCTTGCGTGTGACATCCACCCCCAAAATCGCTAAAAGCCCTGCTGAGGTGGCTCCATGAATGCCAAAACCCTCCGCAATAAGTACGGCCATTAATGCGGCAATAGCCGTTTTAATCGTACGAAAGCCCATGAAAAATTTCTGTCCTCTCTAGATGAAATCTGTTTCAGCATTTTGCATAATTCGAAATTTATGCATAATGCTCATTTTCATAAATTTTAAGTATTTTCATTTTTCATGGTACTTTATTTTCACGCTTTACACAAATGTTCAGAAATTTTATTATTACCGATGAGGACGACCCGAAAGCAGACGATGCTCCACATACACAACCGCCTGATACATCAGTGTAGCTACGACAGCAATGATCAACAGACTGGACATAACCAGCGTGAAATTGAACACCTGAAAACCATAGATAATCAAATAGCCTAAGCCGTTTTTAGCCACCAGAAATTCACCAACTATCACGCCAACCCATGCCATACCGACATTCACTTTCAGCGTAGAGACGATTGCAGGAAAGGATGCAGGTAAAATCACCTTTTGAAACGTATCACGGCGTGATCCGCCAAACGTGCGAACCACTTTGATCAGATTCGAATCGACTTCCTGAAAGCTGTTGTATACGACTAGTGTCGTAATGATAACGGTAATGGAGAGGGTTGTCATTAGGATAGCAGTAAATCCCGCCCCAAACATGACGATAAAAATTGGACCTAGCGCCACCTTAGGCATACTGTTGAACACGACCATATAGGGATCAAGCACCCTCGACAAAAACGGTGACCACCAAATAAGTACAGCCAGCAACGTACCTAACAGTGTACCGAGTAAAAACCCCGCCATCGTCTCTCCCACGGTGACACCTACATGTCCCCATAATTCACCACTGACCGCATCCTTACCGATCTGGGTAAAAATTTTGCTCGGATAGCTGAACAGTAGTACATCAATCCACTTCAAACGGCCTGCAATTTCCCATAGCACAAACAAAAGCAGTAAAATAGCTGTCTGCACACCTGTCACTAACCATCGTTGCGAACGCCTGCTGCGTAAATACGCCTGATGTAGTCCTTGAATCCAACGTTGCTCAAGCTGATCCGCTTCGTCCTTCATACGTTAACTCACTCCTTTGCTCCCGAAGCCTCCAGTTCACCCCATATTTCATGAAAAAGCTCATTAAAACCCGGCTGCTCGCGTGCATAAAAAGGCTGAGCTTCTCGGATGCAATCCGGAATCTCGAAGGTACGTCGGATATGACCCGGATTTCGACCCATCACTATAATCCGGTCACTGACCGCAATGGCCTCGGCCAAATCATGTGTGACTAAAATAGCCGTCTTCCTCCGCTCGCGCAAGGTTTCCGCAATCAGATCTTCCAGCTGTAGCTTGGTTTGATAATCCAGCGCGGAGAACGGTTCATCCAGCAGCAGCAGTCCCGGATTGGTCGCCAGCGTCCGTACCAGCGCCACGCGCTGGCGCATTCCCCCAGACAACTGGGATGGATGCAGATGCTCCTTCCCTCCCAGACCCATGCCTTCCAGTAACAGCCGTGTCCGCTCACGCGCAGCTTCATCTACTCTGTTGCCTAGCTCCAGACCCAACAATGCGTTATCCATTATCGTCCGCCACGGGAACAGATAATCCTGCTGCAACATGTAACCGACCTCTGGACTCGGACCACTTACCGGCTGACCTTGCAACATAACTTGGCCTGCCGCTGGACGCAGTAGCCCCGCGATCATGGACAGGATCGTCGTTTTGCCGCAGCCGCTTGGACCAACCAAGCTGACAAATTCCCCTGTCTCTACGGAAAAATCAATATTCTCAACCGCCAGCGAAGCTTCACGATCCGTTACATAGACATGCGTCACTTGCTCCAGTCTCACCATCGGGATGGTCGCGTCCAAAGTTAGGCCACTCCGTTCCTCCATCATGACGAACCTCCAGCACCGACACCTGCATCCGTAGATTCAGTTGTGCTCTTTTTCACAGGCGGTTCAGTATTCCCGGTAGAGCTTGACGAAATCGCTTGTTGTGCAAAGCTTGGGTTCACTAGCTTATCTAGTGCAACCGAACTTTTAAGCTCCCCTGCCGAGGTCATGACATCCTGTAAGTTCTTCCATTCCTTTTCCTCAATCATCGGGTTCAAAGCATAGGTACTCTGTTCCTTATATCGCTTGATACTACTCGTTAAAACAGCTAAATCTGTATCTTTAAAATAGGGCGTGATTGCTTCGGCAATCTGTGCAGGTGAATGCGTAGCAATCCACTGTTGTGCCCGATATACAGCATTTGTGAATTTCTGTGCAGCCTCGCTATTTTTGTTCAGGTAGCTTTGCTTAGCCATATATACTGTATACGGCAACTCGCCGCTCTCCACACCGATAGAGGCAACAACCCGCCCACGACCTTCCTTTTCAAAAATAGATGCCTGCGGTTCAAACAGCTGCACATAATCCCCTGTACCGGAGCCGAAAGCAGAGGCAACATTAGCAAAATCAATATTTTGAATCAGCTTCAGATCCTTGTGAGGATCAATGCCGTGTTTGCGAAGCGTAAATTCAAGTGACATTTGCGGCATTCCACCCTTGCGTTGCCCCAAAAAATTTTGTCCTCTCAGCTTTTCCCATTCAAAGCTATCCTGCGTTTGACGGGCAAACAAAAAGGTTCCATCCGTCTGTGTCAGTTGGGCAAAATTAATGATAGGGTCTTCTGCTCCTTGCTGATACACATAAATAGATGTTTCCGCGCCGATGAGCGCGATATCCGCCTGATTGGACAACAACGCCGTCATTGCCTTGTCACCCCCGGGAATCGTTGCCAGCTGGACATCCAGTCCCTCCTGAGCAAACATACCCTGGCTCAAGGCTACATACTGCGGTGCATAAAAGACCGTACGGGCTACCTCGCCTAATCTGATCTCAATCGTCTGCTCCCCTCCTTTGGGGGTGCACCCACTGAGCAACAGTAATCCGAGTAGTGCCGCAGCCACCACAGCTTTGAAACGAGCGCCGTTTTTCATCCTTATTCCCTCCCCACCTTTTTACATCGGTTGACTTCATATATTGTTATGCCATTGTCGATATATTGGTTAATTGCAAAAAAAAAACCCACGTTCGCCCGGGAACGCGGGGTAGATGCTATATGATTTACAGCTTGTATATGGAGGTATATTTCTCTTCCAGATAGTCGGCGAGATAATCCGGGTTCAGATCCTCACCTGTAATGGCTACAATCAACTCGGACGGCGTCCGACTCTTGCCGTAACGGTAAATACGTTCGGTCAGCCATTGCTTGATCGGCTCAAGCTCTCCAGCAGCAATTAATTCATCTAGATTTGGCAACTCTTTGCGTAATGTCGCCAAAATTTGCGCTGCATACATATTGCCAAGCGAGTAGGAAGCAAAATAACCAAAATCACCGCCGGACCAGTGAACGTCTTGAAGTACGCCCAGTCCGTCATTCGGTGGAACAAGTCCCAAGTATTCCTTATATTTCGCATTCCACACCTCGGGGAGACGCTTCACATCCAGCTTTTCATTAAACAGCATTTTTTCAATTTCATAACGGATAATGATATGTAAATTATATGTTAGCTCATCCGCTTCAATACGAATCAGTGAATTTTCCACACGGTTGACTGCCCGGTAGAATTGCTCTGCCGTAACCTTTGCCAAACGATCAGGAAAATGCTTTTGCAAATCATCGTAATACCGATCCCAGAAAGCACGACTGCGTCCGATTTTATTCTCCCACAAGCGGGACTGGGATTCATGAATCCCCATAGAGGTTCCTCCAGACAGTAGTGATCCTGCCAGCTCTGGAGCAATATTTTGTTCGTACAGCGCATGACCTCCTTCATGCAACGAACTGAAAATAGCACTGGCTACATCATCTTGCAGATAATGAGTTGTTATACGCACATCACCTGGATTTAATCCTGTTGCGAAAGGATGTACACTCTCATCCAAACGACCTGCGTCAAAGTCATACCCCATCTGTCCTAAAATGAATAGGCTGAACTTCTCCTGCTGCTTCACATCAAACACACCATCTAAAAAGCTCTTATCCGGCTGGTTCGATGAAGCCTGAATTTTAGACAATAGGGGCACAAGGCGCTTCTTGAGACGATCAAACACAGCATCCAGCTTTTCAACCGTCATCCCCGGCTCATATTGATCCAAAAGTGTGTCATACTCTGTATCCTTAACACCCCAGTAGCCGATAAACTCACGCTTCATGTCTACGATTTTAGACAAGTACGGTTCAAATCCGGCAAAATCGCTATGTTCCTTTGCGTCCTCCCACTTGCTCTCTGCCTGTGCTGCAAGAATGCTATAATCCCGGTATCGGTCTGCCGGAACTGAACGATTCAGTTCATAATTTTTACGGCATTCCTCCACCAATCTGCGATCATTGTCCTCCAGTTGCTTCAGCTTGTCTTCTACGGCAAAAAATTGCAGCAATTGTCCCATTTCATCCGAGATCATCAGCTTGAACATTTCAGTGGACAGCATACCCAACGTCTCCGACCGAATATCAACGCCCTTGCGCGGAGCGCCAGTCCGTAAATCCCAGTGCAGCAGACCTACTGCTTCGCCATAACTACTAATTTTGTGTGCAAGCCCCTTTAAAGCCGTCAATTGATCCAACGTCTGTTGCGTCATATTTGAGGTCACCTCTTTAACTTAAAATGGTTAAAACTTTACAATACCTATACTTGATGATACTTATATTAAAAAGTATAATCAACACACAACATGTACGACCAGCTCCTAAGACCTAAAACAAACGTTGGACTGTACATATCAAACTTTATTAGAATCTGGAGGGAACAATCGTGGATCACATCAAAGAAATTTTAGAGTACAATCGTGTTTTCGTAGAAAACAAAGAATACGAGGCCTATAGAACGGGCAAGTTCCCCAATAAAAAAATGGTCATTATCACCTGTATGGATACACGGCTAACGGAATTACTCCCAAAAGCTATGAACCTGCGCAACGGTGATGTGAAAATCATCAAAAATGCGGGTGCGATTATTTCACAGCCCTTTGGAAGCGTAATGCGCAGTGTGCTAGTCGCCCTGTATGAGCTGGGAGCAGACGAAGTCGTCGTCGTAGGCCATTATGAATGCGGTATGGCTGCATTAAATGCAGATCACATGGTCAATGAAATGCTCGATCGCGGAATTTCTCAGGAAGTGCTGAACACATTAGAAAATTCAGGCATTAAGCTAAATAAATGGTTAAAAGGTTTTGATAACATTGAAGAAGGGGTAAGAACTACCGTGAAGCTTATTAAGAATCACCCGCTTCTCCCCCCTAATGCCCCCGTTCACGGCATGGTTATTCATCCAGATACAGGAGCGTTAACGCTTGTCGTTGACGGGAATGAACAGTAAACAGGATACGCTTCGGCAGAAAGTTACCAGGGTAGTTTAAGCTCGTACATACGAGCCTAAACTACCCTTTTTTATGAAAAAAAGCGCATATACGTGGAGAATGACAAGAGCCAATTTTGGCTAACCTGTGAACGACCTGTCTGAAAGTTGTCAAACCATACAGTTTCAGTGTACACTTTTCATGAAGCAGCAGAATACCTGCCGCAGTGCTGTTACAACCGTTACTATGATGGATGAAGGAGATAAGATCTATGAATTTACTATCGTATGGTCTGTTGGGGCTTCTCGCAAGAGAGGAATCCTCCGGCTATGATCTGATGTTGCGTATTCAGCCTTTTTGGCAGGCTAAGCACAGTCAGATCTATCCGCTACTGGCCCGTATGGAGAGCAAGGAACTGCTAGCCTCTCGTTGGATTCAGCAGTCCGACAAGCCTGATAAGAAAATGTATACCATTACCGACAAGGGAATCCATATGCTTCAGCAATGGTCCCAGGAAGCGTTAGCTGCTCCGGTTACACGGGATGAATTAAGTCTTCGACTGTTCTGTCTTTGGTTGACGGACAAAAGTAGTGCCAATCGTATGCTGGAGGAACGCAAACGTCATTTTATTCAGAAAATCCAGCATCTTGAGGATATACTGAACGACATTCCCGCAGAGAATTTACATTTTGGCAGTAAGAACTTTGGTGACTATATTTTAGTACAAAAAGGACTTTTGAATGCTAAAGCAGGTCTGGAATGGTGCCAAATGGTTCTGCGTATGCTGCTTGCCGGTGATGTCAGTACGGATACTAATCCGTTTTTACTTAAGCCGCAAAGCTGAATGCTTTTACCAATCCATGCATAGGATTTATGGGACGTTATTATTTAATTTTTAAAAATTAAAATTCTTTGAAACCCTTTTCCATGCCATTCGTATTACTGGTTAGCGGTTGTTTGACCTATAAAAAAAATTTACTAAGGGGGATATATTTACATGAAAAAAACATTCACTTTGAAAAATATGATGATGCTGATGATGGCTTTTACCCTACTCATTGCTATGATCGCACCATCTACAGCTGATGCAAGGCGAGGCGGCGGGTTTAAATCCGGGCCTAAATCATACCAATCTACACCAAGCAAGGCAAATGACAGCAGTGGCGTCAATAAGTCAGATAGCGGAACCAAGTCAGGGGCAACTGCCGGTAATACAAGCAGAACTGGTGGATTCCTTGGCGGTGGCGGCGGATTCCTGAAAGGTATGATGCTGGGCGGTTTGGCAGGTATGCTCTTCGGCGGATTGTTCGGCAACATGGGCGCATTGGGTAGCTTGCTTGGTCTGGCCGTTAACGTTCTCGCCATTTACGTCCTGATCATGGCCGGAGTAGGTATCTACCGTGCTATTAAAAATCGTCGGAGACCAGATGATTCCCGCGGAGGACGTTACTAAGCTATGATTTTGAGTATGGATGAGATTGTCAACGCTATTTGCTTGCATATGGCTGAACGCAAAGGTGTCCAGCCCACTGATGTAACAGTAGAATTAAGCTGGGAAGAGGATACAGGTTATTCCGCAGAAGTCCATGTACAGGGCCGCAGTCAATATCTGGTGGAAGCCAATATGATTGAAGCAATTCTGAGATACCTGTATTCCGAATACAATATTCGTGCCTATCGCGAACAAATCAGATTGGATCTAGATGAAGAAATTACTGCTATTGTCCAAACTTGATTATTTCATAAGAAGAACCGACCTTCGCTTGATGGCAAGGGTCGGTTTTTTTGCTCGTTTTCTAATAGATTATTAGGGTTGCTATAGCATTACATTTAGACGTGGACGTACCTTGACCTTGTTATATGGATTCATTTGCTCTATGAATAGCCTGTCTGCTAAATGATGGAGCCGGAGATAGCTGTACCTGCGGCACCCTTTCGAGTAAGCCACTACCGTACATTTCCCGAAACGGCTGCTCCTCCATATGAATATAGCCGATATAGCAGCCGCATTCTTTCATCCGGCACGGACGTTTGCCACTCAGACCCTCAAGACCATCCCTGTATAAGTGTCCTAGCACCCGTCGATCCTGATAGCAGTGTTTTACTCTTCCGTCACCCTGGACATAAAATACATCTTCACCAGCGCGACATGCCCGCCCCTGACTGCTATAATCCTTTAAATTCCATTGAAAATAGGGGTCTATCGTAGTTAATTCAGCAACCTCAGCATCTGTATAATAATGTGGTCGATCCTTGTAGGCGTTGATCCACAAATAAACATCCCTTGGAAGTTGCGATCGCAAGGAACGAATAGCCGGAAATGCCTGTCTTAACCCGACGGTACCGACACTATAGGAAATGCCAAGTTCATATAGCTTCATAGCCTGCGATATAAAAACTTGCTCTTTCGTCTCTCCAGGGTGATATGTAGCCCACAGCGCAGCAGTCTCCGGGTTCAGTTCTTGCGTCCAATCCAGCTTAGTCGATAGATTCGTCTGTACCGCCACTTTTTCCACATGCGCCATGTGGGAAAACTCAATCATGGTCTTGCGATACCAGGAATGAATCAAGGCTTCTCCATACGGATTAAAAAAAATAGAGAGACGATGCCCCAGAGCGCCCTGTTCTCGAACCCAATCGGCAAAACGTTCCAACTGGGCCCGATCCTTGTTCAATGTTTCCCGACTATCAACGTTTTTACTGAACGGGCAATAAGGGCAAGCATAGTTGCACGAGGTCAACGAACCACGATAATATAAGGTCGCTCTCATGCGCCTACATATCCTTCCATGCGCTCACGTACTGATGTGGAGATCATCCAGTCCCCAATCGCATCGGAATAGGCCATTCCTTCCTCTGTAAGTCGCAGCCTACCCTCCTCGACGACAGCCATACCGGATTCCAGGAGCAATGACATTCCCGTAAAATCGTCCGACAGGGATACATCGAAACGCTCTGCATAGGCCGATAGCTCCAAACCTTCCCGATGAAGAAGCGCCTTTAAGATAAAGCGTCGCTTACTCTCATCCACATTTAAAATAAAGCCGTAGTCAGCCAGATCATGACGTTCCGCAGCAACATAATCTGCGATAATACTACGCGTAGCTGCTGCACTAACACCGTACCGGCTGGCATAGTGAACATTACGTGTATAGGATCGCGCACCACACCCCAGACCAGCCATACCTTCCTCCTGACAACTGTAGGGCAAAAGCGCTTTGCTGGATATACCATCATTTTTTGCAAAACGGCGCATGGAATATTGTACATATCCTGCCCGTTTGAGCCGTTCGCGCGCCACTTCATACAAGCTAAGACGAATATCATGTTCCAGCCCGGTATAGCCTGGCTTTAAAATCGTATTTTCTCGAATATATAGCGGATAAAGAAAAATTTCTCCTGGCGAGTAAGACAGTGCTTCCTCTAAAGAATACAGCCAGGTTTCCACCGTTTGACCAGGCAGGCCATAGATCAGATCCACGTTCAGCAATGGAAAGTTGTATTCCACCAGCCGCTCAAGTGCTTCTCTAACAAGTTTGGGCTTCTGAGGTCGGTAAATGGCGGCACTTTCTGATTCCACAAAGCTCTGAATTCCCATGCTGACACGATCTGTCTCGCGGCGCTTGAGCACCTCCAACCTATCCTCAGTCACAGTATCGGGAGAGGTTTCCACCGAAATAGAAGCTCGTTTAGGGTCCAGTCCCATTATATTTTCCGCTATGTCAAACAAACGCTCCACCAAAGGAGCCTCCAGTAAGGTTGGTGTACCGCCGCCGATCGCAAAACGCGAAAAAGGCCGACGGCCCATAATGGGTGCCCATTGCTTGGCTTGTCTTTCTAGCGCATCCACATACTCCTTATGTACATCCAGACGCTTGTCCGGCAAAGTGAAGAGGTTACAAAATCCACAGCGAGCCGCGCAAAACGGAATATGCATATACAAAAAATAGCTTTCTAACTCCTCCTTCTCCCACAGCTCCTGCAATGAGAGCGGTGTATCAAACGAACGATAGGCCGTTTTATGCGGGTAAGAGTACAGATAGGAGCGGTAGGGAGCTTCACGGATCGTGCGTGCCCATTCAGCAGGAGTTTCAGGCCACTGAAACCTAGAGGGTGCTAAGTTTGTGTCTATCTCCGGGGCTACCGCACCCGTTGGATGTGAGTGATTCAGATTCATGGCTTTCATTTCTGCTCCTTCCTCGCGCTGGATTGATTTCTTGATATTTTACTAGTGCAATCTATATTTCTATTTGCTTTATAATATAAATTCGCGGTAAGGCACATTCCAGACTACCTCATGCGCCAGACGATGTCCTTCATAGCCGTCTTCCCCATAAGCTGTACCATGATCGGAAAAAACCATGCAAAACGTCTTGCCCCGATTTCGTAAAGCATCAAACAAACGTCCAAGCTCACCATCCACATACCGCAAGGCTGCTCGTTGAGACTCCACTGAATCTTTAGCTGAGCCCTTCACAAAATAATGATTAGGCCCATGGATCGCTGATACATTCAGAAACAAAAACAAGCGCTGCGACGGGTCTGTATTCCCCAACAGTTTCAGAGCATGATTCACCTGATGCTCCGTCGAACGGGGGTTGGTAACGCCAAAGTTCATACGCCAGTAGCTTTCTTGGAAATACCCTGGCAGCACTTTGGCAAGCTTATTTTTCTTCGTGAAAAAAATAACGCCGCCGATACAGATGGTCCGATAACCTTCACCCTCTAGCCCGGACACAATATCCGGGGCATCGAACAGCCAGGTATGTGGATGCGTACGCAGTCCCGTATCCTTTGTGTGAAACAGACGGATATGTGAAGTCTTATCCGTATTCGCTGGAGTCGGCAAAAATCCGCCAAAAAAGGCATGATGTGCAGCATAGGTAAAGCTACCCGGTGTATGACGCTTTTCCCACGACCCGGAGCCGCACAAATTCGGACAGTTCTCTTCCTCCAGCTTTGCTACATCATAACGCAGAGTATCAAGCGTAATCATGACAATATCATGAGAGCCGACAATTTGGTTCATATCAATCATATCTGTCTTTCCTTTCCGTACCCACGCTCCTATTAGCGAGGTGCTGCATTTCCCATTCATACGGATTCCAACCCTGATGCTCAACCCGGTACAGCAAATCACCGAACGGATTAACATCCAATACATAGGGACGACCGCCATGAGCCGGAACCAGCACATCCAGTCCAGCAACCATGGAGGCTGGAAAAACACTCATAGCGGCTATCGCCGTAAGCTGGATCGATTCCACCGTATTCTGTGGTAATCCGGCTTCCTTCAGCGTGAGCCGCTCATTACGCAAATGCAAATTCGTAATGGGGCTGTGGCTCAAACGTAAAACCGCATGGCAAGCTTCTGATCCGCACACGAGTTGGCGCACATCATAAACACGCCCGTTCAGGGTCGCTTTGGGAATCCAGCGCTCTACATGTACCCCTTCCAGGCATAGCCAGTTAAGGATAGCATGAATGTCCTGCTTATCCGTATAACGACGCAGTCGTCCGGCATTATAATACACGCGCTGTCCGCGTATGATTTCCGTTCCAATCGTGGTCACCGCCAGTTCCGCGTGTGTATGGGGATGTACCTGATAGGCCATGACACCAGAAGCACCAGACCCACAAAATATTTTCACAAATACGCGGTGAAACCCGCTCTCCTTTATTGCCGCGTGCAGATCGACAACATCATGAAATGCACCACCTGAAGATGCAAGCACTGGCGGGACTCTTATATCTGCCTTGCCTAAATCGGCGCTACAACGCCGTTTGTCGAACATCACGGCCACTTCCGCCGGATCGTTCATCCAGTATGACGAGGGCCAGAGCAGAGCCACTTCATCCCGCAGCCAGGCCAGCAGACGGCAATAGCCCCGGAACCATTGTGCCGGGTGCCAAATACGACCGTGCTGCTCCTGCAGACGTCGCGCTTCTGCCGCCGATATACTTGTGCCTTGTGTCCATTCGGGCCATGGTAACAGAGAATCGTCTCCCTCACCATCCGAGGCGCCAAGAGCAATCAACTCACGCTCTACCTCAAAGCTTTCGCCCGGTGCATCCAGACGAAGCAGCGGACCACTGTTCATCTGCCCCGCCAGTAACTGATCAATGCTCTCTTGCAGAAAGGAACTGCCATTCACGCTATCATGCGTAGCTCGCGCAGCTATTCGCGCCATCAGCTCTCTCAGACCTTGTTTCTGCCGAATAGCTTCCAGCACATTCTTATAGGAAACCTCCAGAGCGGGTGGAAGCATTAATCTGCTTCGCGCCTCCTGCAGCCCGGTAGTTCGACGATTCCCCGGATTACCGAACAAGATAAACGGCTCGCTGACATTACAGTCTGACATCTTAACCATAGAGCCGCCTCACTTTAGATCATTTTAATTTTGAAAACAGTCCGTTTTAAGTCCATTTGTACAAATTACTCAGTCAGTGATGGATAACGCCAATCATCTTCCTCATCCGCTTCTTGTTGATCTTCCACGTTCACAGATAGACCCGAGCTTTTCCAACGTTGCATCATTTCACTAGACATATAATGATAGCTCAAATCCAGATGCTTCAGCCCTTTTATACTTTCACTAGCCAGCAGCGCTTCTGCACCTTTATCAGACAATGTACCTTGTGAGAGATCCAGCACTTCCAGTTGTCCAATCACAAGGGCATTAGCTGCTGCAATTGCAATTTCATCCTGTATTTCACTATCTTTCAGTCCCAAGTATGTAAGTTTGGGGAAAGGATTGCTATTCAAAAACGGCAAAACATCTTTCAGGTTACCATCAAAACCATAGTTATCGACACCCAAATACAGTTCCAGCTTGCGCAGTTCAGGCAGTTCTGCATTGTGTATTTGCTGAAGAACGCTCACTGGCAGGCCGCCACAAATAATAACCAATTCCTGAAGGTTGTTATGACGAAGTGGTTCCAGACTCAGGTCCTGGCTTCCTTTGATATGAAAGGACTCCAACGCTGGAAACGCTTCTAATAACGGGGATAGATTCGTCTGGTTAATCCATGAAACCTCACACTCATCATATTCCATATCACCAATAAACAGCTTGCGTAACTTAGGGAAATGATCTTTAAGCTTCACTAACACTGGGATGAAATCATCTGGTGAGCTCTCATAGGCTCCACCCCAATCTCCAATGATCAGATCCGTAACTTCCGCGCTCTCCGGCTTGGCTGCCAGTTCCTCAAGCAATTTAGCCATCGTTTGGCCATTCTCATAAGCTTCAAAATCCACTACCAATTTTACTTCCATCTTACAATTCCTCCGATCATTTATCTGAGAATGTAATAAAGCTTGAAAACTATCTATTTCCAATTTAGTCTATCCTATTCTACCAATGTTCGTCAAAAATAGTCCTATATCGACATCAATCCTATGTAAAATGTGCTCAATGAAATCAAAACAAGACAGCCCACTAAGCAGGCTGTCTTGCGCATATGTCTATAATAAACTTCTACTATTATATAGTAGTAATTCTAGAACCAAATTATTGGCTAATTGTAATCGGTGAGTTATCGGACAGCAATGCCAGATTATTCACGATCACATTCTCCTCATTGCCCAAGCCACTGGTAACGAGTGTTTGTGAACCTGCCGTCTGAACAGTCTTCACTTCCTTACGTTTCGCATGGTCTCCGTTTACAACATATACATATTCTTTACCTTGATCCTTTTGAACTGCCGCAGTAGGAACCACAATGCCTTCTTGTGCATTGGCAGCGACAAAGCTGATATCAGCCAACATGCCGGATTTCAATTTTGTGTCTGGATTCGCAACTGAGATTTTTACAGGATAGCCTTTTCCACTTGCATCCAACGGGCTTACATTTTTAACTGTACCTGTTGTTACAATGTTGGACGCTGCAACACGAACCTGTACCTTGTCACCTACTTTTACATTGTTGATCTGTTCCGCTGGAACATAGATTAATGTATTGACCGTACTCAGATTCGCAATGACCAGCGCAGGAGATTGAGCGGATACCATTTCGCCCACTTCTGCATTTTTCGTACCCACAATACCATTAATCGGTGATGTAACAACGGTGTCATCCAATGCATCCTGAGCAATGTTTACATTCAGCTGAGCCTGCTTAAGAGATTGTTGGCTGGACTCGATGACCGCAGTATTTTGAGACACTTTGAGTTGGTTTTGCGCATTGCTGTAGCCACTATTGGCATTACTGTAGCTATTTTTTGCTGAATCATAGCTGTTGCGAGCTGTAGTCAAGGCCTTCTGCGCAGCTACCAACTGATCTTGTGCATTAGCCTGCGCATTTTGTGCATTATTGTAAGCCGCTTCCGCATTCACAACTGCTGTTTTGGCTTGTTCTAATTGTGCTTGAGTGCTCGCACCTGCATCAAATAGACTTTGTGTACGTGTTACATTCTTCTGTGCATCTGCCAAAGCTTGCTGCGTTTGTTTTACCGTATTGGCTGCCGAGGAGACACCATGTGTTGCTTGTTCTACGGCTGTAGTGGCTTGATTAATAGCCCCCTGTGCCTGATTGATTGCGCTTTGGGATTGAATCACGCCGCTCTTGGACTGCACTAAGCCCGAGTTTGCTTGAACCATCGTAGATTCGTGGGATGCTTGAGCGGTACTTACTCCGGCTGCTGCCGCAGCTGCTGCGGCGCGAGCTTTCGCAACATTATTCCGCATGTCTTTATCATCAAGCTTGAACAGTACTTGACCCTTTTTAACCTCGGAGCCAATATCCACAGGCAGCTCAACCACTTTACCGCCCACTTTAGGCACAATGTTCACCGTCTCCGAAGGTGTTACCGTTCCTGTATAAATATTTCCCTGTCCGATGATGCCTTGCTGTGCTTGGCTGATTTTAACCGGAACGACCATGTCCTGAGCCGCCCCGCTATTACTGGAGCAGCCTGCCAGCACTGCGCCGCCGAGCACTAAAGCCGCTAATGTACTTTCTACTCTCAATATTTTCATGATAATTCCCTTTCTTTCTGTCCGTGGAAATAATGTAAGTCATCCAGTCGATATTTTGTACTTCACTTATTAAGCTTCCGGCTGTGTCTTTGCTTTCTTCCTCTGAATAAACAAAAAGATGAGTGGAATTGTGCAAAACAGCGGTATGGATGAAATGAGGAACGTATCCCCAATTCCTCTTGATGTAGCATCCAGTGTAATTAAACTACTTATGGATGACATCCATGAGCTGCCCAATGTCGCTTGAAGCGCATGAGCCGAGTCTGGTGTAATGGACTCCGAAATTTGCTGGGCATGAGCAGCCGAACGGCTTTGCATAATGGCGGTTAACACCGCAATCGCCATAGATGCAGCCACAGTACGTACCAGATTGGACGCTGTAGACGCATTGGCTACCTTGCTCGGATGAACGGCATTCATGCCGACCGTGGACAATGGCATCATACAAATACCAATTCCCAGACCCCGTAATGCCATTACGGTTTCCAACCAGGCATGCGAAGTATCTGGCGTAAGCTGGTGAAGATGATAGGTCATAAAGCTGGTTAGCGTCAGGCCCACAAGTCCCAAAGGCACAATGCCGAACTTATCGAATAGCTTCCCGGCAATAGGCATCATAGCCGCCATGGCAATGGCCTGTGGAATGAGGATAATACCGGTATCAATCGGTGACACACGCTGGATATTTTGCAAAAACAACGGTGTTAGGAACGTTCCTCCGTACATCCCCATCATGACCAGACTAGAGGCAATAACACTAATCGTATACTTTGAATTCTTGAATAATGAGATTTCAATTACAGCATTATCCTTGCCGCTTTCTACATAGATCAGAAAAACAAGTGCCCAGAAAGCAATAAACAGCAGGGATACAATTCCAAAAGAAGTCCAGCCATCACGCTGGCCGTTTGTCAATGCGTACAAGAGTGTTCCGGCACAAGTTGCCGCCAGCAAAAACCCCGGTAGATCAAACGGCTTCGGCTCGACTTTAGGCGGTTCTTTGATTAGAAGAATAACCATTAAAATAGCAAATAAAGCAACTGGCACACTGACAATAAACAAGAATCGCCAGTTAAACCACTCAATTAAATATCCGCTTAGCGTAGGCCCTACAGCCGGCGCTGCCATTGCGGCGATCCCCCATATACCAAGGGACATACCGATTTGTTCACGCGGCATAATTTTGTAAATAATCGTCATACTCAGCGGCATAATAACACCACCGCCCAGACCAGCCAGCACCCGTGCTGCGATCAGGGAAGAATCACTCCATGCAAAAATACATATTCCCGTTCCCAGCGAAAATACGCTGAGCGCAAGAATCAAAAACTTTTTGTATCCGAGGCGCTGCTCCATATATCCGGTAATCGGTACGATTACACCAGATGCAAGCGTGTAACCTGTAATAACCCACTGAATACGTGTCGTCGTAGATCCTAAATCTGTCGTCAATCTAGGAATGGCGACATTGATCAGACTGTTGTTCAGAATGGCGACAAAGGCGCCTAAAACGATAGCAAAAAAGGCAAGCCAGCGTTCTTTGGAAGAATCTGTCGAAGGAGCAGCAGCAATATCATTGGCAGCCACATGGACCCCTCCTTTTTAAGGTGTATGAATTTTTACTTCCACGTTCGTTCCAGGAATAAGCTTCAGATCCTTCGGCTTGTTCACAGCAATCTCTACAGGCACACGCTGAGTCACCTTGTTAAAGTTACCACTTGTGTTCACTGCAGGAACGAGTGAGAATACGGCGTTGGAGGCTTCGCCCACTTTACGAACTTTCCCCTGAATCACCTGGTCACCTGCTGCATCAAGCGTAATATCAACAAGCTGTCCTGGTTTAATACGGTTAATATCAGTTTCTTCAATATTCGTAGATACGTACAAGCTGTTCATATCCACCATTGTTGCAACAGCACTACCCGGCGATCCGATTTCATGCTCTTTCGAATAAATCTTAATGACGGTTCCGTTGATCGGCGCGCGCAGTACGGACTTGCTGATCATGCTCGCATCCAACCCCGATACATCCTGCTCGGCAATCGGTTCATTACGCTGAACAACATCTCCTTCTTCCACATCAATGTGACTAATTTCTCCAGAGATTTGCGGCATTACCTTATATTGATCGGCTTGAATGCGCGCATCGTCACTTTTAACAAAGTGTGTTGCTTGATACCAATAATAGTAGCCAATAGCTCCACCGCTCAGAATGAGCAGTACAATGAGGATTGGCAATACAGTTTTCTTACTCACTTCTTCCACCCCTGTTGTCCAAAAAATTTTTATTATTCAACGCTAATATTTTAAAATTGAAATATTAGGCCATTAAACCAAATAGAGAACGTAAATAAACACATGGCAACATTCCATGCAAAAGACAGGACTATCTTATGTACATAGGACAATTTGATCCATGGTCCACAAACCGCTTTTTATATTTAAATATTTTCATATAACTATTGTACATTGAAATATTATAGATATATTTATCTATTCAGGCAACATAAATTTTCAGTTTTTTCATAATTTTTTTTCATAAAAAAGAACCTTGTTTCCAAGGCTCTTTCACGAAAAGGGATAGTTTACAATTAAAGGGTTACACAGTAACGTTAAGAGAAAGGCGTAGGTACAGCTGATCGTTGTTTGCAGTTTTTCGCCTCCTGCCCTTCCTTCGTGTTCTTATTCATTCTGTTTCCCTGAGAAACTTGCTCCCCTATGCACCCCCCGCAACGGCAGCGTTCTGCCGTCCCATGTACATCCTCTTTGGAATCCCGTAATAGCCGTACGTAATCCAGAGATTGCTGTAAAGAAGCAGGTCCCGGAATGAAGCGAACCTTTTTGCCTTCCAGCAGACAGTATACCTCAATAAGCTGAGGAAGAGCTCCAAATGCATAATAACAAAATACATTTGTCATATGTTGGAATGTACTGACAACGTTAGGATTATAGTCAACGATGTACTTTTGAATGAGCAGGGAATCTGCTTCTGCTGATAGTTGCCAAGCAGCCTGAACAATAAGCGAAATATTGACCTCTAACTCAGGCACAGACGTACAAAATTGTTCATACAGCATCACAGGCACCATCAAGTCATTATTTAAGCCACAAATTTTTGACAACTCACCTGACACTTTATTTTTGACATCCCAATAATGGAACAAAGATTCAAAGCTATCTGACTGCTTGGGCCACCATTTCTCCAGCACATACTGGACAGGGACTTCCCGCCGTACCTTTACTTCCATTCCAAAGTATTCGTTAAGCGCATGCCCTACTGCATATTGAACCCGTTGCCGCCAATTCCAGCCCTCACGTCCTCTTTTCCTCTGTGATTGACGGATTGGCTGTGGAGTTCTCCACATCTCCTCCAGCTGATAGTCGTGCAGAAGAGGAAAGCCGCTTAAGCTATCGCTATTGCGCATACCTATCCCTCACTCTCTTCTCAGGACACTTCAATACCAGCCTGTGCAAATTGTCTTCCGTAAGCTCGGCAATTCTCCTTGTCATCATCCAATGGATTGAATTCAATCTTCAGACTCTCTTGAATGACCAATGCACCGCGTTCTTTGACTTTTTCCTCTACCAAGTCCACTGCGCCACAGAATTGCGTATAAGATGTATCTCCACTGCCAAATACTGCGGTCTTTTTACCAGACAAATCAAGTTCGTCTAGTTCCTCGTAAAAATCCAAAAATTCATCAGGAAGCTCACCATCTCCCCATGTATATACACCCAGTAGGAACCCGTCATATGCGAGCAGTTCTTGCGCGCTGCAATCATACGAAGCCTTCAACTCCGCCTCATGCCCTGCCTGACGAACGCCCTCGGCGATCAATTCCGCAATTTCCTCTGTATTACCGGTCAAACTGGCATAAGCAATCATGATTTTACCCAAGTTCATCCCTCACCTTTATTTGAAATATGGGATGCTTTCATTCCCTGTTACTCAAATAATATTTGATAATGATTCTCATTGTCAAATATTAATTTCAAAAACTAGCTTTAATCTTGGGGAGATATACGCAAAACAGCCGCATTACATGCGACTGTTGGCTGATAAACTCTATGGATAAGCACATTAAATTAGAGGCTTGTTTAATTAAGTAGAATTTCAGCTGTGTTGATAAAAAATATTATGTACGTACAATCCAATCCGTTTTTCATTATTATAATAAAAAACGGATTGTTGTACGTACAAGTGGGATTGATTTCATTCTAATATGGAAGCGCTATAATTACAAGTACATCCAAGAAAAAATATTTTAGACCATTTGACTACTTACTTATTTATGTAATCATTCGATTGTTGCTGAGGTTTGTTGTACAATAGACTCCATATGGGGATTTCTGTGCAGCTTGCTGCCTGAATCCTGAATTGACTGCTGAAGGATGGATTGTACATGTATGTAGCACAAGAATGGAAAGACTATGAAGTAATGGATACAGGCGGTGGTGAAAAACTGGAACGTTGGGGTGATATTGTCCTGCGTCGTCCCGATCCGCAAATCATATGGCCTTTGGCCCAGGAAACAGCCGAATGGCGTAATGTTCATGGGCATTATCACCGTAGTTCCTCCGGTGGCGGCAACTGGGATATGAAAAAACCTATCCCCGAGCGCTGGACAATTAGCTATGGACCGCTTAAATTCCACATTAAACCGACCAGCTTCAAGCATACCGGTCTTTTTCCGGAGCAAGCAGCGAACTGGAGCTGGATGATGGATAAAATCAAAGGCGCAGGCAGACCGATTTCCGTACTCAACCTGTTTGCATACACGGGAGGAGCCACTACTGCTGCTGCGTATGCTGGAGCCAGTGTAGTTCACGTGGATGCCGCCAAAGGCATGGTACAGTGGGCAAAGGAAAACGTTCAATTGTCCGGTCTGGCTGACCGTCCGGTACGCTTCATTACGGATGACGTATTCAAGTTCGTGCAACGAGAACAACGTCGGGGCAACCGTTATGATGCCATTATCATGGACCCTCCTTCTTACGGACGCGGACCGAACGGAGAAACTTGGAAGCTTGAAGAAAGCTTATACCCGTTTCTCGAATCCTGCATGAGCATCATTTCGGATCAACCGCTGTTCATGCTGATTAACTCCTATACTACAGGTATTTCGCCTACTGTATTGCGCAACATGCTGAGCATGACCATGCAACAAAAGTACGGCGGACAAATTAGCGCTGGTGAAATCGGATTGCCGATCACACGCTCGGGATTGAATTTGCCTTGTGGTATTCTCGGACGCTGGGAGGCTTAAATTCCTCTTATGACTCAAAATGAACTTACCCGGCATGAGCATGCACAGCCGAACATTCCTGTCCTATATGAGGACAATCATGTTTTGGCAGTTGTAAAGCCTGTCAATGTTCCAACGCAAGAGGATGCCAGTGGTGATCCTGATCTGTTGTCTTTACTCAAGGAAGATCTAAAAATCAGACACAATAAGCCTGGTAACGTTTTTTTGGGCTTAGTTCACAGACTGGATCGGCCTGTAGGTGGGGCCATGATTTTTGCTAAGACGTCCAAAGCTGCTTCTCGCCTGTCAGAGTCGGTACGAAGTCGTCATTTTCACAAACTGTATACCGCAGTTCTGAATGGCGTTCCGACGGACCCACAGGGCCGGCTAACCCATTACTTGCTAAAGGATAGCCGAACCAACACGGTTCAAGCGGTTCGACCTGGCACAGCTGGTGCGAAAGAAGCCATTTTGGAATACTACGTGATCGGACAAGCAGATGGACTCAGTCTCGTACAGATTAAGTTGCACACCGGACGCTCACACCAAATTCGTGTGCAAATGCAGGCGATCGGCTGTCCCCTCTACGGTGACCAAAAATATGGCGGTCATCTGAGCCGACCCGGTCAACAGCTGGCGCTCTGGTCCTTACTCGCTGGAGCACCGCATCCGGTTAGCAAGGACGATATGAGATTTCACTCGTTACCCCCTGTCCAATTTCCATGGAATGAATGGCCAAGGTCGCTTTATGAGAATATGATTACGTCTGAAATTTGAATCGGAAAGCCCTGCTCTATCTGAATATCGATCTTCAACCCCATTTGCACAAAGAACCTGCAACGCATGTGAACAACCATGCATTGCAGGTTCTTTGTTGCAGAAAATTAAATTAATGGTCATCTCATCCTTTTATGACGAGGAAGCCACGGACTGCCCCTTCTTGCTGTTTACCAGCTGTTGACGGGGATGGGCGTTTTGTGCATTCGTATTTTTGATGAAAAATGCTAAAAGCAGAGCGGCCACACTCAACGCTGTTGCAATGATAAAAGCCGAGTTAATCCCATAAATCGTAGCTTGATTACCTGCAGCCAGCATCCCCGCTTTATCCGTCACGCTTATTCCCTCAGATGTAACAATCGATGTCAAACGATTGCTGCTTTGTGTGGACATCACTGTCACCAGAATTGCCGTCCCAATCGAGCCGGAAATCATACGCAGCGTATTACTCATCGCCGTACCATGTGCATTCAATCGTTGCGGAAGCTGATTCAACCCGGCCGTTTGGATCGGCATCATCAGCAACGACATCCCGAACATCCGCACCGTATAATTAATTAACAGTGTCATATAGGTGGTTGTTTCGGTCAACCGCGTAAATTCCCAAGTCGTTATAACCATAATCAGCAAGCCAATTACAGACAACCAGCGTGCTCCAATTCGGTCAAAAATAGCCCCCGTTACAGGAGACATGAGCCCCATTAGAATCGCTCCTGGTAACATCAGCATACCGGACTGGAGCGGTGTAAAACCCCGAATATTTTGCAAATAAATCGGAAGCAATATCATACCGGCGTACAAAGCCATCGTCACAATCACATTAATGATTGTCGTCAAGCTGTACACATCGTATTTAAAGATACGGAACTCCAGCATAGGCTCATCTGCCTTCAGTTGGCGAACAATAAACAAAATAAGCGCAATTGTCCCAACGATAAGCGTAGACAGGACTGGAATACTTCCCCAACCTGATGTTCCTGCATCACTAAAGCCGTATAACAGTCCACCGAAACCGAGCGTAGACAAAATGATGCCTGGAATGTCCAGCTTTGGCTTGGACTGCTCCGTTACATTTTTCAGAAAAATAAATCCGATCACAATTGAAATTACTGATATCGGCAGGATGATCCAGAACAATACCCGCCAGTCATAATGCTGTACTATATAACCGGATAAGGTTGGCCCAATGGCTGGAGCAAAACCCATCGCAATCCCCAGGGTTCCCATCGCCCGGCCACGACGCTCTATTGGGTAGATGTTCAAGATAACGACCATCATTAAGGGCATCATGATACCTGCCCCCGCGGCCTGAATAAGCCGACCGATCAGCAATATGCTGAAGCTTGGGGCTATAGCACATAACAGCGTCCCGATTGAAAAAATAGTCATCGCGCTAATAAACAATTTACGAGTGGAGAAACGGGCAATCAAGAACGCGGTCACCGGGATCAATACCCCATTCACGAGCATAAAGCCCGTGCTGAGCCACTGAGCTATATTGGCATCTATATTCAGATCACTCATCATTTTCGGTAAAGCCACACTGATCAACGTCTGATTTAATATCGCTACAATCGCGCCAATCAACAGAGCGGCCACAATGGGTGCTCTGCGTACATTACCTGGTAGTGTCATTTGAGGACTGCTCAAGTTGATTCATTCCCTTCGGTGTTAATTTCATGATCATTTGTTTATGGATATCCAGGACCATCTCTAGCTGGTCCTTCGGGATGTCCAGAATGGGCAAGACGCGCTCCATCCACATGGCGTCTACTTTTTGCATGATATCTTTCCCTTCCGGCGTAAGCGTCAACACTAAGGATCTACGGTCATGCTCATGCCGTCCGCGAGCAATATATCCCGCCTTGGTCAAGCGGTCAACCACTCCACTCATAGAGCTGCTTCCCACATGCGCTATATCTGCCAACTCGGATAATCCGATGTTGGGGCGTTTATTCAGAATTGCCAAAGCCATATGCTGAATGGCCGTCAGATCCAAATGCTGCTCCTCATTCCAGAAGGCATAAAATATCGTTTTGTTAACCTCCCTTACCGATTGAATAATCCGGTACACCTCAAGTCTGTCTTCCTCTCTGTCACTCACTGAAACCATCCTTCTTTCTAATACCCAATTCACAATCCATATAACATAAACAAGCAACTATTTGTACACGAATTGTTATTTATTAATAACTATTATTTTATCATCTCTTATGTAAATGTCAACATTCACCCAAATATCACCTATACTTCAACACAAAAAAGCGCGGTATGAATACCACGATAGGTATTTACATCCGCGCACTCCTATTTGCCTTAAAATGATAATCTGCTGCGTACAGCTACTTTTCATGCAGCCACCATTCTAGTTATTCTGCTCGCTCTATTGGTTCCTTTACTCCCTCAGTCTCACTTGCCGATACTGAAGTCTTCGCCTTCGTTGTAATTTTCCCCAACAAATAAACCAGCAAATTTTGATTGTGCTGAGAAATTCGGTTTAGTGCAGAACCCAGAAAATCATCCCGTATTCGTAATCCACGCTCTACTTCTTCTCTCCCTTGATCCGAAATGACAATCCATACAATTCTACGGTCTTTTACGTCTCTGAAACGGGTGACCAGTCGATTCCGTTCCATCCGATCCAGCAGCATCGTAACCGCGGCTGGTGTGGTGGCGAGATATGGGATTAGTTGAGACGGTTTCATACGGCCGTATTCGTTCAAAACCTCCAGCACCGTAAGTTGAGCTTCGGTTAGTGATGGAGCCAGTTGCTGCTCCATATGAACCTTATAATCCTTAGCCATTCTGGACCAGATTTTCGCAAATTCGGTCGTTTGCATTTTGCCTCACTCCTTTAAATAACAGGGTCAGTAAAAGCATCAAAGTTACCGTATGGGCCACCGTCCGGATTGTATTTCATCACATTAAATTTTCGCCATTCAGCCCTGGTTTCCTGCCGTTTTTGGAGCATCAAATGAAAAGGGGAAGGAAGTCTCACCTCGGTTTTGAAGGCTGGTCAGGGTTCGACAGCATGACGGCAAAAAGGTCCTCATTCGTGCCGGAATGGCACGAGAGGACCTCTCTTTTTCGAGCTAATAAGCGCTTGACTTTCCTATTATTCTATGGACTGAGAAGCTTGCGGCTCACTACGCAACAGCACATTCACAATTTCGTCCTTCTTCTCCACTGGAGCCAGCAGCTTGCCTGTATCCTTTCGGTCGGTCAAAGGAGCCTTTTCCGAAAGGAAGGACATCGTTTGTCCTTCTGCTGTGATTGCAAATAATTGAACAGCTTCACGGCAATAGAAGGCAGCCACGATTCGAGTTCCATTCGAACGTACTCGTTTGCCTTCCTTGAACTCAAAGGTAGTGATACCTTTGCCGCCTCTTCCCTGTGTAGGATAATCCAGCAGAAGCGTACGCTTACCATAACCAGACTCGGTCAGCACCAACACTTCTCCTTCATCCTCTTCTACCCATAACGCCGCGATAATTTCATCGCCTTCCGCTAGCTGTATACCTTTGACACCAGCCGAGACGCGACCCATCGCATTAACCTCTTGCTCCTTGAAGCGTATACTCATACCCGCGCGGGTAATCAGCATAATATCCCGGGTACCCTCGCTTAACGTTACCGATAATACCTCATCGTCCCCTGCTACTTTGCAGGCGGCTACGGCACTAGAACGTTTTGTAGCATATTCTTTTAATTCTGTACGCTTTACTTGGCCCTTCTTTGTTACAAATACTAGGCTTTTTCCTATTTCCTCGATGTTTTTGAGCGGGATAACACTTACGATACGATCTTCCTTCGATAACGGAATAACGTTGACAATGGGTGTGCCCGGCTCTTTCCACTTATACTCTGGCACCTGATGAACAGGTAATAAAAAGTATTGTCCGCGCTGGGTGAAGACGAGCAATATGTCCAGCGTATTCACATCAAGCAATTGGGTAACGTAATCCCCTTCTTTAACACCGGAACTTGAACGTTCCCCGCCTGAACGAGTGAATGACAACATACTTGTACGTTTCACATAGCCATCTTTTGAGAGTGTCAGTAACACATCCTCTGCTCCCACCATGACTTCCAGGTTCACCTTAATCTCTTCTACCTCGCCCTGGATATCTGAACGACGGTCAATGCCGTACTTTTCACGAATTTCCAAAAGTTCCTTGCGAATCAGGCTGATCAGCTTGCGATCACTTTCCAGAATAGAACGATATTGCGCGATTTTTTTCTGGATGTCACCCAGTTCTTTTTCAAGAGTGGTGATTTCCAGATTGGTGAGACGGTACAACTGCAAGGTCAAAATAGAATCTGCCTGCCGTTCGCTAAAACCAAACATCCATTGCAAATTATTTTGCGCGTCCTGGCGATTTTTGGAAGCTTTAATGGCTGCGATGACCTCATCCAGAATGTTCAGTGCTTTGACCAAACCTTCCAGCACATGGGCACGATCCTCTGCCTTTTCCAGTTCATACTGGATACGGTGAGTGACAACTTCGCGTTGATGGGCGATATACGCTTCCAATATAGATTTCAGCCCAAGCTGATGTGGCGCCTTGTTCACAATGGCTACCATGTTGAAGTTATATGCCACCTGTAGGTCGGTTTTTTTCAGCAAATAAGCTAAAATCCCTTCCGCATCGGCTTCCTTCTTCAGCTCCACAACAATGCGCAAACCATTTCGTCCACTTTCGTCACGAACCTCGGCAATCCCTTCCACCTTTTTCTCCAGACGGATATTTTCCATGGCGGTTACGAGCCTTGATTTGACGATCTGGTATGGGATTTCGGTAATGACCAGCTGCTGCTTGCCTCCGCGCAAGGACTGAATTTCCGTTTTGGAACGAATATAAATGCGTCCTTTTCCCGTGCGGTAAGCGTCCTTGATGCCTTCGCCACCCATAATGAGTCCGCCCGTCGGGAAATCAGGACCTTTGATAAAGGTCATAATCTCTTCCAGCTCAATCTCCGGCTTTTCCATCACCGCAATGCTGGCATCAATAACTTCGCGTAAACTATGTGTAGGGATCTCTGTCGCAAATCCTGCCGAGATACCACTGGAACCGTTCACCAACAAATTTGGATAACGAGACGGCAACACAACAGGCTCTTTGGCCGAGTTATCAAAATTGTCCTTGAACAAAACCGTACGCTTTTCAATATCGCGCAGCATTTCCATTGCGATCGGAGACAAGCGAGCCTCCGTATAACGCATAGCTGCCGCCGGATCATCATCCTGGGAGCCCCAGTTACCGTGACCATCCACCAGCACGTGACTCATTTTCCAAGGCTGCGCCATCCGTACCATGCCGTCGTAAATCGACGAGTCACCGTGGGGGTGGTAATTACCCATAACGTCCCCAACGGTTTTGGCTGATTTACGATATGCTTTATCCGGCGTATTGCCCGAATCGTACATTGCATACAGAATACGACGTTGTACGGGTTTTAATCCGTCCCGTACGTCGGGTATCGCCCGATCCTGAATAATATATTTGGAATATCGGCCAAAGCGGTCACCGACCACTTCCTCCAGAAAAGCTGGCAAAAACTGCTCCGATAAGCTCATGTATACACCTCTTTTGATAGCACTACTCTACGTATTCCGTGAAATCTACGTTTTCCACGATCCAGCGCTTGCGCGGATCCACCTTATCACCCATCAAAGTGGACACCCTGCGTTCAGCCTTGGCTGCATCCTCTATCTGAACGCGTAACAAGGTGCGTGAATCGGGATTCATCGTTGTTTCCCATAACTGATCAGGGTTCATTTCCCCAAGTCCTTTATAGCGCTGAAGCTCAAAATTTCGTCCAAATTCTTTTAAATAATTATCAAGTTGCTCGTCAGTCCAAGCATAACGCACCGTTTCGAGCTTACCCGACTTTCGAGTTATTTTATACAATGGCGGTTGAGCAATAAATATGCGTCCTGCATCAATAAGCTCTTTCATGTACCGATAAAAGAACGTCAACAACAGCACTTGAATGTGCGCACCATCTGTATCTGCATCGGTCATAATGATGATTTTGGAATAATTGCTGTCTTCCAGCGAAAACTCTGTTCCTACCCCCGCACCAATAGCTGCTGTAATAGCACGGTACTCATCATTCTTCATAATATCCGCCAGTTTGGATTTTTCCGGATTCATCGGCTTGCCCTTTAGCGGCAATATGGCCTGAATTTTGGAATCCCGTCCCTGCTTGGCTGATCCTCCAGCCGAATCGCCTTCCACAATAAACAACTCATTACGTGTAAAATCCTTGGACTGCGCAGGCGACAGTTTACCATTCAAATTGGAACTTTCACTGCGCTTTTTACCGGAACGCATCTCATCTCGAGCTTTACGTGCAGCTTCACGCGCTCTGGATGCTTGAACTGCCTTCTTGATCAAAGTTTGTGCTATCTGCGGATTTTCTTCCAAAAAACGCTGCATCTGCTCAGATACGATGGCATCCACTGTACTCCGTGCCGAAGCGCTACCCAGCTGATCCTTTGTCTGGCCGACAAATTCAACTTCAGCCATTTTGACACTGATTACAGCCATCATGCCCTCACGTAGATCGTTGCCCTCCAAGTTTTTATCCTTTTCTTTCAACATCACCGTTTTGCGCGCATAGTCGTTCATGACACGAGTGTAGGCGGTTTTGAATCCCGTTTCATGCGTACCTCCGCCACGTGTCGGAATGGAGTTAACGAACGAAGCAATCGTCTCTGTATAACCCGCATTGTACTGGATGGCAATCTCTACTTCAATGTCTTCTTTCTCGGCATTAAAGTGAATAACGTCATGCAGCACATCCTTGCCCTCATTCAGAAAAGCAACAAACTGACTCGCGCCACCCTCATAAAAATACTCATCTGACTTTCCGCTGCGTTCGTCTTTAAGTTGAATACGAAGGCCCGAATTTAGAAAAGCAATTTCCTGAAGGCGCTCAGCCAACGTATCGTAGTTAAAATGAATGCCTGCCTGAAAAACACGAATATCCGGTTTAAATGTAATTTTCGAGCCCGTCTTGTTAGTATTGCCCAGCACTTCAAGGCCTGTGGTCGGTTCTCCGACATGCTCCACGCCCTTCTTGTCCTGCCAATATTCAAACCGCTGACGGTGAATCTTGCCGTCCCGGTAAATTTCTACTTCAAGCCATTCCGAAAGAGCGTTCGTTACAGACGCACCTACACCGTGCAGACCCCCGGACTTTTTATATCCCGAACCGCCAAACTTACCTCCGGCGTGCAAAATGGTGAATACAACCTGAGGCGTAGGAATTCCCGTTTTGTGCATTCCTGTAGGAATACCGCGCCCGTTGTCTGATACTGTAACGGAACCGTCCTTATGCATTGTAATATCAATGCGAGAGCAAAACTTGGCGAGATGTTCATCCACCGCGTTGTCTACAATTTCCCATACCAAATGATGCAGTCCCGAAGAACTGGTGCTCCCGATGTACATGCCCGGCCGTTTGCGAACTGCCACAAGCCCTTCGAGCACTTGAATGTCGTCCGCGCCATATTCTGAAGCTCCGCTTTGTGTGCCGGATACTCCCGCAGACAAGTCGATTTTGTCGACCATTCATGCTCCCCCTTTGTCTAATCGTAACCGTGTTTTGCCTTATTCTTGATGATTTTCACCAAAAATGCAAACAGATGTTTTCTTTTACCTTGTCCATTTTAATTCAATATATCCCGTTTCGTAAAGACGGCGAATGAAACAATCAATGCCGCAGCCCCCCAAATGCACAGTACAGCTAAAGAAAAGGGTAAGGTCATTCCCTCAATCGGGGCGGGGCTTCCAGATAAATAATCGGTTAATTCGAGGTTAACCATAAATAAATATTTAGCACTCTGCCAAGATGAAGCCATGTTTGTCAAAATAGTGCCCGAAATAAGCGCAGCCATCATGACCACGATACTTGCCGCCGTACTTCGTACCAGGACAGATACCATAAAGGCTAACGAAGCTACCACAAGACTGACAAACCAGATCAATCCGGCTTGCAGCATCAGATAATGCCATTGTGGAATCGCATGTACAGCAGACAAATCCACCGTCGATCCAACAATTTGAAATCCGGTAAATACCGGAACATTAAAACCGCGAAAACCAAAAAACAAGCCTGATATGAGATAGCTAATTATAAATACAGCCAAAATGATGAGCGAGACGAACATATACAATGTCAACAGCTTGCTCAGCAGTATTTTCCACCGCCTGACTGGGCGAGTCAGCAACATTTTTATCGTGCCTGTCGTCCGTTCTCCAGAAACCAAGTCGGAGGCAATGGCCATAATCAACAGCGGAACGAACAGATTTATGGAATTATCCATAAACTCTCTGGTAAAGGTGACGCCACTCGGCTCATTAGGATTCACGTCATTTTCCAGATAATATTGCATTTGCTGCACAAAAACCCGACGATAGGTCTTCCATTCCTCGGGAACCCGGTCACTGCCCAGCGAGTTCTGGTTATCGGTAATGGCCTGACGTAGTTCGAGCCGCCAATCATTGCCGAATTTTTCGCGATTGTTTTCTGCCACTTTCATCTGAGCGTACGTAAAAATCGGCACAAGCACAAGTAAAACAAGTAAAATGACATAAAATCGTTTCTTCTTGATAATTTTGAGCGTTTCATTTTGTACGAGCGGTAAAATGTTATTCAAGTATCTCACCTTCCGTCATTTTCAGGAATAGCTGCTCCAGTGTAGGATTGATTTTGGTTACACCTTTAACGGAAATACCGGAAGCCGTCATTTGTGTCACCAGCTCCGCAATATGCTCTTCATCCATTTCTGTAAAAATTGCATCGGCTCCGCTGCCTGCAACAATGCTGTCATCAATTAATTCATCGGCATTCGTAATCATTTGCACATGCGGAGAATTTTGCAATATGGCAAGACCCTGATCACGAGGCTCCAGTTGCCACACGGCCATGTGCGAATGCGTCTCAACCAGTTCCCGTACACCACCTACAGCTAGCACCTTTCCCCGACTTATAATTGCCACCCGATCACATAGCAGCTGGATTTCGCTGAGCAAATGGCTGGAAACAAATACAGCCATGCCTTCTGCCGCTAGCAAACGGATAAAAGCTCTCATTTCCTTGATCCCCTTGGGGTCTAACCCGTTCGTCGGTTCATCCAAAATGAGTAATTTCGGTCTACCTAGCAAGGCTTGGGCTATACCAAGGCGCTGGCGCATTCCGAGAGAATACGTACTTACTTTATCATGGATACGGCGATCGAGCCGAACCAGCTCAACGACTTCGCGGATACGCTGCTCGTCTACACCAGGCTGCATACGGGCAAAATGCTCTAAATTCTCCCACCCTGTCAGGTAGCTGTACACCTCTGGATTTTCCACAATAGAACCAATATGCCGTAAAGCCTGCTCAGGGTCACGATTTACATTATGACCACAGACGGTAATCGTCCCTTCCGTAGGCTTAATTAAATCGACCAGCATACGAATAGTCGTCGTTTTTCCAGCCCCATTAGGACCAAGAAATCCGAAAATTTCACCCGCACGAACGTCGAATGTGACATCATGAATGATCATTTTGCGTTTGATACGTTTCTTAACGTGCTGAACAGAGAGAACTGTTTCGGTATTGCTTCTGTCTCTGCCTCCGCTGCCAACCTGATTGGCGGAATGGAAACTGGACAATGCATCCCTTGATGTCGAATTTTCGGTACTTCCAGCCCCGGTCTTGTCAGCAGATTGGATGCTCATTGCTTGTTTCCTCCCTTTTTCACTTCAGCGGGTTGGCTACTTGTAGACTGTTGTTCATTATCCACTTTATCGGCATCCTTCGTGTTTGCAACTGCAAACCCTTGCGCGATACGTTCAGCGATTGCCTGATAGCCCTGTCCGTTTGGATGAAAATGATCGGATGATAAATAGACGGGCAAATTTTGCTGGAATAAATCGAAAGTTGGAACCAGAGTCATATTGCTGTTTTGGTTGGTAATTGCCATGGCAGCCAGATTCCATTCTGTTACTACAAGATTACCGGGAATTTTCATTTCCTGCAGATCACTGAATGGATTATATAATCCGACATAGATAATTTTAGCATTCGGATTGATTTTCCCGACCTTTGTCAGCACTTTTTGCAGACGTTTGGCGGCATCAGGCACAGCTTTACGCAAACCACTGAGTGTAGGCGGCTCTTTGCCGGTTTGGGCAGCCTGAGCCCCCTGAAATAAATCATTTCCGCCAATCGAGACAATAATGACGTTAGCCTTTTTCAACACATAAGAAACACCAGGCTCATCCAGCTTGGTCAATAGTCCTTGAGTCGTCAGTCCATTAATCCCCAGATTATTTATGAGCTGAGCCTTATGGCCTTCCTGATTATTTAACAAGCTCACCGACCGACGCACAAAACCACTTCCGGAGTCATCTCCCGTGCCTTTGGCTAGCGAATCTCCAATGGCAGCTACCCGAAACTCTCCCGTCTGATTAGTAGCGGATGGCACAGTTTGTGTCTGCGATGAACCAGAATGTACAGGTTGAGTGCTAACCATTGGCTCTGGAGCCGTGATACTTTGTACTGCTGTAAAAAATCCGTACAATAATAGCAATGTGGCGGCAATGGAAACGGAACCGACAGACCGCCAAATCCATTTTGATGAATTCACTCGTGTTCCCTCCTGATAGCTTAGTGAAATAAACATAAAGCTTCTCATATCATTTTGCAAATAAACCGTTCGGATTAAAAGCGCAATACATGCTTAGTGTCACATATAATTTCCCATGAACATGCAAAAAAAGGATGGCAAATGACCATCCTTATATTATACTTTCTTGTGCGAACGGTTTATCCTCTCATCTCTAATCAGACGAATCAAACTATTTGCTATCAGGGATAAAACTTTTGATCCATTGTCCAAAACTGCCCGGATTTCGACTTTGAATCAGTACCGTTCCTTCACCGCGAAAGCGGCATACAAGTGCTTCTCCACTCGTTACGCTGGACAACCAGCCTTTAGATGCTTTTTCAATTTTATAATCCATATAATCCGGCCATGCCACCAGATGAGCATTATCAATAATACGCTCCTCTCCTGGCGCAATATAAATGGGATGAATGGCTCCATAAGAGGACAGGAATACCGTACCTCGACCACTGATTTCTACGATAAAAAAACCTTCACCGGAGAATAAACCTTTCATCAGGTTTTGCATTTTGGTGCTAACCTCAATCCCTTCTGTGCAAGCCAGAAAACCGTCCTTTTGGACGAATAGCCTATACGTGCCATCCAGTTCCACCGCTTGTACATCACCTATACTAGCAGGGGCTAACAACACCTCAGCCGGTCCCCGGGCTGCCCTCAGTTCTTGAAAAAAGAATTTTTCTCCGCTCAGCATTCTGCCTAAGCCACGTAACAGTCCACCGTCTACCGTCCCCTTTATATCTACACTGGAAGACATGGAAACCATCGCTCCCATTTCTGCTTTAATCATTTCCCCGGGTTTCAACTGCACCTTGAGCATAGCAAAGGCACCTTCATGCACGATTTCGTAGCTCATTTGTTCACCTGGCTTTCCATAAGTAGTCTGATATCTATTCAACTTGCTGCTATCATACTATAAATACGTCCCTTATGTCTTTTCTGGTATAAAGCAGTGGTTATGCCACTGGAGGATGAAGAGACACCAAAAGACCCGCTGAACGTGTCAGCGGGTCTCTAGATTAACGTCACGTCACTATCTTTTCGTAGCAGCGATATAACGTTGGGAACATATTTACTATCAACTTAGTTACGTGTGAACTCTTGTACCCAATACCCATTGTAGTAAGCCACACCGATTTGTGTAAACTCTGCCTTCAAAATATTCTCACGATGTCCCTGACTGTTCATCCAGGCTTTCATCACTTCTTGTGGTGTTTGTTGTCCCATAGCAATGTTCTCACCCGCATACGTATAAGTTACACCGAATTTTTTCATCATATCAAATGGTGAACCATAGGTCGGAGATGTATGGGAAAAGTAATTGTTCGTACTCATATCCTTCGCCTTGACTAAGGCTACTTCTGTAAGCTTCGCATTCGATGCGAGGGGCTTGAGACCTTTTTGGCTGCGCTCGTTATTTACAAGCTTTACAACCTCAGCTGCAAATTGGGACTTGCTGAGTTGTGCATTCGTACCTGCAGACTGACCCGCGCCTGAGTTTGTGTTTTGTTTTTGAGTCTGTTGCTTGGTACCAGACTGCGAAGCCTTTTGGCCACCCTGTTTGGTTGTTGTTTGTTTGCCGGATGAAGGATTTGCTGTTTTGTTTTTAGCCTTGTCCTTTTCAGAAACATCCTTAATTACGGTCTTTGTTATCGTAGTCGTCCCGTTGGACATATTGACGGTATATCCGTTATTTTGAAACCATTGTTGTAGTTGGGCAGTCAAATCGTCAGCTGGTGAAGCTGATGCCGGAACGATGAATCCTGCGGATAAAATGGCGCTAAGACTTCCCATCACCAGTGTTTTTTTCAACATATTCTTCATTTCGTCATCTCCTTGTTGTATAAATGCCTTGGTGTGAACGCTTCTGGTTACAACTTTGTAATCTTTACTCTAGCAGTATATCATGTTTTATAGCAGGATCAATGGTATAAAAGTTGGAAAAAAAATAGCCCCGCTCGGAATTGACCCATGCGGAACTAAGTTAAAAGTAGTGAGGCTTTAAGTATTAGATTGTCTTGTTATAGGCTGATTATCTAAGCTTTTTGCTGAAACGGTAGCCTTGCTTTTCAAAGCCGATTCGGTTGTAGAAAGCTCGGGCCTCTACTTGTTTGATGCGGTTATTCGCTCCGGTAATGAATAAATGATAGCATCCTTGCGCACGTCCCCACTCCTCACCACAAGCCACCAGGCGCTTGCCAATGCCCTCGCCGCGATACTCCCCGCTCACGACCAGCATGGTGATTTGTACGGCAGGATCAGGATAAGCCAAGCTTTGAGCCGTATGCATGCCGATTACTCCGACAACACGACCATCCATTTCTGCAACCATCATATTCGCTTGACTGTCCTCCCGCGCTGTTCCCATAACTTCTTTCATTACACCACAAGTCATCGGGTATCCGACTTCTCTTAGTAGTCCAGTTACGGCTTCGCAATCGCCAAGCTCTACGGAACGAATTGTCAGTACTGGAATCATCACATTGTTAGACATGATTTACCTCCACTTTCAGCATATTAGCAGCTTCTTTGGCCGTCTTCCGTGCTGTTTCCACATCTTCTGCAGCGCTAAGCGCTACAGCCATCCGGCGTCCCGGCTTGGTTTCAGGCTTCCCGAACACTCGCACCTGTGTCCGGGGTAGCAATAATGCATCATGCAGACCGCTTATTACAAAATCCCGCGTAGTCACTTCTGCCTTCAAAGTAGCTGAAGCTCCTGGTGTAAGCAGCGTGACGGATGGCACCGGGAATCCGAGAATGGCCCGCACGTGAAGCGCAAATTCCGACAAATCCTGCGTAATCATGGTCACCATTCCTGTATCATGCGGACGAGGGGATACTTCACTGAATATGACGCCATCAGCTGTTAAAAATAGCTCTACGCCAAACAATCCGTAACCACCCAGTTCATCCGTTATCCTACGGGCAATGTCTTCCGCTTCCGAAAGCTGCTTGTCCGTCATACCATGAGGCTGCCAGGATTCGACATAATCCCCATCTTTCTGAATGTGGCCAATCGGTGGGCAAAAAGTCGTACCCAAAACCGATCTGACGGTCAATAAGGTAATTTCGCTCTCAAACGGGACAAAAGCTTCAACAATGACACGTGTTGTTTTGGCACGCGCGCCTTCCAGCGCCGTATTCCAGCAGGATTCTGCATCTTCGATTGCCCGGCATACAGACTGCCCTTTACCCGACGAACTCATCAAGGGCTTGACCACGCATGGCGTGCCCAGCTCATGAACCGCCGACCGCAACTGCTCAAAGTTATCTGCAAAACGATAGGCAGCAGTCGGAAGCTCTAATTTCTCGGCAGCCAGCCTGCGGATACCTTCCCGGTCCATCGTAAGACGGGCGGCACGGGCCGTTGGTACTACGTGAAATCCTTCTTGCTCTAATTCTTCCAAAGCACCCGTAGCAATAGCTTCGATTTCAGGTACAATTATGTCGGGCTTTTCCTTACGAATTAGTGCCTTCAACGCCTCAGCATCCTGCATATCCAGACAGTGAGAGCGATGGGCCACCTGCATTGCTGGAGCCAGTTCATAGCGATCTACAGCAATACATTCCACGCCAAGCCGCTGAGCTTCAATAATGACTTCTTTTCCCAATTCGCCGCTACCCAGCAGCAGCATCTTCTTAGCCTTGGCAGAAAAAGGAGCACCCCACATCTTGAACTCTTCCCCCTCTGACGAAATTGCTCTGATCTCTTTTCATCTTTATTTTCAGGGTTTAGCTCCAAGAATGCAATAGTGCTCGGCATTAAAATTTACAAAAAACGCGATTTTTTGATCTTTTTTTTACAAAAATCTGAACTGTGCTTCCACCAGCCCCCGATATATTCCATGTTTTTTCATCAATTGTTCATGATTACCACTTTCTTGGATTTCCCCATGATCCAGTACAACGATATGATCAGCATTACGGATGGTGGACAAACGGTGAGCGACCATAAAAGAAGTTCTGCCTTCTAGTAAAACCTGAAGAGCCTCCTGAATTTTCAACTCCGTTTCTGTATCAATACTAGCTGTGGCCTCATCTAGGATAAGAATTCGCGGATTAGCCAGCAAGGCACGAGCAAAGGATAAGAGCTGTCGCTGGCCCATGGACAGCATTCCCCCCCGCTCCTCTACCTCTGTTTCATAGCCAGCTGGCAAGTGAACAATGAATTCATGAGCATTGACCGCCTTCGCAGCCGCTTCAATTTCCTCATCCGTTGCATCCAAACGACCAAATCGAATATTATCACGGATCGTCCCCGAAAAAATAAATGTATCCTGAAGTACGATGCTAATCTGGCTTCGCAAGCTCTCCACCGTGACATCACGCACATCATGACCGTCAATCGTAAGCCGCCCTGACGTAATGTCATAAAAACGGCTTAGCAGATTAATAATTGTACTTTTACCTGATCCGGTATGACCCACAAGCGCTATAGATTGACCCGCCTCGACAGAAAGATTAATACCTTTAAGCGCCTGACGTCCCTTTTCATACTCAAAAATGACCTTTTCAAATTGGATGTCTCCCCGAATGGGCGGCAAGGCTATTGCTCCCGGTTTGTTTGCAATATTCGGCTGTTCATCCATAAACTCAAAAATTCGTTCTGACGAAGCCATCGCAACCAGTAACTGATTATACATTTGGCCCAGCCGATTAATCGGCTCCCAAAAGTTCCCAACATAGTTGGCAAACGCAACCAGTAGTCCCACCGTAAGTTGGTCTGTCTGAATTAAATGCGCTCCAAACCAGAACAGCACAAGCGTACCAAATCCTCCGGTAATATCAATAAGTGGGCCAAAGACCTGATTCATGGCAGAAGCCTTATCCCACGACTTTTTGCTAGAGCTGTTCATGTCGTCGAAATAAGCCATGTTTTCCTGCTCCTGCGTATATGCTTGTGTCACACGAATCCCCTGAATAGACTCATTCAAATGAGAGTTGATACGCGAGTTCTTCATACGCACTTCTTGCCAAGCGCGGCGGATGCGTACGCGCAGCTTGGTCGAGATCAAAAACATGATCGGAACAGTGACAATTACCGCTAAACCGAGCTTCCAGTTAATAAGCAGCAAAATGACAATAATTCCGATAAGCTGTACGCAGTCAATCAGGACATTCACTGCACCGTTCGTAAATAGATCCTGTAGCGAGTTAATGTCATTCGTCACGCGCACTAATACAGAACCTGCCGGTCTCTTATCAAAAAAGTTAAAAGATAGCTTTTGAATATGCTTGAACAAATCTTCACGCAAATCGTAAATAACCCGTTGACCGATAATATTGGTGAATTTAATGCGGTACGTGCTGGCTGCCCATTGAATTAAATATAACAAGAGCACGGCACCCGTGATGAGCAACAGCAACTTTACGCTGGGCAGTGCAGGCCATGCGGGAGCAATTGCTTTATCAATGGCCAGACTGATCAAATAAGGAACGGTCAGCTTGGTAATGGTGCCGAGAATCATCATGACCAGAAGGATCGGCAAAATCTGACGGGCATAAGGCTTCATGTATGCCAACAAACGTTTGAATTCTGACCAGTTAAACGGTTTGTCAATGACATCATCATCTTGATAGACAAAGCGCTCATTCGTTGGTTTTTTTAACGGTTTGACTTTTTCTGCGGGTATATTCATGGTCTCACCTGCCCTTCGGATACACCGTCTGGAGCCTGAGCTATGTAATCGGCGTATTGAATATGATACACATCCTGATATGGACCTGGAGTAGCAATGAGCTGTTCATGTGTTCCACGCTGAACAATTCGTCCTTCCTCAAGCACCACAATTTCATTAGCATGACGAAGCGAAGAGATTCGATGAGCGATTATGAATGTTGTTCGACCACGCATAACCTCTTGAAAACCGGTCTGTATTTCATGCTCTGTTTCCATATCGACCGCACTGGTAGCATCATCCAGAACCAGAATCTTCGGATTTTTGAGTAGTGCGCGCGCGATGGCGATCCGTTGTTTCTGTCCTCCGGACAGTCCCAATCCACGTTCTCCGACGACAGTGTCATAACCCAGCGGTAGTTCAGTTATGAATTCATGCGCCTGAGCCAGTTTGGAAACGCGTATGATGTCATCCATACTGACATGACTTAAACCATATGAAATATTGTTGCGTATAGAGGACGAAAACAAAAACGTCTCCTGAAACACGGAAGAAATTTGAGCACGCAAATCGCGAATCTTTAAGTGACGTATATCCTTGCCATCCAACTTGATACTTCCTGCATTCACATTATAAGCGCGCATGAGTAATTGAATAATGGTAGACTTCCCTGACCCCGTTCCTCCTAAAATTCCAATGACTGATCCTGGCGGTGCGTCTAAATTGATGTCAACAACAGCAGGAAGCTTATTTCCGTAAGCAAAGGTAACATGTTCAAACGTAACATGTCCTTCCACCTGATCAGCATTGAGTGTAAGTGCTCCAGCTTCATCGGTTACATCTATGGACTGATTTAGCAGTTCCAAGACCCTTTCACCAGAAGCTTTGGACTGCGTATAGTTATTGATATGAAAGCCAATGCTCCAGATGGGGCCGATAATATACCAAATTAAGCTAAAGAAAGCGACGAGCTGCCCCAAGGTCATTGACTTCTGAATAACCAGATACCCCCCCATGCCCAACAGAAGGACCACACTGACAGAAGCAATCAGTTCCATAGCGGGGAAAAACCGACTCCATAAGGAAGCAGCCTGAATTTGATTACTCTTGTATTGTTCATTACGTACTGAAAATTTCTCAACTTCATAGGATTCGCGGGCAAAAGATTTGACGGTTCGCACACCTGTTATATTTTCTTGAACCGCTGTCGTCAAGGCGCTAAGGGCAATCCGCATTTCCTGAAAGGTGGGATGAATCCGGGATTCAAACTTGAATGTGACGAAGAGCAGCAATGGCATGCTGATCATCGTAATGAGGGTGAGCTGCCAGTTAATATACAGCATCATCATAGAGCCGAATACGACCATCAGTAGCACATTGAGGAGTTGGGCAAAACCAAACCCAATAAAGTTACGAATTGCCTCCAAATCACCAGTCAGTCGGGACATGAGATCACCCGTTTTGGCAGTGTCATAATATCTGAAGGACAGAAATTGCAGCTTTTCGTAACAAGCATTGCGGAGTCGGTACGCCAGATAGTTACCTAGCCGTCCACCAAAAAAACCATGTAAAAATTGCATGAACCCTTTGATGATGACTACTCCCAGCACAGTCAGAGCCAGCGCCGGGACTTTCCCGAAGTCACCTGGAATGATAGCGTTATCAATGAGCCTTTGGAGCAGGTTCGGATACACCAGTCCCAGAGCCGTAGCTATCGCAAGGCATAAAATAGAAAGAAACAGATAGTGTCTCCTCTCGCGAAAAAAAACTTGCAGTTGCCTGAGCACTTCCATGTCAATGTCCCTCCATTAGTTGCACGACGTTGTTATATGGCTTAGTGAAGTTTACCATTCGCGTTCCAAGGCGGCAAAGAGGATAACGAGCCGTATTCAGGCAGGTTATCAATTGGTGGGTGATTAGACAAATTAAATCGCTTTCTTATTATTGAATATGGCTATTTACTCAGTATTGCTTTCTTTTTGGAGCATGCATAAAACACCGGGTTGTCCCACAACCCGGTGTCCTGAACTTAAATAAATGGTGTACTTATTTATCTTTACTCCAAAGCCGCAATCTTGCCAGCAAGTTCTTCCCAAACCTGTGGCTGCTCACCGCCCATAAGCGCATGCTCCATGCCACGAGTCGTCTCCAGCATTTGCTCTCGAAGTTGAGCTTTCTGCCACATTTGCTCCTCCTGCATCAGCATAACATAAAAAGAAGACATTCGTTCTCGTTGCTGATCCACAGCTTCCCCGATTTGCTCGCGTAATATCGGCTCCAGTTTGGTTTGTAGTTTCGCTCGACCAGTTCCTTCAAAGAATAGCTTTGGATTTTTAAAGCTATTCCAATAATCCTTCCAATGAATGGACTCCTGCAGGGAAATTTCATTCAGCTCGGGAACAGCCCATTTTCTGGATTCAGGAATTGTGCAATCTAGTCCTGGCAACTGATGGTTCATGTGTTCTACGCACTGTTGTGTAACCTTGTGCACCAAAATTTGTCCCGTTTTTTCCAGCCGGAGTGTGGTTGCCAGTAATTCCTGAGACAGCTCCAGTTCGATCAAGCGCATCAGCTCACGACCACAAGATGCAAAAGCCGAACGGAGATCACCTACTCCTTCACGCAGAACAGATGGATGAAACGCCTCTGCCATAAATTCTCCAGTCCGATAGGACAGCCTTTGACGGACATGATACAGCAGTTCATCGGTTTCGCCCGATAACACAGATGCACCGTTGCTGTCAGTCAGGTCTAGGAGCGTATGCTCCAATTCCCCACGGATGCGAGTTAATCGCTCGAATCGGATCTCACGTTCTTCTACGCTATACCGGGCATCGGCTGCATGTTGCTCTATGCGGTTCCGCAGCCGGCTCAGTTCCTGCATAGCAGAAGCAATGGACAGACCTGCCAGCTCTTCGGCTGCAAATGCCGAGAAATCATCTTCAAATGCATCAAAACGTGAAGCTGAACGCAATGAAGCCTCTCCCTGTTCGGCAGCTTCCAACGCCAGCATACTGGAAAGCGGATAAATGCGTGGCTTTCGGATTCCATTCGCCTGTAGTTGTTCCTGTACATGCCGGGTAACAGAATGAAGTTCTTCTTCAGAAGAAGCTAGATCTGATGCATTCACAATAAAAAACGTCTGATCGAGCGCCAAGGTCTCTTTAACTCGACCTAGTTGGTTCAGGAACTGTCGGTCGCCTTGCGTAAACGCATGGTTATAATAGGTGACAAATACAAGAGCGTCCGCATGCTTCATATAGTTGAAGGTCACGCCTGTGTGCCGTGCATTCACAGAATCCGCCCCAGGCGTATCCACTAGCACGATGCCCTGACGGGTCAGAGCGCAATCATAATAAAGGTCGATATGCTCCACAAAGCATGATTTGTGCTCAGACGCAACAAAATCCCGATACTGCTCTAAATCCACCTGAAGCTGTTGTCCCAGCAAGCTTTCAGCTTCTTCCCATCCCGCTGCGGCAGCCTTCAAAAAACTATAATGAGGCCTACCCGCAGGATGGATGCCTTCCGGAGATAAAGCATGAACGGCTTCTTGCCAGCCCGCTGCCGCTGGTTCCCCCAATCCTAATAGCCGAAATGAGTATTTAAGATCTTCCCGCAACGCGTCCACTGATTTCATATGGACGTCAGCCGTGGCATGGCGCTCAGCACTTGCAGGCGCCATTATGCGGTTAATCGCCGCTGTCGTCGGATGCGGCGATACGGGCAACACAGCTTCACCCAGCAAAGCGTTGGCGAAGCTGGATTTCCCAGCGCTGAACGCTCCGAACAGCGCCAGCGTAAACTGCCCACCCTCCAGCGCAGCGGCGCGGGCATGTAAATCCCGTACCGCCGTTTGCATGGCAGGGTATGGGCTTACCAGGGCAGCGGCAGCCTTCAATCGGGCCGCTACTGCATCCAGCCGCGTGCGGCGGCCTCCGGCGGCAGGCTGTGCTGCCGCCGTTCCTGCTAGCGGCTGCGCCGATGCGTTCCGCGAGCCAGCGATACCAGGACGCGCAACGCCCGTTGGCGTCGCAGCTGGCGAGGCAGCAGCGGAGGTATCAGACGCAGGTGCAGGCGCGTCCGCACGGGGCAACCCGCTTGGCGCGGAAGCCTGCGGCAGCAAGCTGCGCAGCAGGCTGGCGTGCGAAGCCGAAGCTTGCACGCGGGTGCTGTAGCGGCTCGCCGCCTCCGCCTGCGCCAGCAGCGCAGTGCGCGCATCCGCGAGAGCCGCGCGGCGGGCTTCGGCTCGCACTGCAAGCTGGGCCAGCAGGCGGTCTACTAGCGTAAGCGCCTTGCGGCGGCAATCGGCGGTCACAGCAGCACGTAGATCCTTGCAATAGTTCAACGTATACTCCGGCGACAACACATTTTCCTTCACCGTCTGCTCTACCAGTTGCCGATCCGTTACAGGGCGGATGTCATCCAGCTCCTGCTCCATCGCAGCGGACCACAAACCCTGACCGTCACCCCAAGACCTCAGTAACTCCCGCACATGAGGAAGCAATTGTCCCTCCACCTGATCAGTCAGCATTCCTGTCAGCCGTTCCAAACGGCTTTCCTTTTCTCGCTCAGTCTTTCCTCCTGCAAACCATAGTCCTGTTTTGAAGCCCGGCTTGCGGCTCTCTAAGTATTCGCTTGCCGCTTCACGTAGCTCCGCTGGCGTCAAATGTGCGTGTTCCAGTAGATGATCCAGCTCTTGACGCAGTCGTTTACGCTCCTGCTCCGGAAGCATCTTCCAGTGTTCATCTTCTTGCTGCAAGGTTTTCTGCTCTATATCCAGGCGCAAAATGGCTTCTTCTCCACCTGCTTCTTTTAGCAGTGTGTTCAGTTCCTCTTCTTCAGCTGCCTGCACAGTCTCCACATGTTGCTCTACCAAATGGTGCATAGAGGACACTAAACTGTATGCTAAAAGCTCTGTTTTTCGCTCCAGCAATTTCGGGATCAGGTGCGTCAACTGTTTCCACTGGTTCCATGGATGATTCTGCTCCTTCAAGGAAGTAAAGAGGATATCCGTATAATGAACCTGCCAGGCATGAAAGCTAGTCTCCACCTCATTACGATAACGTGTAAATGAAAGCTCTCGCTCCCGGTGTTTATCGATTTGATTGATGATCAAATATAACGGCTTGCCCCAATCCGACAAACTTTTGGCAAAGGACAAATTATTTTCAGATTGGACATGGTTGTAATCCATCACATAAAAAACAATATCTGCCCAATGTAAAGCAGAATGTGTCGCCAGCGCATGTCCGTGGTCTGTGGAATCTACGCCTGGTGTATCCAGCAACACTCCTCCGCTAGATAATATGGGAACATCCTCCCACACTTGAACCGATTCATAGGCTCCACCATTTTTACAATACTCAGCAAGCTCGGACAGGGAGGCCTCCACGATTTCCGGCTCTGGATTTTCCGCTGATTTGGCTGGATGAATGAGCGCTCTCGGACGCCCATAACGGATGGACACTACATTAGCGCTCGTAGGCACCGGTCCAGATGGCAGCACGGTTTTACCACATAGGCTGTTAATCAAGCTCGATTTACCCGCTGAAAAATGTCCACAAAAGGCAATGGTCAGCTCCTGCACATATGCTTTTTCCAGCAGATCACCTATCGCCTTCGCTCCCGCTTCGTCCCCGGCTTTACGCAATGTATTCTGTATCTGTTCTATCGTATCCAACCACTTTCCCGCATCTCCTGTTATCGTTTGCATCATAAGCTACGGTTCCACTCCTTATCACTTGTCTGCACCAAATAGCTATATTGTAGCATTCCTAAGCCGTTGTGAGAATCATCACATCAAAAAAACTAAACAGCGCTCCCCGCCAGTACCTGGCTTTAGGGAACGCTGTTTTTGTACATGATAATAATAAGTTCATTTTATTCTGTCCAAAACGGATCATTAGGAATAAGTATTTTGGCAACCGAATGCATTTCATCAAAGCCCCCTTAAAGGACAACGACGAAGTAAGATATGTATACAACGGGTGAGCCTACTCATCACGTACATTAACCTTTTGGAACCTGGGGAACGCGATACCATAATTCAAGGTGCAAAATGTATGCACACTTCATTGGAATAGGCTCTAGCCATATCAGGATGGTCTGCAAGGTTCATGTATAATGCGCCTTCGGGCTGGATAAACCAGCCGAGCCGCCTACACCGGAACATGCAACGCATGTCGTCCGCTAATTGAACTTAATTGGCTGCAGTCTCAAGCACTGGCAGCAAAATTTCAAATACTTGACCATGCTGTAAAATCGTAATCCCACGGGATTTGTCCTTCATTACGACCACTTCTGGCTTTTGTGACATACGCTCCAGATAATGCTCAGGTACATCACCGGAATGACTAACCGTGATTCCCTCAAGCTCGCGTTCTTCGTTTTCAGCAAATTCTGTTGTTACAATTTGCTCAAAAATATCAGAGAACGCTTCAAAATTGTCTGTATATACCGAAATGCACTTCATACTCTTCATCCTTTTCTACACATAAATGGTTAAACCCTTTGTTACCTCTGTGGGTCTTTAAGCTCTACGTTCCTTATCTTTTCTGATAAGAGACGTTTTCATACGTTTCTTGCCTTCCCTGCACACATCAAGCAACGGACATACCTGACATTGAGGATTTTGAGCTTTGCAATGGTAGCGTCCAAAAAAAATAAGCCTGTGGTGGGTCAAAGACCATTCATCCCTAGGTACCCTCTTCATCAGCTTTTTTTCCACCTCAAGCACTGAATCATCCCACCCTGCAAAACCGAGCCGTTTGGAAATACGCTCTACATGCGTATCTACCGCAATAGCTGGTACATTAAAAGCAGTAGATACTACGACGTTAGCCGTCTTGCGGCCGACACCGGGTAGCTTAACCAGTTGATCGTGCTCTGAAGGTATCTCTCCCCCGTACTGGTCTATTAAAATACGACAGAGGTTATGAATATGCTTGGCCTTGTTTCGGTACAAGCCGATTCTGCGAATATCCTGCTCCAGTTCCTCAAGAGGAACAGCCAAATAATCCTCAGGTGACTTGTATTTTTGAAACAGGTCTGCCGTTACTTTATTGACCATCTGATCGGAGCATTGAGCAGACAATAACACGGCGATCGTTAATTCAAAAGCATTGTCATGGTTCAACTCACAATGGGCATCCGGAAACATCGTACCGATGGTGTCCAATATATGACGTGCGGTTGCTGCATTCACGGAAATCCTACCTCCTACCAAAAAAAACGTCTTGATACGGGATAGCCCGCATCAAGACGGTCACTCTAAATAATCATCCGGAAAGAAACGAATACTATTTGTGCATGACTGCCTGCATAGGCGAGAAATACACTCCTATATTATCATTATCTGTCACAGATTGCACGTGAAAAGTGTGTAAATCCACAAGAAATTTTCATACCGTCTGATCGGTTAGCGACTCATGGGATGATCCAAATCTACATGTCCCATTAAGGACTCCAGAGATTGCCCATCTACGAGCAAATCCAGCGTTTTGACTTCCTTGAATTGGAACATCGTTTTCTTCAAGGCATCGATAGCCAATTCCTCGCCGCCAGCTCCCAATCGAGCCTCGTCCGGCAGGGAAATATCAAAAGTCAATGCACCGTTATCCAATTTGATCTTATGCACGGAAATTTTCTCGGACCACAACGGGATTAGAGCAGAATCCCCACTCTTTTGCAGAGCTTCAAACGCTTTTTGCAATTTTTCCAGCTCGCTTGGATAGGTAATTTCCTTTTTCTGTTCTTTCAAGCCGTTCTCTTGTGTATCCGTATAGTACACCGTAATCTGCTGTGTTTGTCGATCTCCTGAATTTTCCGTGTCCGTCTTGGTCTTTGTAGGCTCTGTTGACGGAGATGCAGGTGTTTGACTCGCCCCGTTATTCTCAGCAGACTGAGCCGATGGATCAGGGGTCGTCTGTTCGGGTGTACTATTTTGTGCATTAGAAGTTTGTGTTTCCTGAGATGGAGTCGCAGGAGCCGATGTTTGCTTAGAGGCACACCCTGCACCTGCAATGGCGAACAATGCCAGCAGGCCTGCAATTACGATTTTCTTGTTCATATGTCCCCCTCCTTGCTTGACGTTGACAAGCGATTTGTTGAAGATTTATTTTACGTCGAGATACTCTGTGATTCCATCTGCAATCCCTTGAGCTACCCGATTTTGAAAATCTTCATCAAACAGTGTGGCTTCCTCTTTTGCATTACTCAGATATCCTACTTCAAGCAATACGGCTGGCATAGTCGTTTCCCGAATTACATGGAAATTGCCATAACGAATGCCTCGGTCTGTCAGACCCGTCGCAGGAGCAAAGTACTTATGCATAACGTTAGCGAACGCTTTGCTTGCACTACGCTGGTAATACGTCTCTGTACCGTTGGAAGCTGAGCTACCGCTGCTGTTAGCATGAATGGACACGAACACGTTAGCATTAAGGTTTTCAGCTACTTTTACGCGCTGTTTAAGCTCCAAGAATGTATCATCACTGCGTGTCAGCACAACCTCAAGATTGGGGTTCTGCTTTAATATGCTTTCTACTTTCAGAGCCATAGCCAGGTTGAAGGTCTTTTCATAATTTTTTCTCGAAACACCAACTGCACCTGAATCTTTTGCTCCATGACCAGCATCAATAACAACGACCTTTTTACCATTGCTGTTAGTTGGTGATGTCTGCGTGTCATCCGGCAGTGAGCCATCTGGTAACGTTGCGTCTGGCGTGGTATTCACTGAATCCTTGGAAGCCAAATCGACGATAACACGATTCGATCCATCATTATATGCGGTATAATTCATGGCATGTTTCAAATCAATAACAACGCGCACCGTTGAAGGTTCCTTTTGGAACAAAGCATACCGGATACCGGACACATCCGCTTCATTCTCAATGTCCAGCGAACCATTTAAGTTGCTATCCAGCTTTTGCTGGTCTCCAAAATTGTCAGCAAACGCAGTCGCCGGCAAATCCACCACTACCCGATCAGGGCCTGTCATCGTAAACGCTTTCGGCTTGACGGCACTGGCTGTGGTGATGGTTAAACGGTTTTGGCTGAAACTGACTCCCTGCACCTGTGTAACACCTGAGTTCGCATTATTCGTTGGCGCAGTAACACTTCCAGTACCTGTACTGTTATTTCCAGACTTGGGAGGTGTAAATTCCCCGTTTCCAGACCCGCTACTGCGGGTATATAATTTTACGGACTTGGAGCTGCTGTCCCATTTTACGTCCAGTCCCATTTGCTCGCCGATAAAACGAAGCGGTACAAGGGCATAATTGGAACGCAGCAGAGGCGAAGCATCCAGACTAATGTCGCTTCCATTGACAGTCGCCGTCTTACTTCCGATTATCATTCGGATCGAGGTACTGTCCTTCTCAATCGTTATGGTTCGCGCCTGCTGCTTCCATGTCACGTCATATCCCAAATTTTCAGAAATTACGCGTAGCGGGACCATTGTACTTCCGCCAATTACTTGTGCCTTAGCACCACTAGGGACACTTAACTGTTGATCGTCGAGATAGATTTGTGTTCCACTCGAAGCCGCATGTCCATAACCCGGAACCGCCCACATGAAGACAAATAATAACAACAAAAAACCAAATTTCTTCATTCGTCACCCTTCCATTCATAATTTTTTTGCCACATGCTCCGGTGCGGCGACCTGATATACGCGCTTATGTAATATCAGACAACCTTTTAGACGTTATCTCACACCAAAAGTTGCGAATATATTCCATCATAACAGAAATATACGTGCCAAAGAACTATTTTTGTCGAATTTTGACTAAAAATATAGATCATTTGTTTCCCATCCAAAGTCACAGCTAAAAAACTAAAAAAGCTACTTTTCACCCCCATGAATTTTCATTAAAAGGTGGAAAGTAGCTTTTATTGCTAACATCCTTAGTTAAGTGATTCAGTAGCTCCTGTGCTCGTTCCAAGATACTCCTTCAACCCATCGACAATACCTTCGGCAATCTTCTCCTGTGTTTCTTCTGTAAACATGGCTGCTTCATTGGATAGATTACTAAGGTAGCCACATTCCAGCAATACAGCAGGCATTTGTGATTTTCTCGTCACTGCATGGTTTGCCACCCTGATGCCATTATCCTTAAATCCGGTAGCTGCTACAAGATATTTATGCATCGTCTTTGCCAGTGCCAAACTGTCCTGACGTGCATAATAGGTTTCAGAGCCATTGGTTTTTCCTTTATCTGAAGCTTGCATACTATTACCATGAATAGATACAAACACGCTTGCCTGCTGACTATTAGCGAGTTGTGGTCGTTCATCCAACGTGGGATACGTATCTCCATTGCGAGTCAATACGATTTGAATGTCAGGATCATTTTGCAGAAGCTGCTCGACTTTTAACGCTACCGCCAATGTAAATTCCTTTTCATGTCGCCCAGCCACACTACCTGCTCCAGGGTCTTTGCCACCATGTCCGGGATCAATGACGACGATTCGCCGTCCTTCGACATTCGTTGGTGTTACCACTACTGGATTCACATTATGCTCACGCAATTGAAGGGTGATATCGCCTAGGCCATTGGTTGATAGATCGTAATCACGTGCTTGATTTAAAGCAATGACAATGCGTACGCCCCCATTCGGTCCATCTGTCGGAGCAAATCTAATTTCCTGCACATCCTCACTGTTACTATTCGTCAGCGCCCGCGTACCATCGCTACGAATCGGGAATGGCTGAAGAAAATCAGTCGTAATTGAAGCTTCTGGTAAATCTACAACAATACGATCATTCCCCGTCATTTTGGATACTTTAGGGGTAACATCTTTGTTCAAAGAAATCTTTAACGTTTCACCCTCAAAAGTAATATTTTGTACAAGCAACGCATTCGCTGCGGTCTGTTCTGTATTCTGCTGCTTGGATGGTGAAGATGTAGCTTCAGTATGCTTGTCTGCTTCAACTGGGGTTATTGTCGTCGCTGTTGCTGAAGACGTTTTATTGGTGCTAGTTGTACTCTGTGTTGACGTTTGCGACGATGGTTGGGATTGAGACTGTTTATTCGCTTGTTGAGTTGCAGCCTTTTGACTGAGATTTACGGATTTACTTTTATTATTCCAATCTACTTTCAGCCCCATTTGCTCCCCAACAAAACGCAATGGAACCATGGTCGAATTGCCCCGAAGTACAGGAGGCGCATCCAGACTTACTGTTTTTCCATTCACATCAGCCGATGTACGGCCTACATACATAGACATATCGGTACTGTTTTTTTGGATTGAGATTTTATAGGCTTGTGGTTCCCACTTGAACTGATATCCAAGCTGCTCCCCAACCACCCGGAGCGGTACCATGATTTTTCCATTGACCATTTCAGGTTTGGCATCTGCAGGCGCTTCCACTCTTTTGCCATCCAAAAACAAATCTGCTCCAGCCGCATTCACATGAGGGGAGGACGGCCACAACCAAATCAAGATAGCCGCTAGTATCACCCAACCATATTTCTTCATCCTCATTCCCCTAACTTATATATGTATTTTTTGGTATTTCTCACAGACACAGTCCTTCAACCAATTTACATTTACAATACCATGCTGAGTCGAACCGTCAACCCCTTATTTTCCAATTTATTGTTTGAGCATAATAAAAGCCCGCAGGCAAAAGAATTGCCAGTACGGGCTTTCTGTCTAACAAATGAGCAAGCTATATGGCTTCGTATTGATACTGAACTGGGAAATATGATTATGCGCCTTGTTTCGCAGCGCGTCTTTGTTCATACGCCAGAATTTCAGATTCATGCTGGAGTGTCAGGCCAATATCGTCCAAGCCTTGCAGCAGGAACTGGCGGCGATGTTCATCCAGATCGAATTCAATTCGCAGACCATAATCGTCAGTGATCGTTTTATCATTCAGGTCGATGTTTAATTGGTAGTTATCATGCTTGGCCGTGCGCTGAAACAATTCCTCTACTTGCTCTTCAGATAGCTTGATCGGCAATATACCGTTTTTAAAACAGTTATTATAGAAGATATCCGCATAAGACGGCGCAATTACACAACGAAACCCATAGTCCATAATCGCCCACGGCGCATGCTCACGTGAGGAGCCGCAGCCAAAGTTAGCGCGAGAGATCAGCACAGACGCTCCTGCATAACGAGGCTTGTTGGGTTCAAATTCAGGATTGATATTGCCCGCTTCATCAAACCGCCACTCGTAGAACAGAAACTGTCCAAAGCCCGTACGTTCAATTCGTTTCAGAAACTGCTTAGGAATGATAGCATCTGTGTCCACGTTCACCCGATCCACAGGGGCTACAATTCCTTTTAATGTTGTGAAAGCTTCCATCGTAATTCCTCCTCTGTATCCTAGCGGACTACTTCTTCCTGCTTGAATTTCCAATCCCGTACATCAACAAAATGTCCATGAATCGCCGCAGCGGCTGCCATTGCTGGAGATACCAGATGAGTCCGTCCTCCGCGTCCCTGACGACCTTCAAAGTTACGATTAGAAGTCGAAGCACAACGCTGTCCCGGTTGCAGTACGTCTGGATTCATCGCAAGACACATACTGCATCCCGCTTCACGCCACTCAAATCCTGCTTCTTTAAAAATGACGTCCAGTCCTTCTTCTTCAGCCTGAATTTTCACACGACCCGAACCTGGTACGACGATGGCCGTTACTTTGTCAGAAACCTTGTAACCTTTGGCAACCTCAGCGGCTGCACGCAAATCTTCAATTCGCCCGTTGGTGCAGGAGCCGATAAACACATAATCAATCGCAATATCCGTGATCGGAGTACCTGGCTTCAAATCCATATATTCAAGCGCTTTTTCAGCCGCTTTACGTTCGTTTTCGGTTGGCAGTTCTGCCGGAATCGGTACGGTTGAGGAAATATCTGTACCCATGCCCGGGCTGGTGCCCCAGGTTACTTGCGGAATCAAAGCATCTACGTCAAACTCCAGCATGACATCAAACTCAGCACCTTCATCTGTGACAAGCTCTTTCCACTCAGCAACCGCTTGTTCAAAAGCAGCTCCTTGTGCTACATGTTGACGTCCACGCAAGTAGTTGAAGGTGGTTTCGTCCGGTGCAATCATTCCTGCTCTGGCTCCGCCTTCAATGGACATGTTACACACAGTCATGCGCTCTTCCATGCTCAATTCACGGATAGATTCACCTGTGTACTCAATAACATAACCTGTAGCGAAATCTGTACCGTATTTGGCGATGACACCCAAAATCATGTCTTTTGCTGTCACACCAGGTTTGCGGCGGCCTACAAAGCGAACTTCCATCGTTTTGGCTTTGGCTTGCTGGAGACATTGTGTTGCCATTACGTGCTCTACCTCACTGGTTCCGATACCAAAAGCGAGCGCTCCGAACGCCCCATGTGTGGAGGTGTGGCTATCACCACAAACAATCGTTTTGCCCGGATGAGTCAGACCAAGTTCAGGTCCCATAACGTGAACGACACCTTGATCAACCGTATCCAGATCATACAGTGTGACACCGAAATCACGGCAATTTTGAGTTAATGTATCGATCTGCTGCTTGGAAATCGGGTCCGTAATATTGTAACGGTCCTTAGTCGGCACGTTATGATCCATCGTTGCAAACGTAAGCTCTGGACGACGCACCTGACGGCCGCTAAGACGTAATCCCTCAAACGCCTGTGGCGATGTTACCTCATGTACGAGGTGAAGATCAATGTACAAAATACTCGGCTTACCCGCTTCCTGATAGATGACATGGTTATCCCAAATTTTCTCGAACATGGTCTTTTTACTCATCATTATTCACCCCTGTGTTTTTCGAACCTAGTGGAGAGAAGCTAACGGCTCTCTCTTGAATGTCAACAATATACCACGGGATGTTTGATTGGTCTAAGATATGATATCTATAGAAGTGATAGGTTAAGGCTATAAGGCTGGAGAAGGTGAATATAGGCGGTTCATTGCACTGTTTCTCTATCAGCTCTTAATTAGTAAAAACCTTCGACTAAAAGTCGAAGGTTAAAAAAAGGGTTATACAAATGGATGAATACGAGAACTCTGTGGCCCTTTCTAAGGTACGCTAGTTATTACATTAAGAATTTGTGTGAATATTCATACTGTGAAAGCTGAATCAGTTATATATTCTCAGATATTGTTGACAAAATAAGGAATAAACTTGTACAATCAGGAAAATATTTTGTTTAGATTCCATTCTTCGTCGGTAACAAGGATATTGTAACTCGTAATAAGAATCATCTTAGCAATTGCTTTAATGGTTCTTTTTTTCCTCTACTTTTGCAAAACTGTTTGTATTTGATTTTGTTAGCTCTTAATAACTATATAAAGTATAAAACGAAATACAGTTATATAATTTGATATAAATCACAGGTAATTAACAAGAAAGCAAGAATTTTATAAATATCCTCCTGATGCGTTTTGTTGCAAAAAAATAGAAAACCGACTACGAGATTCAGCCGAAGAAAACATTCACATCCTAAAAAGGAGTTGGAATGATGAAACAAAATGGAATATCCGTTGAACACTACACTCCAATTTTGATTGTCGGTACGGGGATCTCAGGACTTACTGCTGCTTATTATTTGTCAAAAAAAAATATCAAGTACACGATTGTAACAAAAAAGAGTGCACCCAAACAAAGCAACTCCTTTCTTTCAGCAGCAAATACACGTGTTCCCTCAGAGAATGAAATTAATCATATTATTAATCTTACTATTGATAAATGTGGAGCAGATCGATCCGTAATTGAATCGCTATATAGGAATTCCAACATAATTATAAATTTCTTCGAAGAATTGGGTATTTCTTATGAGAAAACATCCTTTGGTATCATGCCTGAATGTATGATTAAATCACATGGGGGAAAGAAATTAATCAATTGTTTACTACAACATATTGAACAACCGATGTGTAATAAAATTTTGATACATTTGGAAAAGTACGATCACGGAATTATCGCAATATTTTATGACACACAATCAGATCAATTTATCAGAATATATACTAATTATTTGGTATTAGCTACGGGGGGATATGCAGGACAATTCTGTTTCAATGATAATTCGCCCGGTTCAACTGGTGAAACGCTAATCTTAGCTAAGAAAATAGGTGCGAGATTAAAGGGAATGTCTACAGTAATGTGTCATCCTTGGTCTATATATAACGGAAGACAAATTTTATTGGGCGGGGTTGTATCTTTGAGTCAAGGGAAAATAATAGATGAGGAAGGAGTTCAATTATTAGAAGATGAGTATATTTGTGATGCAATTGCTCGGGATGATTACCACGAAATGATTGATGAGATTTTAAAATTCCAACTAGAGTGCATCAAACAAAAAAAGGACATGTACTTGGATATGAGCCATGCTGATGAAAATGTATTAAATGAAAAATTCAAAACATATGGATTTAGTCCTAAAGTAGTTAAAAATAAAAGAATTAAAATTACACCAACGATGCACTATTCTTCAGGAGGAATCGAAATCAATGCTAATGCTGAGGCTATAAACTTGAATCGTGTTTTTGCTACTGGAGAAGCTCAATTTAATGGTGATCTTGGTATAGGAAGAATTCCTGGGCAAGCATTCGCATCAGGGATCGTTTTTGGTAAATTAATTGTTGACAAAATAGCTAATGAAGGTGTTTTCAATACTCAATATCAAACTTCATTTAAAGATCCACCTGAAACGATGCAGCTGTATTCGAAAGAAAATAATGACTTTCCGATTGAAGAGTTTCAGAAAAAGTTGTCAATTCTAATGATGGATTTGATCGCTTCCAATTCATCCGTTGTTTCTCTATCATTCCATAAAAAGAAAATACAAGAAAGTCAAAATATATTATTAAGTAGAGCAAGAGGATCAGGAAAACGATACGAGGATATTTTAACATTATTTTTCGGATATTTTGTTGCACTGGAAATTATAGAAGATATTGAAGCAAAGTCAGGCTTGTTGATTAACCAAAAATAGGATAAAAAGAGTCGCCTTTTCAGCTAATGGTAAGCACAAACCAACCATTCCAAAAAGAGGCGACCCTCATGAATCAGTCTACTTTATTTCAGCTGCTCCGACGTGGATCAGGCTTCGTTAAGGGGTATTACCCTACCTTCTCCGGAAAAGCCGCTGAGGTTCCTTTTGTGTGTCTAAAACGTTGTTTCACCAACTTCTTTAAGGTCGGGAATGGGCCAAACGGCGAACCTTATAGGTTCCTCAGGAACTAATGGGGCTATGCTTTAGAAATTAAATCCCTCGGTGGAGCTTAAGAATCTTTATAAATGAATTAATTTCAAGATGATTACCAGCAATATGAACAGTGCCAAGACAGCAGCTATCGATGTCCAAACTCTTCCGGTGATTCCCTCGTAGTCTCTTTTCATTTCCCCCACACGTAACGCCTCCTTTATTTTAGGGTACTCCTACTTCATAGGCTATGCGAGGTCTTGGTTTAAGGAAGGGCTTCTTAACAAAAAAAAGCTCAGCTGACCCATTAAGGTCAGCTGAGCTTTTTGATTTTTTTAGAGTATTCACTTACTTCAAACGTAAGGATACGATCAAACAGCATGTAATCCTTGCGGCTGCTGAATGGGCCTTTATTGTTATCGTGCTTATTGATTGCGTATGAAGCTGATCCAGAACCTGCTTGCTTAGCCTCATACCATGCAATGAAGTCATTGACCTCTTGCATACTCAAATCAAATTCTTTCTCTAAGCCAGTCGTCATGGTGACTACCAGAATTGCACGATCTCCGTTTGGAGTTGGTTCCTCTGTGTTTGGAGTTGGTTCCTCTGTTCCTGGATTAGGAGTGGAGCTTGACACTTTAGACATCATCTCTAATTCGCTAAGAGCTAGATACTGACTTCCATTATTGCCTGTAATATTAATTCTATAATCCTTGTATGAATTAGAATTAGAAAAAGTGAATTTTTGCGGAGTGCTATTTACCCATCCAGTGATATTTGACTGGGTATCTAGCACGTTCCAAGTCATCCCATCATTTGAGCCTTCGAAAGTCCAATTTTTAGGGGCACGGTCAGTTGCCGTTGTCTGTGGATATATAACATATTGCTCAATAACTTCGGGTTTAGGAAAGTCATATCTTAGCCAAGCAGCAGTTGTACTTGATGTCCACGCACTAGCAATAGTAGCAAATTCCTTGTTAAACGCCTCATATGCGTATGAATATTCATTACTTGCGCTTGCTACTCCAGATGGCAAAATGTTAGTTGTCATATGTGGAACTAGATTTTCTGAATACTCTGCTTCGGCTGCAAAAACATTGGATAAGGGAAGAAATAAAAGAACTAAAAATAAAATTGTTATACATGCTTTCTTCATTAAATAATCCTCCAATAGGTTTAATAGAACTAAGAATAATTTAATTGAGGAATTGTGTCTAAACATAAACTTGCTAATCTATAAATATAATCTAAATATTTGCATATTTATTTTTTAATGGGTATAAAAAAAGACCCTATCGGCTGATAACCAGTAGCGTCTCTCATCCTTATTTCACAATAAATCTCACCTTTGTACCATCATTATACTTATTTAACTGATTACTTACCCAAGATCCTGTTCCCCTGTTGTCACTAAGGGTTATGTATCGGATATCAGCACCTGCGCCATCTTCAGCGCACATCGCCATCGGTCACTCGTCGCGGTCAAATCACTTTTTTTGTAGGAACATCTTTTAAAGACTCTTGCGAGTTTCTTCAGCTCCGTCCCGGTCAATAGTACATACAGCAAAATGGCCGGCTGCTATAGCATCTTTGTTGTGTGCTCCCATTTCTGGATAGCGCGAACTCGGAAACTCCAGTGTATACTCAGCTACTGCTTGTTGGCTTGCTACCGATGGTCTATTAATATGTGGAATAATTATAAGTTTGAATTTTGTAACGGGTGCATCCTGCTAATAATTCGCATGTGGAGTCGGTATAACTAATAGAGATTGAATCGAGCCTATACCCATTTAGGAAGTTCAAGTCCTTATAACCTACTTCCGTAGCTGCATAGTCTTCTTAATCATTTGCCCAAGTTTTAAATTGCTTGTTTCTTACATAATTAATGACATGCTCTGTGTAAGCTTGTGGAGTTACAACACCTTTTGGATTAGCTACGTCACTACTTGCATTTGCAAAGCCTGTTCCTGTGGAAAAAGAACCCACAAAATCAATCCGCCCGAGCCCATCTTTACATCTACTCTAAATTCAAACTGCTCGATAATAAAGAAATTCCCACAAACCAATTAAGAGACTAATTCCCTTGCTATCTTGAACGACGCATCATCCCCCCCAATAACGTCGTTTAACTAGGACAAGTTAGATGTCTCCAGGCTGTGAACCAGCTACCCCCCATGTTTCCCCATTAACTTTATAATCGCTGCCTCTCCACTGAAGTGTGTAGTATCCAGAACGCAAACCGTTGGTGATACCTTCATCAGTAGATTTCGAAGTAACTGTGTCGTGAGGAGTGATTACTAATGCATCAATATATAGTTTGTTTGAACCGTTGTGAATTAAACTCACCTTTACTGGATGATCAGAGTGATTTTTAACATGCCCCCATCCTTTAGGGACATTAAAGGATTCTCCTACAGTTGCACTTCCACCCGATCTTTGGGAAATTATGGCATTTTCGCTAGTTGTACTTGCTGAAGCTGAAGCAACCCCTATCGTAGTTGCTATAGCTAAAGATAAAATCGAGAAAATAAATATTCTTTTCTTCATAAATTCCCTTCCTATTTTTTTGATTTGGTCTACCTGAAAGAGACTTCCGACTACAATCTGGTAGTTCTTTTCATATCTACTCTAAATTCAAACTACATCGGTGAATTCTGTGGTAATTCCTGCACTGAAGAAAGCTCTGCTAACCTTATGGTCGGCAGAGCTTTCTTTAGCTTTAGAATCCCCCAATTTGTACAAGGGTCTGAATAAGCTGCTCATGATTGTCAGCGGGTACAGTTATAAAAAACAAAAAGCTACTCGCAACAATTAACAATGCCATTTTTTTCAACATTACTTAACCACACCTTTTCAATTAGATTGGAGAACTCTGTTTTGATTTCAGGAGTCGCATGGACTTGAAAACGCATAAACAGACCAATACAATTTATAAAGTTTGTTTCATTAGTTATTATATGTGACTTTGCCATTGCATACATCAAGTATTTAAAGCCATCACTGTATTTCACCCGATGTAAATAATAATGAGCCATTTCGTAAGCAAACCATGCGAAATAGTCTGGTATTACTTGTTGGGTATATATATCAGATGATGTTGGGAGTTGAGCAAATGAATTAATATTTGTTTCAAAACGTGAAAGGACATCATCCACATCTATTTCATATCGGTTAGCCGCTATCATAACGTTCAACAGCTTTGAGAGTTTCTCATTTTCATTAGCGGTTGATGTTGCCGCTATATATTCAACATAGTCTGGCAGCACGCTAACATCTCCAGACAGGAGTTTATTGACGTACGTGTTACCTTCTGCCCACTGACTGAACAAGTTTACCCAGTGTTGAGTATCTTCATCAGTCTCTTTGACCCAATCTAAATTCGTATAGGCGTATGTATATAGTAGAGCTTGTTGATAATCGCCTTGGGCTTCACAAACACTAGCACACAACAAATCGGCGTAAGCAATGTATCCAAATAACGGATTTCTGGTTTCCTTTTCATGCTCCCTGTTCTTTCGATTCTTCTGCTGATGCTTTATGGAATATTGTACTTCAGCTTTCCCTCTCATTTGCCTTGCCATTTCCTCAACCTTGTCCCACTTACGCAAAGACCTGTACACGTTCGCCAAATCCTTTAATGCGTCAAGTTGGTCCATTTCATCCAGACGTTCAATGTAAGGCTCGAACAACGTAGCTGCCTTGAGATTGCGGCTTTGATCGTCACCAACCTGAATCGTGAACATTCGATACTGACAGATCGCCAATCGTTCAGAATGTTGGTACTTCTCCGTTTCAGCTACACCCTCATAGAACAGCAACGCAGCATCATGTCGTCCCTGTGCTAATAGCACTTCTGCCATATCAAATAGTTTAGGCGAATAGAGTAGGTTGTCCATAATGGTTCCTACCACTCGACGGATCGCATCCAGCTTGCCCAATTCCGCACAACGATACAAAAATGGCTCTATTCGTCTCATATTCGGGGGGGTGTCGATGATGTAGTTTTCTATAAATAGGTCGTAAAAGTAGCCTTCTGGTAAACCCATAGCCTCGGTAATGCGATCTATCTGGTTAACAGACATAGATTTATTGCCTGACACTATGCTACTTACTATCCCCCTATTCATGCCCGCTATATGCCCAAACTCCATCATGCTCAAACCTTCTTGTTTTAGATATTGTTCCAATTCTGCTCTAATCGTGGGTGTAACTTTCATAGATAAACCACCCTTCATACAGAAGTACCAATATTTATATATTATTGCATTCTATTGTTGTCCATAATTTAACAGTTGTCAATAATTTTTATTTATTTGCATCGAATGTCGAAGTATATAAAATAAGCAGTTCCAAAGAGTCACTCTGCATTGAAGTCAAATAACCTTGCCACTGTTACCAGTGAGACTTATGGTAATGGAAATATAATCCTTCAAAAAACAGACACTTACATTGATCTGACTGTACAAAAGTACGGAGGATTACTTACTGAGTGGGACTACAAAAATCCGCTGAATTATCAGAGGCTTTTCATACTTGTATCTTAAATTAATTTGCTGCTATAACGCTACGAGTTTTAAAGGGAAATATTGTTCGGTGAATATAAAGTTGTAGACGGACAATACGTCATTAAGCTCCCTCGAAGTGATTAAGTTTTCTCACTCAAACTCATGAATTCGCAGGATTTCACCTTTAGTTTAGCGCGAG
>NZ_JANAVN010000030.1:0-18882 GCF_024213565.1 Paenibacillus sp. Lou8.1
ATATAACATTAACGCGGTGTCGTCTTAAATAAAATGAACATAAAAAAAGCTGTCGAGACTTTCTCGACAGCCTGACGGAGCAGCGAAAGTTCGCTGCTCCGTTTTAATTAGCTCTGTACTTAGTTACCCTAATTATGATCTGGGTAATTAATATTCGTTGTCATCATCATCGTCGTCTGTATCCACGATTGCGCCAGATGATGCATGGATATCAAGCTCAACGGTTCCTTCGTTGGTGAGTACCTTTACCTCGTAGATGAATTGTCCATCTTCCTTATCCAATTTAGAAGACAAAAGGGTACTCCCGGGCACGTGCTTAAGCGCGATTTGTCCAGCCTGCTTTTCAGTCAGGGTGATGTGATTTGGCTTGTTAAGGGAGGACTCGTTATTAGAGTCATGATCAAGCTCAGAATGGGAACGGATGGTTTTCCCGGTATGAGCATCAATATCTATATCCCAATCTTTATCCCCTTGCTGGAGATCCACCTCATAGTAGACTTTTCCGTTCTTGCGCTCCAGTTCGACATCTTCAACTTGTGCATTATTCCCCACAGCCTTCTTGGCAATGTTGGCAGCGGCGGTCGCTCCAATAAGGCCCGTAGGTTTAGCGGCCCATACGGCATTCGCTGAGACACCCGTAACCGTAACTCCAAGCAGAACCGTAGCTGCCATAATTCCTAATGTATAGTTTTTTTTCATTACATTATTCCTCCTTGTGCTATAAGCATGAATACAGCTTATCTCTTGAACATGAGAGGAACATAATAGAATCATGAGAAAACCATGAGAAAACATGAGCTGAGATGATCATCAAGTCGTCATGATTCGTCGTGCTCCTGTTTTGCTTTTTCCCACGTTATAGAGTCGATAGAGCCCGATACTGCATTGACCTGTACCACTGCTTCACGCCCATTTTTCACCTCAACCTCAACCAGATAATAGAGGCCTTTGTCGTTGCGGTGAAGCTCAATATCATCGGATGTTCCGTTAACTGCTTTGGCAGCAAGCTTGGCTGCTTCTTTCTCTGTAATAACGAGAGAAACCGGGTCAGGTTTATTAGCTGGATTCGATGTGTCTCTGGTTGGTGAGTTACCGGGATTGTGGTCTTGGGGCTCCTGCTTCACATCTGTATAAGCTTGTGTCCGCTTAATGGAGTCGATGACACCGTCATAGGCATTGGCTTTTATATCGTACTTCCCTTTGGCGCGTTCCAGCCTGATCAGATAAAAATCACCCAAGCGTTGGGATTCGAGCACCTCGCCGGGATACTGATGCAAAACGGATTGGATGACGGCCTTTTCTTCCAATGGAGAAGCTGCTAACGACCGTGCCCAAGGCCACTGTAAAAGACAAATTGTAATCAATACAGCCGCCAGCGTACCCCCAATCATCCACACATAGATGGCTTTCATCGTTATTCCCTCCTTTGGCTTATTATTTTGGAACGGTAGGGAGGATGATCGTTGCCGTTGTTCCGCTCCCCTCTACACTTTCTAGCCCAATTTGAGCATGTATAGCTTGTGCAATTCCTGTAGCCAATGATAAGCCTAGTCCAGTCCCACCTTCCTCGCGGCTTCTGGCTTCATCCACACGATAGAAGCGGTCGAATACTTTAGATAACTTTTCTTCTGGGATTCCAATTCCTTGATCTGTGATTCTTATGCAGGGTTGAGCTGTATCGCCTATCGTATCAATCATCAGGTGTATCGACTCGTCACTGTATTTGCGTGCATTATCCAAAAAGATAAATAGGAGCTGCTTCAGCTTATTTTCATCGGTATAGCCAATGCAGTCTGCCTGTACATCCAGTTGAATTTGTCGGGCGAACGCATTTTCAAATGTAGCCTTTAATTCTGTCGCTATTCTGGTCAGGCGTACAGGCTCCAGCACGACATTCCACTGTTCTTCGTTTCTGGCCAACAGAAGAAGCTGCTCTGCCATGTCCTTCATTCGGATCGCCTCGGAATGGATCGCTTCAACGGATTCGGCAAAAATCTTGGGATGCTGCAACCCCCGCCGTTTGAGCAGGCTGGCATAACTTTCAATAATGGTGAGCGGCGTCTTCAATTCATGGGACGCATTAGATACAAATTGTTCTTGCCTGACGAAATTTCGCTCCAGCAGTTCAATCATGTCATTAAATGTTTCACCCATTTCGACCAGTTCGTCGCGTGATGATGAATGGAGCGGAAGACGTTTAAATTTCCCGCTGCGCTGAATTTCTTTCATCGTGCTAATCATAGATGCAATTGGACGTGTAATCAGTCTGCCGAGCAGTCTTCCCGATACCACGACAGGAATGAGCGCAATTCCAGTGACAGCAACAAGTACGATTCTGAGTACCTGTAGCGTCTGCATCGTCGGTTGCAGACTTTCGGTCACCTGGAGATTGACAACCTCGCCATTGGTCCAAATCATGGGGAGCGATACAAGAATGTAACGGTTGCTTTCATAGGTAATGATGCGAACCTGCCGTGTTTCATCAAAAACGCCCTTCATCAAGCTAAGAGATTGCTCGGAAGAAGAGGTGATAGGGGGAAGAAAGTCGCCTTCTGGTTTCATTAGCCGAAGCATGCCATCCAGCGGTACATAGGCTCGGAGAAGATCCTCAGCGGCTACGGATACCGGAGCACGTTGAATCCCACGAATCATGTTTTCTGCTGCGGCCTCTACCTGGTCTTTTCGACTGTCTATCGAAAGTTGGCTGAATAGGAAATAGACTGAGAAGTTAATGGCCACAAGTAAAATCCCGAATAATAACGAGGTATACGTATGGATTTTGTTTTGTAGCTTCATAAGGATTCCTTCAGAACATAACCAATTCCACGTACAGTATGGATCAGCTCAGGGAGCTGGCGCGTAGGGTCGATTTTATTGCGCACGTAGCGAATATACACATCGACCACATTGGTATCGCCCATATAATCTATGCCCCATACATTCTCCAGTAATTGTTCACGGCTAAGTACCTGCCGCTGGTGTCTGAGTAAATGAACGAGCAAGTCAAACTCTCGCGGTGTAAGCTCAATGTTGTGCTCTCCCCGAAGAACTTCGCGAGTACCTTCATGGAGACGTAAATCCCCGGCACTAAGCCATTTATCTACCACTTGTGGAGCCGTGTCTTTCGTTGCACCCACTCTGAGTGCGGCCCGTACACGTGCAAGCAGCTCTTCGATCACAAACGGTTTGGTAACATAATCATTGGCTCCCAAATCGAGTCCCTCGACCTTATCTGCAATGGAACTTTTAGCCGTCAGCAAAATGACAGGAACGTTCGCATCATGCTTACGAATCCTCCGAAGTAGCTCGATGCCATTGAGACCGGGAATCATAATATCCAACAACACTAGGTCCCAATTGCCTTTGCAATACGTCTCCAGCCCATCAATTCCGTTTTTTTCTTTACATACTTGATAGCCTTCAAATTGAAGTTCAATCTCTAGAAGCCGGGCAATCTTTTCTTCGTCTTCTACGATCAAAATAGATTGTTTCATGATCATGCCCTCCTGTAGGCGAATAGCCGATACGGAAGTATTTTAGCATATACGGACAGGTAAGACACTTCAAAGCGCAGGGCAGTGAGGGAAGAGATATTTATACTGCGTTATATTTCTTGACATTAAAAGAGGGATAAAATGTAATAATAGCGCTATGATTTTGTTTTTTTATCCTTTATGCACAACAAATAAGCCTTTGTTTTGGTCAGAACGAACATTGTTTATGTTAGGAAAGTTGCAGTAACATAAGTTAAAACTATTCACCAGAACCGAAATAAGGGCAGACCGCGGGCTTGCCCTTTGTCGCCAGGAGCGTAAAATAAAATGAAGCGAAAGCAGGGGTTCAAAATGTATAAGCTTGGGATGATTACGATTGGGCAAGCCCCTCGGTCAGATGTGGCCCCTATCGTAGAAAGGGCATTGGAAGGACGGGCAGAGCTGGTACAGGCCGGTGCGCTGGATGGGCTCTCATTGGACTATATACAACAGCATCTATCACCGTCACCGGGAGAATATGTATTAACCTCGCGCTTGACGACCGGGGAGTCGGTGGTCATTTCACGCGAAAAAATCCAGCCGCTGCTCCAGGAAAAAATCACACATTTGGAGGAGCAAGGCATACGTACGATTTTGCTACTCTGTACCGGTGTGTTTCCTGGATTACATACCCAAAGCGCTTTTCTAATTGAGCCAGATCAAGTGCTTCCTCCTGTACTAAAGGCCATGTCCAGCGGAAGAAGACTGGGTCTCATTGGACCGCTCGAAGAACAGAAGAATAACCTCAAGCTTAAATTCAGTCCTTATGGATTGAATCCAGAGTTTGCGGCGGCCTCGCCTTACAGTGGCAGTGAGGAAGAATTTTGCCGAGCAGCCGGACAGTTCAAGAATCAAGCCGATCTGATCGTGCTGGATTGCATGGGCTATACGGAAACGCATCGAGAGCTAGCGGCGCATTACTCAGGGATTCCCGTTGTATTGTCCAATGCCTTGATTGGCAAACTGGTATCGGAAATGGTGTAAGGAGCTAAAAATTGGAGGTAAGAACTATGAGTCAACAACGTATTGAAATCAGTAAAAATGTATTGCAAAAATGTTTGGGACTTACCGCTGGGGAGACGCTTCTGGTCGTAACCGACGATGATAAAAAAGAATTGGGCGAGTCCATATATGAGGCTGGCAAGGCACTGGGGGCAGAAGCAGCTATTTTGACGATGAAGGTTCGTTCCAAATCGGGCGAGGAGCCTCCAGTCCCTGTTGCCGAAGCCATGCTTCGCTCCAACGTTGTTGTATGTGTCACCCGGTATTCGCTGACACATACAAGTGCCCGTAAGCAGGCCGCAGCTGCTGGAGCACGCCTGGCGACCATGCCTGGTATGACAGACGATATGTTCATGAATGGAGCAATCGCTGCTGATTATCTGAAGGTCAAGGCGCTGACCGAAGAGGTAACCGCATTGCTGACTGCTGCCAAGCAGGTACGGATTGAAAAGGATGGATATAGCCTGAACTTTACCATAGAAGGGCGCAACGGCGTTCCCAGCACAGGTATGTATTTGAATCCTGGCGAATCGGGCAATCTGCCTTCCGGTGAAGCGTATATTGCTCCACTGGAAGGCACGGCACAGGGTCAGATTGTGGTGGACGGTTCTGTAGCAGGAATCGGTGCTTTAAAAGAGCCGCTGCTGCTGACGGTGCAAAATGGCAGATTAATCGCCGCAGAAGGTGAAGCCGGACAGTCCCTGTTGGATATGCTCGGCGAAGGCGATGGTAGAATGCTGGCCGAATTTGGTATTGGAACGAATGATAAAGCCCGCATTACAGGTGTTGTGTTAGAGGACGAGAAAGTGTATGGCACGATTCATGTCGCTTTTGGCAGTAATAATACCTTCGGGGGAACTGTCGCTGCGGGTGTACATATTGACGGAGTCGTACAAAAACCGGATGTATATCTGGATGGTCGTCTGATGATGAAGGCTGGTCAGTTGCTAGAGAGATAAAAGGGAGGAAGTTATCATGCTTGGAATGATCAGAGTGCTTACCATGCAGGACAAAGCAGCTATCGACCTTCACGGCCGGGTCATTGAGCAGCGCTACGGGCTGCCTGTCACCAGTGTATGTATCCCTGATCAGCCGAAAGGAATCTACGATGATATCACAGACCGGGAAGCGGTGCCTAAAATTGTGCTTGCGGCGCAACAACTCGTTGAACAAGGCTGTACGTCTATCGGTATTAGCTGCGCGGCTGATCCGGCGCTAGAGGAAACTCGTCAAGCTGTATCTGTACCTGTATACGGGGCGGGGTCTTGTGCGGCACTCTTGGCTCTGACATCGGCCAGCCGTGTAGGCGTGTTGACCATTTTGGAGGAGGCTCCGCCGCTGATTCGCCACATTTTGGGCAATTCCTATATCGGTACAGAACGTCCCATAGGTGTGCAGACGACACTGGACTTGAACACTCCACAAGGTAAAGAGGCGGCTATGGCAGCAGCGTTGCGGCTTCAGGAGAAGGGAGCTGAGGTCATCGTACTTGCCTGCACAGGTTTTGTAACGATGAACTTTGCGCCAGAGCTGGAGCGTACACTGGGTATTCGGGCTATTGATCCGATTGTGGCGTTGGGTGCAGCCGTGTCGGTACACTAGCCGCCACTTCGTGTGAAGAACAAGCAGGATAGTTCTTAAACCTCATTATAAATAGTTGAATATTAAAATAAACCGCCTTTTCCAGAAAAGGGCGGTTTATTTAGGTTCCATTGAGCTCCTAAAGATAGGAATGGGCTGGTGTGGATAGACTTGACCAAGCGGTAAAAGGTTTTGTTTTGTACACTTTTTTGGTACACTATCCTGAAAATTAGATGAAGTAAGGATTTTGCAAAATAAATAGCAGGGTGGTCTGTCTTTATGAAAATACCGGGTGTAACAGTTCAAGAGCTCATGGCAATACCCGTGTTGAAGGAGGCGAAGGTATTAAGCGGAGAACAGGGGCTAAGCCGGGTTGTCCGGTTTATTGACATTATGGAAGTCCCTGACCTGAAAGGCTGGGTCCGGGAAGGTGTATTGTTGATGACAACGGCTTATTCGATCCGTCATGAGCCTGAGGTATTGTGCCAAATTATTCAATTACTGCATCAGGGCGGAGCGGCGGCGCTTGTGATCAAGCCTACCCGCTTTCTCACGGGAATTCCTCACAGTGCGCTGGAAGAAAGCAATGCCTGCGGCCTTCCTGTGATTGAGATTCCAGCCGATATTCCCTATACGGATATTACGCAGCGTGTCATGGATATGGTGTTGAACCGACAGGCAGAGCTGCTGCGACGTTCGGAAGAAATCTATCGAACGTTAACGACGATGGTGCTGGAGAACAGTGGCATACAGGCTGTAAGCGATAATATAGCAGAGCTTTTTAAAGCTCCGGTTGCTTTGATTGATAATGGAGGTCAAGCCATTGTCACTTCACCACAAGAATGGGATTGGACGATGGTACAAGATGCTCGTCATTTTCCCATTAGCGTAGATAAACGTACAGTTGCCAAGTTGGTCATTGCCCGCAATGAACTGGATGATATGGAGCAGGTTGGTATTGAGCAGGCACGGCTGGTGATGGCGTTGGAACTCATGCGTGAAAAGGCGGTAGAAGATACGGAAAGCCGACTACGGGGGAACTTTATAGATGAGCTAATGACACCTCCGTTGCCGTTGCGGCATGAGGTTGAGCGGAGAGGTCGTCAATTGGGATTCAACCCGGAATATGACTGGGAGGTGGCTGTACTGGAAAGTGCTGCGGCTCCGCAAGAAGAGATTCTTTCCGGGCTACTGAGTATGGAATCGACCCGACGGCGTGTGGTGTCTCATATTGAGTTTCGTTCAAATCGGGCGATATTATTTCTGCCAACTCTTCAGCCGAATGATCACCAGAATGTACCTGGCTCTGATCAGGAAATGTCCTGGAGTGATACGCTGAAAAACTGGTCGACTGAAAAGGCCTGGGGTACCGCCGATTATTATTTAGGCATCGGAAGTGCCAAAAAGTTATGGGAGCTGCTGCAAAGCTACAATGAGGCACGTCGTGCCATTACTGTAGCTCAGCGGCTGTATCCTGATCAACGTGTATGCAAATACAGCGATATAGAGATGCACTATATGCTTGGAGAAGCGATGGACAAAGAGGAATTTTCAAATGTATTTGAACGCAAGCTGGGGAGACTTCAGCAATATGATCGCTCACATGGCAGTGACTTACTCAAAACGTTATTTTATTATTTGGAAAACAGAGGCAGTCTGGTAGATACAGCCAATTATCTTTTTATACATCGTAACTCAGTAAAATACAGATTAGAACGGATACGCGACATGACAGATTTTGATCTTAATGATCCACGTGAGCAGTTTATATGTCATACATGTCTGATTCATTATTATTTGCGGGAACATAGGTAGCTGGAGTGTTTTTTTATGCAGGGAGGGCAGGACATGGATAAAAAAGTACTGATAGCGGACGATGAGGCGAGCATTCGAAATGCGCTGGCTTATGCATTAAAGCGAGAGGGTTTTTTGGTGGAAACCGCCGTTGACGGGGAGGACGCCTTGGAAAAAGTGCGTTTGTTCCATCCAGATGTGCTCATACTGGATGTGATGATGCCCAAACTGGGTGGATATGAGGTGTGCCGCCGTCTGGAAAATCGGAAGGGCATCGGTATTTTACTGCTGACGGCCAAAAACGATATCGTTGATAAGGTACTCGGGCTGGAGCTGGGTGCGGACGATTTTATGAGCAAACCGTTTGACCTGAGGGAGCTGCTCGCTCGTATTAAAGCATTGGTACGGAGACTGGAGCGAGAAGGAGCGCCTGCCCCGGAAGGAACAGAAGTGGTCCTCGGCCCATTACGGGTACGTCCGTCCAGCCGAACAGCTGAACTTGGAGCCATAGCGCTGGATCTGACCCCCAAGGAGTTTGATGTGCTGGCGCTGTTGGTGTCTCATGCCGGGAGGGTATATACACGGGACGAGCTGCTGGAGCAGGTATGGAGCTTCGATTATGTGGGCGGAACGCGTACGGTGGATATTCATATCCAGCGTTTGCGCAAGAAGCTTGAGCCACACCAGGCGATATTGCAGACCGTGTATGGTATCGGCTATAAGGCAGAGAAATTGACGTGAACGAACATCATTCACTCCATCAGCAAGGAAGCTTGCGGTCCACCGACCAACAGAAGCGCAAACGCAAACCTACAGGCTTGAGCCTGCGTTGGAAATTTCCGCTGGTACTGGCGGCTTTGCTGCTGTTTACTGTCGGTGTGCTGAGCTGGCTCGTGCTTACTGGTATTCGCGCTAACCAGACAGATCAAATGGAACGCAGCTTAAAGCGTCAGGCCGAAATTGTAGAAATGCGTGTAAAACAGTCTTACCTGTTGGGAGTGCGCCAATCACCGGAAGACTTTATGAAGAAGCAGGCACCTGGGCTCGCAGTGGAACTGGGCGTATCCAGTAATATGCGTGTTATTTTATATGATGGTCAGGGGCATGAGGTTGGCAATTCTCTACCGCTGGCTTTTAGAACAGATGTCAGCCAGGCGCTCTCCTATGCGATCCAAGGCAAAATTGCGTATATTACGGAAGGAAGCGCAATCACTTATTTGGCTCCGCTTCAAGGTCCAGACGGCTTACTGGGAGTGGTACAGCTTCACAGCTCAATAGAAGCGCAGCAGCAGTTCTACCGGGCCATTGCCCACTTGTTTCTATGGACGGGGGGTGTGGTGCTGGTATTGAGCTTTATTTTGGGTTTAGGCTATGTTAGCCGCCAGACGAGGGACATCGGACGACTGACTCGGGCTTCCGAACAGATATCGGCAGGGCATTATCCAGAAGTCAGACTGCTGCGGCGGCAGGATGAACTGGGAAGACTGGATGAAGGAATGCTCCAAATGAGTCATGTGATCCGGAAGAGCATTACCGCGCTGGAAAACGAAAAGCTCCGGCTGGAAGAAGCGGTTCAGCGCTTGAGAGAGCTAGAGCAGCAGCAAAAATCTTTTATTGGAAATATAAGCCATGAACTAAAGACCCCATTAACGTCTATTCAAGCTTATGCTGATTTACTGGATATGTATGGGGATGATCCTGAACTGGTGCGTGAAGCGAGAGAAAGCATCAGTAAGGAAACAAAACGGTTGTACGAGCTTGTCGAGGACTCGCTGCGGCTATCTGTGCTGGATAAATATGATTTTGAATTGCATACGGAGGCTGTGGAACTGCATTCGTTACTGGAAGATGCAGGGAGCCGTATTCGAGGAAAAGCGGCCGCGCGTAGACTGAATTTTTCGATAGATACCGTTCCTACCCAGGTGTGGGGAGACCCTAAGCATCTGATGCATATTGTACTGAATTTGCTGGATAATGCAGTGAAGTACAATCGGGGCGGTGGATGGATTACGTTATCGAATCGGGTAGAACAGGACACCGTGATTGTGTGTATACGCAATTCCGGTCCATGGATTCCTAGGGAGCAATGGAACATGATTTTTGAGCCGTTCGCTACCTTAAGTCGTGATCGATCTCGTCAGGACAGCGGTACCGGACTCGGTCTTCCTCTGGCGCGAAGATTGGCGGAGCGCATGGGGGGAGAGTTGCAGCTTACAGCTTCAGATCATAGTGGGTTGGAAAATGGCAACGGCCATACGAATGAAAGTGGTAATGAATTTTCGCTTAGACTCCCCCTCTTGGTTCACGATAGCGCCCTGTAAACGGTCGATTGTTACCACAGGGCTAGAATGATGTCTTGTTTACAATTTGGAAACAATTCGATGTATTCATGAGATGTTCGGCTATTAAACTGGGGGTATCGTTAACAAGGAGGCCGTTGTATATGATAAAGAAAAACATAGACAGCTATAGGCATAAGAACGGCTTCTCTCATCGCGAAGATTCCCGTACCAGAGTTTTCAGTCAGAAAGCCACGGGGGTGCTCATGACCGGCTTAATCGCCGGGGGATTGCTCAGTGGTTGCGGCATGAAGAGCGCAGAAGAGACAAATCCAGCATTCGGTATGAAACCGGGCCAACAGCTTACTGTGATTGACACGGATGCAGCCCAGAAGCAAGTAACGGACGAGCTGGTGGTATCGTCTATCGACAGGCTGGGTGATGTCTACGCGAGGTCTTGGCTGAGCGACGAAGAGCTGATTGTCGAGCGTAAAACCCAGCTGTGGATTCATAATGTAGAGACAAACAAGGAGCGGATTTTAACACCAGGTCGTAAGGCTCCACAGTTACTTGCTGTGGTATCACCGGATCAGCGCCATGTCTTTTTTACTGAAGGTAGCACCAGCAGCAAATATGATATCCAGGGCTACATTTTGGAACTAAGCAGTGGTAAGGTTACATCGATTGGCAAGCTGGATATGACTAACGAAGTGAGCTGGAGCGATGAGAATGATCTCATTACAGGCACACCGGATGGTAAAATCCAGCTGATTGGTCTGGACGGCAAAGCTGAAGAATTGAGTTTTCAAGATCCGAATCGCTCTGAATTGATGTCTCATGTCGAAAAAGTGGGTAACGCCATATTTTATACAGGCAGTGATAAACAAGGGTATCCGGTGCTGAATCGGTTCACTCTCAATCATCCTCAGGCTGTGACCATTGCAGAGGGTGCCATGTCCTTTGCCGTGTCGCCTGACGGTAAGTCTATTGCCATTGAAAAGCGAAAATGGAATACATCCGAACCAGCCCGTATGATCATTTTGGATGAACAGGGCAAAGAGAAAGGAATCGTCGGTCAAGGTACTTTAATGAGTCGTGGAAGCTGGTGCAGTGACGGGTCCAAGCTTGCTTTTTCCATTTATGATGAGGATCAGCAAGGCATGAGAGGGCTGTATGTGTTTGACCAGTCCACGGGTAAAACCACTCCGGTTACGACCGATATCCAATCCTATGACAGCCCAACGGTATGGAGCCCAGCCGCCCGGTTTTTATCCATGTATCAGAACATTTCGGAAGGTGGAAAACAGTTCAATCAAAGCTACATCGTCGAATTTAAGAGGAAGTAGTTTCTGGGAAAATATGTACATCCAGTCCGTAAGAAATGGTGATTGCTTAGAGCTGTTATTAAGTAAGTAGTAAAAAGGTGCATATCCGTTTTTTTGGAATGCACCTTTTTAAATTAGGATGGCTATTGATTTTATATATCTATACAAACTTGCGATGATGTTTCTTACCGTCATATGAAAATAAGGCGAGCTTACCCTCAATCATGGTTTCCAAATGAACGGTGCGCCCCCACAGCTGATATACATACGGAAGTGTGCGCTCCATATATTTTAAATCCAGCTCAATGCCTTCGTACTGGTGCTTGAGCTTCAACTCGCCCGTATGCAGGTAATCTCCATCCTCGACGACGATATAAGGGGAGCCTCCATTCACACGTGAAAACACGAGCTGATCCCGTATGTTTTCCCAGGATTTATCGGTAATTTTCCAATCGGGTCCCCGTTTCTCAAACACGTACAGATCCAAATCCTCTGTCAGTTTCTTGGTCATGTAATTGCGTATAAAAGAGGTGTCCGAGTCGAACTCTCGTACCTCGAACATTTTAGCTCGACCCTCGCCCGGTTTGCGTCCTTGTCGCTCTTGTTCCTCACGGGTTGGGTTATCCCATCGTTTTTCAATATCCTCAAATATTTTCAGCCCCAAATAGTACGGGTTTAGGCTTTGCTTGGAAGGCTGTACGACAGAAGCGTTCAGCATCGCAAATTCAACGGTTTCCTCCCCGGTCAAATCCAGTTCCCTTACAATCCGCTGGTGCCAATAGGAGGCCCAGCCTTCATTCATGATTTTGGTCTCCATTTGGGGCCAGAAATACAGCATTTCGTCCCGTAGCATCGTCATAATATCCCGCTGCCAGTCCTCCAGCACCTCCGAGAATTCTTGAATAAACCAGACGATATCTTTTTCAGGTTCTGGTGGGAACTTGCGTACCTTGATGCCCTCGGTCTCGGCGGGATCATGCTGCTTCACTGTGTCCAGTGACCACAGATCATCGTAAGGCCCAGGGGGACGGTGGCGTTTTCCGGGTTCTTTCTGCTCCCGAATTTTGAGCTCCATGTAGCGCTGCTTATCCAGATGCCTTGGTTTGATGATCTGTGGATCCACATGCTCTTGTATTGCCAGTACAGAGTCAATGAAGGATTCCACAGCCTTTGAACCGTATTCCATTTCATAGCTGTTGATTCGATCTGCTGTGGCCGACATACTCTCCACCATATTGCGATTAGAAGCTGAAAAGCGGGCGTTGTGTTTGAAAAAATCACAGTGTGCCAGCACATGGGCGACAATTAGTTTATTCTGCACCAAAGAATTTCCTTCCAGCAGGAAGGCATAGCAGGGATTGGAGTTAATGACCAGCTCATAGATTTTGCTCAATCCAAAATCGTACTGCATTTTCATCTTGTGAAACGTTTTTCCAAAACTCCAGTGGCTGAATCGCGTGGGCATACCATAGGCTCCGAACGTGTATACAATATCCGCCGGACAAATCTCATACCGCATCGGGTAGTAGTCGAGCCCGAATCCATCTGCAATCTCCATAATTTCTGATATCGCATATTCTAGCTCCTTCTGGTCGGTGCTCATCCCACCGTTCCCCCTTCCCGTTTGCGAAAAAAGGTACGTAAGGCTTGGTATACCTCACCTTTTTCCTTGATGACATAGTACATAAACTGATCCTTTTTAATATTCTTGTAGGCTGACATCAGCGTGCTGCTACGATTATATTGATTCACTTCTCCATAGCCGAACATATTGCTTCGCTTTATAAGTTCCTCGATTAGCTTCACACACCGCTCATTGTCCGAGGTCAGGTTATCGCCATCCGAGAAATGGAAGGGATATATATTGTAGCTGGAAGGAGGATATCGTTTGTCGATAATCTCTAGTGCTTTCAGATAAGCCGAAGAGCAGATCGTGCCGCCACTTTCCCCGCGGGTAAAAAATTCTTCCTCCGTAACCTCTTTAGCCTCGGTATGATGCGCGAGAAAGACAATTTCCACCTTTTCATACTGACGGCGCAAAAAGCGGGTCATCCAGAAAAAGAAGCTGCGAGCGCAATATTTTTCAAAAGAGCCCATCGAGCCTGATGTGTCCATCATGGCTATAATCACCGCGTTGGATTGGGGAATAGTCTTCTCTTCCCATGTTTTGTAGCGAAGATCGTCCGGACTAATATGATGAATGCCCGGTTTCCCTTCACGGGCGTTGCGGCGCAGATTTTCGAGAATGGTTCGTTTCTTGTCAATGTTCGCTTGCATGCCTTTTTTACGTATATCATTGAACACTATAGATTCAACCTCAATTTGATCCTTATCTTTTTGCTGTAAATTCGGTAATTCCATTTCCTCGAACAGCATATCTTCCAGTTCTTCTATGCTGACTTCCGTTTCCATAATATCGTGTCCCGGCTGGTCGCCGGCTTTCTCACCTTTACCAGGCTTCTGGGAGGCAGGATCACGTCCGATGACATCCCCCACCTGACTATCTCCATCCCCTTGGCCTACATGCTTTTGCTTTTGATAGTTATAAATGAAGCGATATTCATCCAGACTGCGAATCGGCACTTTAATAATCTGTTGACCGTCCGACATAATAATATTTTCTTCCGTTATCAGATCGGGTAGATTTTGCTTAATGACATCTTTGACCTTCTGCTGATGACGTTGCTGGTCCTGGTACCCTTTGCGATGCAGCGACCAATCTTCGCGGGATACGACGAATGAATATGGCTGGCGTGGTTCCGGCATTATTAGGCACCCCCCAAGTGGATACACGGCACAGTTTGGCCTTGTTGGTTATTAAGTATATTCACGGGGATGAACGATATGTGATGGAACTCGATTTAAATTCTGCCCGTTTGCTTTTATAATGAAAGTAAAAAATGTAAAAGAAGAATGGAGAACCTTGGGTTAATATTGATTGATTGTGCTTGAAGATATGCTTACTGATAGTAGAGGTATGCGTCAGATGCGTCAATTTACGGATTGCACATTCTTCGAGAACGTGGTTTTGAGGAAGAAGATCTGTCGCCCTCGTTAGTAAGGACGACAGGTGGATCATAAGAAATGGCAGATGCCCTCCTATTGTAGGAGGGCATTTTTATCTTCACCACAATAGTCGAACTACAGCCATACTCACAATACCGACAACGACGGTAGCCAGCAGGTTTTTGCTCCACAAGGCGGTCACTAGCGTAGGAAAGACAGCCATAAGTACTTGCCCATTAAGAGTGACTGAGGATTCGGTTCGGACGAGCAGATTTTCCATCACGAGGGCTGTGAATATGCAGATGGGAATATAGGAAAGCCATTGTAGCACTGGCTTGGGAAGCGCCAGTCTTTGCAGCACGACAAAAGGAATGATCCTTGGGATCGCCGTGACAATCATGGCACCGATAATGATATACAGGACATTGGGATTAATGCTCATTTGTCGGTTAACACTCCAATCGTTGCGGTGATCATGGTTGCTACAATGACGGAGATATGTGATGGCACCCACCAGGACAAAAGGTACATCAGAACAGCCATACATAGCACAAGCAGCAGACGATGCTTGAGTTTGGAGGTCTGGACACTTTGGAGCTGGGAAATAAGCAGGGCAAGGAACATCGCAGGCAAGGCAAAGTCCAGACCAAAAGCCTCCGGCCGGGAAATCCAGTTCCCGAGAACCCCTCCCGCCACACAGGATGCAATCCAAGCGAGATAAGCTGTAATATTAAGCCCGTTCATCCAGCGGTCACTGACCTGCCCGCCTTTAGCCAATTTATCCGACGCTACTCCAAAGGATTCGTCCGTCAAAAGAGCGCCGATGCCTATGTTTTTCCACAATGAATATTTAGAAAAGTAAGGAGCCAGCGACGCACTTAACAGCAGATGACGAGCATTCACAATGAATGTCGTTAAAATAATGACGGATGGAGGACTGGCTGCAGCCAGCATCGAGCACATAATAAACTGAGAGGCTCCGGCGTATACAAGCGCCGACATGAAGGCAATTTCCATGGTGCTAACCCCTGATGAGGCACCCACAATGCCTGCCGCGAACCCAATACATACATAACCAAGCAATGTAGGAATACAATCTTTAACCCCATGTAAAAAGCTGAGTGAATCGGGCTTCGTTCCGCTCAACTCCGAAGCTATGTACATTTTAACCTTACCCCCAGTGTATAAATTTATAATAGTATATAACGTAAGTTGTAAAGTATCAATATATTATACGTTTGTACGTTATATTGAATAATGTCTATAGCGAACACACAGGGAGAATGTCCGTTGTAATTAGTTTTGTCATTATATAGAATATGTTTTGTCATTAAACTTGAATTAGATGTCAGTGCCTGCGACCTTGATGGTTCAGGCATTTTTTACTTTCAGTTATTTATTTTCTTGATTAACGCTAACTTTTTTCGGCAACAATGGCTTATAAGAATGCAATTAAAACTTGATAATAAAATGTCATTTTAGAGGTGATAGCAGTGAACTGGGTCGGTAAAAGATCATGGTTACATGAGGATGAACTTTATTCAAGAGTCAAATGCCAGAATTAATAAATTGGTATATCCAAAGGAAAGAAGAAGTAACCCAAATAAATAAAAATTGAAACAGAACGTATAAGACTTGAGAATGCAATAACAGCCATATGTAAATTATATAAAGAAGGGGTTTCAATATCGCATCAAAGAATTACTGAAGAAACCGGTATAGAAAGAAAATATTATAGAGTACATTCTCTTACAACTATTATGAATTCAATAATTTATGATCTTTATAATTCAAAAATAACAGTGTATGAGCTCGAAGTGCTTTTGCAACAGAATAAAAGTGTTGAGGATTGGAAATCAATTTTTATTAAGCATTTAGCCTAATATCTAATTGAGCTAAAGCAACTTTGTCAATGTTTCGATATCGTTTAAGATTTACTTATAAACTATAATAATGTTTTCTTTAAGTATTAACTTTTATTATCAATTTTTAAAAAACTATGAGCAATTATTTTCTTAAGTGGCTTTTTTTAAATTATGAATTAATTGAAAGATATTGTACTTTTTCAAACTGTATGCGTGGAAGTAACCAGTAATTCATCTTCCTTTGATGCAGTAGCTGAAATATATAGATCAAACTCATTTCTTGATTTCTCGTCATATATATTATTACTTTTCTTTAAACATAAGCATGAAACATCAATTGAAAATCGATAAATCTTTTTTGATCGTACCTTCCTCACATTTTTGTAGTAAAAACGACCGATAAGCTCTTTCTAACCAAATAAATTCCGAGGATTGAACAAAAAACTCAAATTTTTTTAATCTAGGGTAAAAATTTCTGCTGCCTTTGTTTCTTGAAATAAAATCATTTAAAACAAAATAAAAGTTGTATGGGAAGTTTTTGTACATCCAATAAACATTTGCATAAGCAAGTGCCTCATCATAACCATTTTTGCGATGATTACTTTGATTATAAAAAGCTATAATAACACCTTCCTTCATTCCTATAAAATGCTTAGCACCAATTAACAAGTGAAAACTTCCATACGCCAATTTAAGATATTCAGAGAAACTATCAATATTCGGCAGAATTAAATTTTGGTTTAGCAATGCTTCATACATTCTTTTCTGAGATTCAAGAAGCAACGCATTTTGGCATATCTCAAAATTTGCATTCTCTAATTTGGAATTACAAGCTTCACATTCATTTCTTATAAAATTGCTATGAGTAATAGGTAAGAGCAAGTCGCGCAACAATCTTGCAATCTAGTTTTATGTATTAAACATAAATGTAAAGGGTGAATTCCCCAATGCAAACGATGATAGTGCTTTAAACTAATACAGACCGGACAGTATTTAATTTTATTTTTCAGTAATACTTTATTAAACCAATCACTGGTAATTAATCTGAGTCTCCAAGCATAAGTGTGCTTGTAATAAGGATAATTCTGTGTATTTGTTCTAATTGATAGGTTTTCAATTGCTGAAAGAGGAAAGTCACTGTTTACAGCCTGAGTATAGGATAAACCTAATTCCTTTATCAATGTGTTTGCAGAATTAAAACAATTTTTATATACCAGCCTAAAAAAATATCCTGATATACTTTCATCCTTTCTATGGTAGGTCGTAAAGGTAGATGATTGATTATATTGCACATCTTTTTTCTTCCTATCTTTATGAATGTTTTTTTAAAAACCATAAGACCATTCATTCAGCTCACTTCTCGCTCAGTATAAACATATTCCAAATAAATAATACCTACTATATAAAAATTTGATATGTTTATATAAATAATAATTTCCTTTTTGATTATAGATATATCCCAAAAAAGTACTTATGATTGATACAATTACTAAACATAGTCGGCCAAAGATTCGTAATTTCAAAAAAATTAAATTATCTCAAGAACTTGGTCAAAAAGCTGTTCTTATTTTCCATGAAAGTTTCTGACTTAAAAAGTTTCATGTGCTTCTACCTAAAGTATTCGATAAAAAATAACCGCTGTCCTCAGAAAGAGCAGCGGTTATTTTTTATCAATCATTATTGGATTAATTATTTTTATTCATGGCGGGGAATGGAATAGCGGATCAAAAGCTGATATCGAGTACGCCAATCGACGTTATGCAAAGGGGGGATATTACCGCTAACATTGATTATTCTCTCGTGAAAAGAAAAGCAATAGGGGGCACTATGAACAAGATGCTCGATGATTTTGAAGCAAGCATCAAACATATCAACGAAAAGACTACAGAACTTGGTTACCATGTAAATAAACTAGCCTTGTCTAACGCTTCCGATGGAGAGTTGGGTTATTCTTACGAAGTCTGGTTCCAGCGTCTTTTAGCTCAGCACGTTCGTAAATACGCTTTGACTGAAGGTTATGAATGTTTCTCCCCGTCGAAACGCCGCGCTGTGAAGCCTCAAAGATTCATGGTACATATACAGTATATAATGAAGAAAAAAATTCAAAAGTATATGAGGAGTACAGTAATAGAATTGATTTTGATAAGTCACTTACTAATTTGTATAATTTACATGTAGTAATCAGGAAACCTAAATGATATATTATTTATCCGGCCGTAAGATAGGCTGTGATGCAATGGTTAGATGGACTTCAAAAATTCAAGGGATCACCTACAGGTATTATTTACCAGTAGTATGGATCGAAAAAGTATGATATATTATTTGTCCGGCCCAAGAAAAGCCAAAAGAATGTTTGATCTTTGAAAACTGAACAACGAGTGAGTAAAACGATTTTGTTCGCAAAATCAAACAAGAGATATTTTTATCTCGTCAGTTTCAACATGAGCTTATCGCTCTTTCTATAAACCAGCTTCGGTTGGTCTTTAATGGAGAGTTT
>NZ_JANAVN010000031.1:0-17381 GCF_024213565.1 Paenibacillus sp. Lou8.1
TCTCCAGAGACCAGAGCCTTATGATGTAAAGAAAAAGAAACCCACGTCTCAAAAGACGGGGTTTCTCGACAATCTGAGGCCAACTTAAGTTGGCCTTTTGGTCTTTCAGTTATTTTTTGCTTTGAGTCACTTTCCCCTTCACATCACCGATGCTTACTTTTCCATTGCCGCTCTGAATAATGACAACATCTTTTGCAACTTGATCAATATCCAGAGAGCCGTCACCTAACTCAATATATGCAGTACCCCCTATTTTATCTGCTTGAATATGTCCGTTTACATTCTCAATATTGACATCGGATGAGCTATTTTGAATAGTAATTCCCCCATCTCTGTTGGTTAAATCAATGGCTCCACCGATTTCTTTAAGCGTGATATTACCATTCACATTTTCAATGCTTACATCCGAGGCTAAATTCGTTACTTGAATATCTCCATCTCTATGCGGATGTTTAATTTCTAGTTTCATTTGTTCCGGAATGGTGAGCTTGACATCAACCGTTTGGGGACCTGTTGACATGAATTGGCCTTCGAAAAAAGTATTAAGCGTAGCTACACCATCTTTTCCCTCCAGACTTAATTTTAGCTTATCCATGTTGCTGCCATTAGCAACGACACTGGCTTGTATTTTATCTGTATTGTTTTTTCCGACAACTTCAATTTGACCGTTGCTATTATCTAAAACTAAGCTGGAAATACCGGCAGATGATAATTCAAGTTCCTTGTTTAAAGATGTTGCAGGTTTGGATGAACAAGCCGCAGTTAACAGTAACATTGAGATTATCACTAAAGTAGTGAGCCATTTCATTTCAATCACTCCATTTCAAAATAGTTAGTATAGATTTAGATTACATCCCGTTTTGTAAAAATAGGATATGAAACGAGATGCATAGCGACCAGATGAAGTAGAAGGAGGAACAGTGAGAAGCCCAGGGTCATTCCTTCCACTGGTGTCGTTCCAAAAAAATAAGGATTGAGATCTGTGCTGGAAAACACAAAATATTTTGTCCAAGACCATCCATTCATGGTGATACTCAAGACGAATCCTGCTATAGCTGCCAGCATAGAGAATACAATAGAAAATGTAACACTGCGAAATGCTGCAGAAATCATAAATGCAAATGTCAACACGATAACCATAAAAGGTATATTAAATAAAAACCCACCTAACAAGGCTTGAATCATATCTGCCTGCTGAATGGTTTGATCTTTGACGAATAAGTAGGGATCGCCGATCCCCTTGAAGCCAAACATTAAACCACCAAAAAATATGGCAGCCAGAAAAGTGAGCAGAACCAAAAATATCCCAAACAAGAGAGTTGCAATATATTTAGAAAAATAAATTTTCGAGCGTGTAGCTGAACGTGTCAGTAAAAATTTGATTGTACCGGCAGAAAACTCAGAGGCTACAATATCGCCAGCCACGATAAGAGCTAAAAGAGAGATACCTACAATTAAATTTCTGGATTGACTTACTGTAAAACTCCAAGCATTAGATTGAGGAGCGATGTTATGGTCCAAATAATACTGATTCATCAAAATTTTTTCTGCTGCCATTTTTTTCTCAATGGGTAGAGCGTCTGACTTTGCTACATCTCTCGTTAGCTTCGAATTTTCATGCTGTAAAAGCGTTTTCCAGCCTTCATTGTACTCAGTCATACCAGAACTTTTTAAATTGGCCATCTGGATTAATACATACAAAATAAGCAGTATGATGATAAACCAGGTACGTTTACGCTTATAAATCTTCATGTTTTCATTGCAAATTAACTGAATCACTTTTCAATTCCCCCTGTGATTTCAATAAATTTATCCTCTAGTGTCTGTTTCGTGATCTGAACGCTGTATATGTTCACCCCCGTATCCATAAGTTTTTTTGTAATACCCGGAATTTGATCCTTTGTAATGTCAACTTGTAGGGTTTGTTGATCTGCAATAATTTCTTTCCCCGCTAGCATGGACTGGAATACCGGAAGAGCCAATTCGGGTCTGTCTACTTCAAACCGAACAGGAGCAAGCCGATTATCCATCATCTCAGCTACATTATGAATACCAATCAGTTTTCCCTTATTTAAAATCGCTACCTGATCACACATCAGTTCCATTTCAGCCATAAGATGGCTAGAAATAAGAACACCAACGCCTTCCTTTTGAGACAGATTAATTAAATGTTCCCGAAGCTCTCTTATTCCTGCTGGGTCTAAACCATTGGTAGGCTCGTCAAGCACAAGTAAGGAAGGTTTATGGGCCAGAACAACGGCTAATCCCAGTCGCTGCTTCATTCCTAGAGAATAAGTTCCCACTTTCTTATCAATGCTGTCCTCAAGTCCAACGAGCGAGATTACTTCCTGAATACGTTCCGAAGAAACCCCTGGAGACATTCTTGAGAAATGAATCAGATTGTCATAGCCGGATAGATATTTGTACAGATCTGGGTTTTCGACGATAACCCCTACATGTCTCATTGCCTTTTCGAAGGAGCGATCGATATCTTGGCCGTGGATAAATACCTGGCCTCCTGATTTTGAACTTAAACCTACGATCATCCGAATAGTGGTCGTCTTGCCCGCTCCATTTGGGCCAACAAGACCCATGATTTCTCCCGCCTTCACATCCAAGGACAATCCTTCAACAATGGTTCTCTTCCCAATCTTTTTACTTAAATTACGAATCTGTAATAGTGACAACAACGATTCCCTCCCCGCCAACAGTTTGATTGTCTATAAAGTATCAGAAGCGCAGTCATACTCCCTAGTGACAAAATGTCATGACCTTGTTATGATGTGAAAAGATTGAAAAAATTACCTTAATTAAAGAAGAATGGGGTACTTACATGCTTGGATGCAATATGCGCTGGTCTTGGCAGGAATGGATTGTTGCTGTATTCCGAATCTTGTGGTTGATTTGCTTTGTTTTGCTATCGTATCAAGACCGCCCATCTTTCCCTTTCACTGTTGTATTTATCACTGTTCTCGTTTGCTATTCATTACCTTTGTTCATTGATCGAATTCATTACCGATGGTATTTGTTGGCTGAAGTATTTCTAGTGGGTGGAATTTCATTACTATTTGCTCATCAATATGAGCTTGTCCGGCTATTTTTGCCAGCTGTTTTTACGATTGCGTTTTATAGCCGCGGCCGTTCACATGCGGCAACTTTTCCTCTTGCGTTGATGATGTTTTGTCTGGGAGGAAGAGGGGCATTTCATTGGACGATAGAGGACGTATTCCAGAACCTAGTGGATGCTTCGTTTGTATACGGTATTGGTTTCGGATTACAAATGGCATTTCGTTCTATAGATCGGATCAAACAAAAACTCGAATTAATAAAAAAGCAGTATCAAACCCTTGAGCAGTATTCAACTCAGGTCGAACAGATGACACTATTGGAAGAAAGATATCGCATGTCACGCGAGCTTCATGACTCGATTGGTCATACATTCACTTCCATTATCTTAGGTATGGAAACATTACGTCCTTATATCTCTTCTGGAGAGGGGATTGAAAGATTGCAATCTGTTCTTCAACTTGGTCGAACAGGGCTCGAAGATATCCGAAAGCAAGTTCATCAGATGGACCCTATGGAGGAAGATCCTTCTTTGGATTTATCCTTGCTAAATATAATTAATGAATTCAAAAAAAATACTGCCATTCGTGTTGTGTTCAGAACGATGGGGGAGCCGCTTCCTGTACTAAAACAGTCAAAACTGACCTTGTACCGCTGTTTACAAGAATTATTGACTAATGCGAGCCGACATGGGCATGCCAATTCTATTCAGGTGCTTCTTCACTACGACCGTAACCAGATCATTTTGCAGGTGCAGGACAATGGGAAGGGAAGTGACGAAATTAAGTCCGGGTTTGGTCTTTCAGGAATGAAAGAGCGACTTTCGTCTCTTCAAGGCAAGCTATACCTTCATTCCAAAGAAGGTGAAGGAACGATTGTGACCTGTTCTATACCATTACTTCAGGATACAGATGTTAGTAATCCAGAGATCAAGGTATTGTTGGTGGATGATCAATTACTCATTCGGGACAGTTTAGGCCTGTTGCTCAAAAACGAACCTGATTTTCGAATTCAAACGGCAGAAGACGGAAACGTTGCTGTAGATCAATGTGCCAGCGATCCGCCAGACGTTGTATTAATGGATGTACATATGCCCCAGATGGACGGTATTACTGCGACGAAGTTAATTAAAGAAAGCTGGCCTAACATACGTGTAATTATGATCACAACCTTTGATGACATTTCGTATGCTACGAAATCACTTGCTTTGGGTGCTGAAGGTTATCTACTAAAATCAATTGATCCAAGAGAGCTGGCTAATACGATACGGCTTGTGCACCATGGAGGAACGATGATAACGCAAGAAGTAGCAAGTACACTGTTTCAGCAAATGACGGGGACGATGAAGAACCCTTATGGACTGACAGAGCGTGAGTTGGAAATTCTACAGTGTTTAACTGAAGGGCACCGTTATAAAGCAATTGCAGGTAAGGTTCATTTGTCTGAAGGAACCGTTCGAAACTACATTTCAACTATATACTCAAAAATGCAAGTACAGAGTCGTGACGAAGCGATTGAAAAAGCTAAAACTGAGTTGCTCACAGACTCTAAGTAAAAACAAGATATATAGACTACACGCGTTCTTGTTCAAAGAACATAAAAAGAATGTCCTGAGTCAAACAGGACTTTTCAGCTTAGGGGATTAGAAGAGTAGCTATATATCATAGACCTGAATAGATTTAAGTAGCGTCGTCCTGTACTTGGTCGACGCTGTTTTTTTGTAGCCAGTTGATATCCAGCAGGTGTGTGCAGCAACCGGCCTAGTCAATCCGTATTGTAGAACAGAATTGTATTTTGCTACATATTCATATGATTCTACCATTTCACAGACTTGCAATTGGGGTACCAAATGATGGATGATGGAAGAGAGAGTTTTATGTAGAAAATAGGGCTAAAGATAGAGAGGATACCAATAATAAATAGATCGTATTTACCGTATTTTTGTATATTATTGTAGAAAAAGATCGTAATTCAGGTTATAGTAAAGGAAGAAATTAACTAGGATGCATTTTACTCAAATACGTAATTGTGGAGGTAACCATGAGTACATTTAAAAATTGGTTGAATACAACTAAAAAAGGACTTGGAGACCAAGTTAAAAAATTTAAGAATAAAGATTTTATGGAAGCTGTTGTTGCAGGTTGTGCATTAGTAGCTTTTGCTGACGGTACTATTAGTCCAGAAGAGAAAACAAAAATGGCCGGATACATAAATATCAGTGAAGAATTGAAAGTGTTTGATATGGGGGAGGTCATCAACCGTTTCAATCACTATGTAGCGAACTTTGAGTTTTCACCTGAAATCGGCAAACAGGAAGCACTGAAAGCGATTGGTAGATTGAAAGGTAAGCCTGAAGTAGGCCGACTCGTCGTTGGCGTATGCAGCGCCATTGGTGCAGCTGACGGTGACTTTGATGCCAATGAACAGCGAATTGTTGCTGAGATTTGTGGCGCGCTTGGTTTGAATCCGTCTGAATTTAGTCTGTAAATTTTACGGAAGGGAGGTGTGTTAATCAGTGGCTGTAATTAATCTGGTCAAGGGCCAGAAAGTTGATTTGACCAAAGGCAACACAGGACTAACCAAGGTTATAGCTGGATTGGGATGGGACCCAGTGCAGTCCAAAGGATTTTTTGGCATCAAGAAGCAACCGAACATTGATTGTGATGCTTCTGCCATTTTGCTGGACGCAAACGGGAAACTGACTCAGTTGGACAATGTAATATGTTTCCATAATAAAAAAAGCCCATGCGGCTCAGTCGTTCATTCCGGTGATAATCTGACTGGACAAGGCGACGGTGATGATGAACAAATTGCGATTGACCTGGCACGTATTCCTGCCAATGTCGACAAAGTGCTTGTTGTTGTGAATATATATGATTGCGTAAACCGGAAACAGGATTTCGGCATGATCGAGAAGGCGTATATCCGCATTCTGGATGGTGCTAATTCCAAGGAACTGGTGACGTTTAATTTATCTGATAATTATGAGGGGCTGACCGCACTGGTCTGTGGAGAACTCTATCGTCATAACAACGAATGGAAGTTTGCTGCAATCGGTGAAGGAACCCATGCCGTACATATTGATGTGCTGGCTCAGCGTTATATGTAATTTTAGTTGCTCATACAAAACTTAATGTGAAAAGGGGTTCTTACTCATGGCAATTAACTTATCCAAAGGTCAAAAAATTGATTTGACGAAAACAAATCCAGGTTTGTCCAAAATTATGGTTGGTCTCGGTTGGGACACAAACAAATATGATGGCGGAAAAGATTTTGACCTGGACGTATCCGTATTTTTGGCTAATGCGGAAGGTAAAGTAGAATCCGATAAGAACTTTGTCTTTTTTAATAACCCACAAAATGAGAACGGTTCTGTCGTTCATACAGGGGATAACCGCACAGGTGATGGCGACGGAGATGACGAGCAAATTAAAATTGATTTGGGTAGCGTGCCAGCTAACGTTGAAAAGATCGCTTTTACGATTACAATCTATGAAGCACAAGAACGCAGCCAAAACTTTGGACAAGTGTCCCGTGCTTATGCTCGTATCGTAAACGAAGCAAACAATGAAGAATTGGTCCGCTTTGATCTGGGAGAAGATTTCTCAATCGAAACAGGCGTTGTTGTAGGCGAACTGTATCGTCATAGCGGTGAGTGGAAGTTCAATGCCATTGGTAGCGGCTACCAAGATGGTCTTGCAGGATTGACACGCGATTACGGTTTGGCATAAAAAAATCTATACAACGAAAGCGGGTATGCGGAATGACCATTAGCCTTTCCAAAGGACAACGTATTGATCTGACCAAAACGAATCCCGGCTTGACTCGTGTCGTTGTAGGTCTTGGATGGGATACGAATAAATACAGTGGTGGCGCAGACTTTGACCTGGATGCTTCGGCTTTCCTACTTTATGAAGACGGTAAAGCTAAAGCAGCGGATGATTTTGTATTTTACAACAACCCGACAGGCGGAGCAGGATCGGTTACTCATACGGGCGATAACCGTACAGGTGAGGGCGATGGGGATGACGAGCAAATCATCGTTGATTTCTCGAAGATTCCTGCGAACATCCACCGTATCGGGATCACGGTTACCATTTATGATTACGAGGCTCGCGCGCAAAACTTTGGTCAAGTGTCCAATGCTTTTGTACGTGTGGTAGATGCGGCAACAGATCGTGAAGTGCTGCGCTACGATTTGGGAGAAGATTTCTCCACCGAAACGGCCGTCGTATTCTGTGAATTTTACCGTCAGAATGCGGACTGGAAATTCCAGGCTATCGGTAGTGGCTTTGCTGGTGGATTGGGTGCGCTTGCTAAAAACTATGGCTTGGACGCTCAATAATATCCACTTGGGGTGGTGTCCATAGGGCGCTACCCTTTCTTTTTAAGCTATTACATTAGCGTACGCTGACACATGACAAACCGACAGAAAGGTGACACAATCATGGCTGTTATCGTAGTAAAGGGACAGAAGGCGGATTTGACGAAAACAAATCCGGGCCTGACCCATGTCAACGTAGGGATTGGCTGGGAGTCCCCAGCGTCTCTGGAGCTGGATACTTCGGCATTTTTGCTGGGTTCTGGAGGAAAAGTATCGGGCGATGAGGACTTAATTTTTTATAACAATCCGACCACGCCCTTTATCACCTATTCAGACGGACAACAGTCCGGTGATAAAAAGCAATTTGCCCTTGATCTGACGCGAATTCCTGCAAATATCGAGAAGATTGCGTTTACGCTGACGATTTATGATGCGGATCAGAAACGGCAAAATTTTGGACAGGTTCAAGGTGGGTTCATTCGTTTTGCTCATCCGGTTAGCGGAGAGGTTTTGCGGTTTAATTTGGACAGTGGATTTACAGTGGAAACGGCGATTGTCATTGGTGAACTGTATCGTCATAACGGAGAATGGAAATTCAACGCGATTGGCGCAGGTTTTTCCGGTGGATTGGATGCGTTGTGCGTTAATTTTGGGATTGAAGTGGAAAATAATCCGGCTCCTCCCACGCCAGTGCCTACACCTCCTCCAGCGCCTCGACCAGCACCAACGCCGCCACCAGTACCACCTGCTCCGAAGCCAGAGCCATCTGCAACACCAGTGAATCTGAATTTGCGGAAAATTGAGCTGAAGAAGAAGGGCGATACCATCAACCTGAAAAAAGGCTCAGGCGGATTGGGTGAAATCCTGATCAATCTGAACTGGAATCAGGTGCAGCAAAGCAAGGGCTTTTTCAATCGCGGTTCCAAGGGTGTCGATCTGGATCTGGGCTGCTTGTATGAGATGAAGAACGGAGATAAGGGCGTTGTGCAGGCGCTCGGGGAAGTTTTCGGTTCTCTAAATCGCTTCCCGTACATTGCTCTGGATGGCGACGACCGTACAGGCTCTGTGAAAACAGGGGAAAATCTTCGCATTAATGGTGCTAAAATTTCTGAAATTAAGCGAATTTTGGTGTTTACCTTCATCTATGAAGGAGTCACGAACTGGTCACAAGCGGACGGGGTAGTCACGCTGTACCAGAAGGATGGGCCGGACATTATCGTTCACATGAATGAACATGACAACCGCAAAGGGATGTGTGCAATTGCCATGGTTCAAAATGTAAACGATGAAACGTTCAGCATTGAAAGACTCGTACAGTTCTATGGCGGTCATCGTGAGTTGGATCGGGCATATAACTGGGGCATGCGCTGGTCGCAGGGTAGCAAATAAATTGAATTATCGGAGGCACTCTTTTCATGTTGAATGATTTGTTTAAAAATATCAGCGAAAACTACGGCCATTTCTTTTCATGGAGTGATGTTGTAGCTACGCTTACTGATCCAGTGAGTTGGGGGATTATAGGAACTCTCATTTTGCTGGAAGGACTTTTATCGGCGGATAACGCCTTGGTTCTCGCAGTTATGGTTAAACACTTACCTAAGGAACAACAGAAGAGAGCCTTATTTTACGGGATTTTGGGTGCGTATATATTCAGGTTCCTGGCTATCGGCTTGGGTACATTCCTGATTAAGTTCACCCTAATTAAGGTACTGGGTGCGGCTTATCTGCTCTATATCGCTTATAAGGGCTTATTCAAGTCCGAAGGTGATGGAGAAGTGAAAAACAAACCTACATCTTTTTGGAAAACCGTATTAATGGTCGAACTGATGGATATTGCCTTCAGTATTGACAGCGTCATTGCCGCTTTCGGTGTGAGTGAGAAAGTATGGGTTCTGTTCCTGGGTGGTATTCTCGGCGTTCTGATGATGCGTGGTGTTGCTCAAGTGTTCCTCAAGCTCATTGATAAATTTCCGGAACTGGAACAGACAGCCTTTATTATGATCGCCATTATCGGGGGTAAAATGCTGGCTGCTGCTTTTGGCTTTCATATGTCGCAGGTTTTATTCTTCGGCATTTTGATTGCTGTCTTTGTAGGCACAATGGTTATCAGCTCGGCGAAAAGAAAGAAAAAGGCCGACAAAGAGGCTTAATGTACAAAGTATAGCGAAATCCCTCCTGAAACTAAGGGGGGATTTCTTTTATACCCGAAGCACAGGGCTTCAGTCAGGCAAGAAAGAGCAAGAGGAGGGGAAAGGGCCCTGAAATATTTTAATGATTTAACCTCTGAGGAAGTAGAAGCGATCTTTTATACTCCACCGTTGGAGTTTCATAACCGTTCTCCCAAAAGTATATTGGCTTATGCGATAGGAGCAGCTTTGTACATGCCCGCTACCCGCTCGGAAGTAGCAGAGGAGATCAAAAATGGAAAACATGAAGGACTAACAACGGTCATTCTGGATCTGGAGGATGCTATAGGGGATCAGCAGGTCGGTCAGGCAGAACAATCGCTGGCACAGCAGCTGCTTCAACTATTGTCCTATGTACGGACGGGGATGATGAGTGAACAGCAATTACCATTGTTATTTGTGCGTGTGCGCTCTGTGGAGCAGTTGGAACGACTACTGAACGGTTTGGGTGAATCTTTGTCGCTGCTCACGGGCTTTGTCTTACCCAAGTTCTCTTCGGATAATGGACGAGCGTATTTTGCACTCATTGCTGAATATAACCGGAATATGCATACAGGGGCAGGAAGCGAAAGCAACATGCCTGTGCTGTATGGATTACCGATTCTTGAAAGCTCCAAAATTATTTATCGGGAAACCCGCTGGAATGAGCTACTGTCGATTAAAGAAATTTTGGACGAGTACCAGGAATATGTGCTCAATGTACGAATTGGGGCAACTGATTTCTCCAGCCTGTATGGACTGAGACGCAGCCCGGATATTACGATTTATGAAATTGCCGTCATTCGGGATTGCATCGCAGATATTATTAACTTGTTTGGACGCGTGGGCTCAAATTATGTCATTTCCGGTCCTGTATGGGAATATTTCTCTCACCGAGAACGTGTCTTTAAACCTCAATTAAGAGTGTCTCCTTTCGAAGATGCACTTGGAAAGCCGGGACGACACTTGCGGTTGGACTTCATCTCAGATGCCGTAGATGGACTGATTCGAGAAGTCATGATGGACAAAGAGAATGGGATTATTGGCAAAACGATTATCCATCCCTCCCATATTAAACCGGTACAGGCCATGTATGCGGTGACACATGAAGAGTATATGGATGCACTTGAAATTGTTGAGCGTAACGACGGTAGTCTGGGTGTATTCAAAAGTACCTATGCCAACAAAATGAATGAAATTAAGCCGCATTTGAATTGGGCTCATCGTATTATCAATAGATCAAAAGTATACGGGGTGTTACATGAACAACAACATTTTGTCAGTCTCTTACCCAACCACGAAAACACATCTGCTGCCAATTCTGGAGCAGTTCAGCGTTAAAATTACGGAGACACATAATCCATTCCGCCTTCCTGTGGACAAGCTGTTTGCGATGGCGGCACGGGTCAATAAAAAGCGTTCGTTTTTATTTGTCAGCAAGGTGCTGGGCAAGCATATTCCGGTAAACCCATACACCTCTCTGCTCAGTGGTGCGGCGCTGGCGATTCTACTATATAAGGAGCTTGTCCCACAAGCGGGACAACAGATGGATGAACTGATAGGAGAGGCCGTGAGAGGACTTCTTGACCCGGACTATGCGAAAGAGGCCTACCGAAAGCTGATGGATGAACGTTTAGCTTTTGCTTTTACGGAGCCGATCAAGTTTGTTGGTTTTGCCGAGACGGCTACAGCACTGGGACACAGCATGTATCGGTTGTTTGACGACGGAGCCTCGTATATTCATACGACGCGCGAGGATATTCCGGGCCTTCGGCCTATTATTCGGTTTGAAGAAGAGCATTCGCACGCTGTTGATCATCGTTGCTATGCACTGGATGAAGATGCTTTTGCGGGAGATGGCCCGATTGTGCTGGTAGATGATGAAATTACGACGGGAAAAACAACGCTTAATATCATACGGGATATTCAGGAGCATTTTCCGCGTAAACAGTATGTGATTGCTTCGTTATTGGATTGGCGGACAGACAGCGACGAGCAGGCTTTCACTGACCTGGAGGCAGAGCTAGGCATTACGATTACGCCTTTAAGCTTGCTCAAAGGAAAGATAGAGGTACAGGGTGTACCGATCCTGGATCACGCAGCATATGCCGGACAGGCTGGGCACCCAGAACATGCAGCCACTAGCATGGCAGAGGTTAATAAAGACGCTTCTGGAATAATTGACCACCGTTTTGAAAGGGATACTCCCGGTTTTGAGCGGGTAGTACACAGTTCCATGTCAACAGACGGGTATGTCAATACAGCTCCTTATCTAAAATATACAGGCCGTTTTGGTCTACAATCCGCTGACAATTCAGCATTGGATGCAGAAATCACGCGTACAGCTGAACGACTGAACCAACTTCGTTCTGGGCAACGCACGCTGGTTATGGGCACGGGGGAATTCATGTACATTCCAATGCGGATTGCAGCAGATTTAGGCCCGGATGTATATTTTCAATCGACGACACGCAGCCCGGTGTATCCCCACCGAGAAGAAGGGTATGGTGTCGCCTGTGGTGTGACCTATCCATCGCCTGAGGACAGTACGGTACGCAATTTTATTTATAATGTAGACCCCGGTCAGTATGACGAAATATTTGTTTTGATGGAAAGGGAGTCAGACCCAGGGCGGATGAAACCCATGCAGGAAGCTTTGACCCGTCTGGGTTGCGATAAAGTGCATGTTGTTTATTTTAATGGGTTAACTAGACAGGAGAGTAAAGGAGCGCGGATATGAAGCAAGCACTTATGGAGCAAATACAGCAGAAGAATATTCATCCGCCCGAACCGCTGGGCAGTTATCCTGCCTCGGATGTCACTTTTTTATTGAAGGATTTGAGCCGGGTTACGTTGGAAAAAGGGACGGAGGATCGTGAAGAGGCGATTCAGTCGGGAGTCCATTATTCAGAAATGCTACCAGTGGAATACGAGCCCACAGCAGAGTATATTGCACTGTTTCACGAAACGCTTGCCCAATCTGCCAAAAAGGTTGCATTAGCGGCAGCTTCTGTGGCTGAGATGATTGTGAGAAAAAGAGGCCTGAACACGGCGATTGTTTCTCTGGCTAGGGCAGGGACGCCCATTGGTATCCTGATCAAGCGTTATATTGACTGGAAGTATGGCGTATCCTTGCCGCATTACAGCATTTCTATTATTCGTGGCAAAGGCATTGACCGGAATGCGATTTTATACATTTTACAGCAGCATGGGCTGGGGATTGAACTTCAGTTTGTCGATGGCTGGACGGGGAAAGGGGCGATTCGGCAGGTATTGATTGAGGCCTGTCGTGAGATGAACGCGGATTACGGGTTGCGTCTAAATGATGATCTGGCGGTGCTGGCCGATCCGGGCAGATGTTCGGAAACCTTTGGTACACGAGAAGATTATTTGATTCCAAGCGCTTGTCTGAATTCGACTGTATCCGGTTTGATGAGTCGGACGGTATTACGCGACGATCTCATAGGCCCGGACGATTTCCATGGGGCCAAATTTTATGAATCCTGGCGGTCAGTGGATCAGTCCAATACGTTTGTGGATACGATATCCGGGTACTTTCAAGACGTGGCTGAAACGGCCATTGCATATGCAGAACAAATGACATTGAACCCGTCTGCGGTGACATGGCAAGGCTTACGGGATATAGAGGCGATTCAGCAGGCATTTGGTATTCGGGATATCAATCTGGTCAAGCCCGGAGTGGGGGAGACGACTCGTGTACTACTGCGCAGGGTGCCGTGGAAAATTCTGATTGACCGCGAAGATAATCCGAATCTTCAGCATATTATGCTGCTGGCCAAGGACCGTGGAGTGCCTGTAGAGGTATTTGAAGGATTGACTTATTCCTGCTGCGGAATTATCAAGCCGCTCAAGGGGGGACAAGAATGATCTACGCAAGTGACTTGGATCAGACACTGATTTACTCCAAACGTTCGCTTGGCGTACCGCTGGAGTCTCCTGGGCTGTTGCCTGCGGAACAGATAGACGGGGCGACATCGGCTTTTATTTCTGAACAAGCCCTGCAATGGCTAAAGACACTGCCTGAAGATGTGATGTTTATGCCCGTGACGACTCGGACGATGGAACAGTATCGACGAATCACTGTGTTTCAGACGGAGTTGGTTCCCGCATATGCCGTGACGAGTAATGGTGGAAACATCATCGTCGGAGGCGAGGTGGATCGAGAGTGGAATCGGCGTATTCATGAACAAGTACGCCGTGATGGTGCTCATGCGGAAGAAGCACGTCAGGTGTTCGGACAGGTGCTGCATGAAGACTGGGTGGTAAACGAGCGCTTTTGCGATGAGTTATTCTATGCTTTCATGATTGAACGGGATCGTATGCCGCTGGAACAGGTGCTGGAGAAGGCGCGAATCATGCGTGAAATGGGCTGGGAGGTATCCATTCAAGGTCGTAAGGTGTATTTGGTACCTGCGGCCGTGAATAAACAAGCAGCCGTGGAGCACATCCGCAATCTCACGAATGGAGGGGCAGTGGTTGCGTCCGGTGACTCTTTGCTAGACCGTTGTTTGCTGGACTATGCCGATTATGCGATTGCTCCGCGTCATGGTGAATTGTATCGGGAACAGCTGCGGGATAAGCTGGAGGTCAATTACCGTTTTACAGAAGTGTCGGGGGTTTATGCAGCGGACGAAATCATGGCGTATGTTCATGCAATACACCGGAGTGTATTCGCAGCTCAAACTTCATTTTCAGAATAGATAGGGGACGTGGCTCTGTGAAGAAGGTTAAGGTGTATTTTAACCGCTGGTTTTCAGTGGCGTATCATTATATGAATGCTATTCGTAACAATGAGGACGGTTTTCCGTTCGAGATCTATGCGACGCACTCTGATCCGCAGCACATGGCGCTACAGGCCAGTGATATAGCTGAAGTAGAGCCTCGCACCAGTGGTGTGGAGTACGCACGGTTTTGCGCTGATTTTTGCAGGCGGCACGGAATTGATGTCTTTATCCCCCGGTGGAATATGCTCGATATTAGCAAGCATCTTTATTTGTTCGATGATATTGGGACAAAAGTGATGGTATGCCAAGATACCGAACTGCTGGAGCAACTGATGGAAAAGGATCTGTTTTATGAATCCATTCGTCAAAAGGACATTGTCACGATTCCCGACTATGCCATTGCCAGCAATGCCGAGCAGTTTAAACAGGCTTATGAGTCGTTAATAGCACTTGGGCATAAGGTATGCTTCAAGCCATGTAATGCAGAAGGCGGGATGGGCTTTCGTATCATCGACAATGAACGTAATCCGCTGGAGGAACTGTTCGGCCATGCGCTGAATCATATTTCGTTCGAGGAAGCACACCGCGTATTGTCATCCACAGAATCATTTCCCAATCTGATGGTGATGGAGCTGCTGAAGGGATACGAATACAGTATTGACTGCCTGGCTGACCGGAACGGAAAACTGCTAGCGGCGGTTCCGCGTAGGAAGGCAGGAGGACGATTACGGCTGCTGGAGCAGCATCCCGAGCTGTTGGAGGTGGCACATAAGGTCGCTGAGGCGTATCACATTCCGTACAATTATAACATTCAGGTAAAATATAATGGCGAGCAGGCCAAGCTGCTAGAGATCAATCCGCGGATGTCCGGAGGACTTCATGTATCATGTTTGTCTGGTATCAATTTTCCTTATCTAGCGGTGAAATCGGCTTTGGGTCATGAGATCGGTTCACTTCATCCGCAATACGACATTTTAGCCAGTCATATCGAGCAGCCAATCACCATACGTAAATCCGTACATTGACACACACAAATATTGTTTTCTACAATATGGTAAGGGTTTACGTCAGGAGGTACAAGCTATGACGTCAAAAATGTGGGGTGCCACGATTGCTGTGGTTAGCTACCTGATTGCGCTTTTACTAAGTTTTTGGTTGCCACTGTTTGTGTGTTTGGCGATTCCGATCATTGGTTTGGGAGGATACAGCGCCATCATGGCTGTTCGCCATCCTCGCCCCAATCTGACCGGTTCCGTGATTCCGGTGGTGCAGGAGCAGGTCGGTGAGACACAGCAGCATGAAAAGGAAGCTACCGTTCGACCGGAGTCTATGACAGGACAAGTACGTCAACCAGATCAGGTGAGTAGTGAATTTGCTCAGGTGATGGAGTATTTAGAGGTACTGGAGGATATGGTGATCTCCGAGGGACAGAAGGATGCGCTTGATAACGAGATTGTCGAGAAGGCGCTGGCTCTATTTGCACGTTTGCAGCGGGTCATTCCGCTTTTGCATGAACTGAACAACAGCGAAGTGAATCATACGGTTCGGAGATTGATTTTGAAGGATTTGAACGGACTGATTAATCCGTTTCTTCGGCTCAGCGGCGATGCGAAGCGGACCAACCGGAGGACGTTATTAAACGGATTACGGGATGTGGACAGCAAAATATCGGTAATTGTGTCCACGGTGGAGCACAAGGATCTGCTGGAATTACAGAGCAAAGCGGAGCTTATTCACCAGCGATATAGCAGTTCCGAATTGTAGGCGATTTTTTGAGAAAATAAAAAAAGTAGCAGTATAGCTGCTCTGAATAACAACGATTAGACTTGGGTAACAGTTGTTTTCAGAATAGGAGGTAGGTATGGCGACCCCATGGGCTGAATTGAAAAAAGAAGATGAACAAAAGGTGACTGAGGAGGCTTCACAGCTGATTCAGAAAGTATCACAAAGCGATGTCATGAGCCTGGATACCTTAATGGATGATATCGGTAAGTTGGGGGTTAAAACGCAGGAACGTGCGGGGCAGACCCTTAAAATGCTGGATCGTCCGGTAAACGACCTCATGTCCGGTGATCGGGCTGAGGTATCCAATATGATCTTAAAGCTGCGAGATGAATGCGAAACGCTCCAGCAGAGCAAAAACATGAGCTTTTTTGGCAAGCTGCTGCGTAAAAGCCCGTTAAAAAACTACATTTACAAGTATCAGTCGGTGAAGACGAACATCGAGAAAATCATTACTGCCTTGAGAGATGGTAAAGATAATCTGGAAGAAAACATCGTCAGCATGAGACAGTTGAAGAAGGCTTCCATTGAAGAAATTTACAATTTACAGACGAAGATTGCCTTTGGTAATCGCCTGAAAGAACTGTTTGAGACCGAGATTGCTAAGCCGGAAAACGAAAACCGTAAGCCTCATCTGGAGCGGGGATTACGCAAGGTGGTTACTCGTACGCAGTCAATGACAGAAATGATTTTGTTATACAATCAGGCGATTGCAGCAACGGATATTATTAATGATAACAATGATAAACTGATTGATTCTGTAAATAATGCGATTGATAAAACATCGAATCTGATCACTGTATCGGCTATGATCGCGATGGCGCTGGCGGATCAGGATAAAATCATTTCAGCCGTCGATGCGACCAACCGTACGATTGAAGATCAATTCAAGGAAAATGCGAACCTTCTCAAAACGACGACCGAGAGAACGACAGATTTGCTTAGCAAGCCTTCTATGTCACTGGAGGCTGTGAATCAGGCGATTGGTGATTTGGTATCTGCTTTGGATCTGTCTGAAAAATCAAACCGTCGGATTATTGAAAGCTGCCACGATTATACAAGTAAAATGACAGCAATCAATGCCAACCTTAGCCAACGTCTGGGGATCGAAGGGAAAGAACCATCCAAACCGCTGAAGGATAGCAATTCCTCTGAGGGTCTAAGCTCGTTTTTGAACTGATGACAATGTAGAATAATAGACCCAATCTATGAAAAAGACGCCTGAAGTGCACCCCTTAGAATAGACATTGGAATAAACCCCTGGTTTATCCGATGTATTTCTAGGGGGTGCATTTTTTA
>NZ_JANAVN010000032.1:0-14711 GCF_024213565.1 Paenibacillus sp. Lou8.1
GCGCATCCATTCTTTTAATCGATGTCGATCTGCGATCCCAAACTTCTCCATGAGCCTACGATATGTCCAACCTTCTTTGATATGGAGCCGTATGGCCTCTACCTTGGTTTCAAACGTATATTCGTTAAACTTTGTTCCTTTTTTCGCTGGCATAAAAAATGCACCCCCTAGATTTCATCGGATAAACCAGGGGTTTATTCCAATGTCCATTCTAAGGGGTGCACTTCAGACTGAGAGAGGGGCTTTTTAGTTTTAGACAAATTGACAGAGATACATAAAAAGAGTAACGTAATTGTATATTTATTTAAATCTCATAAAATTCATCGGATTAATTAAAATTTAAAGATGTGGAATCTAATGATATAAAGGAGGAATTTTTTTGAGCGACCCACAATCTAGTACGACCAAGCGCTGTATAACAGCCGAGGATTTATATCGACTTCACTGGGTTAGCGATCCAGCTATTCATCCTTTCAGCAGTGAAATTGCTTACGTAGAGCAGCATATTAATAAAGAGCGGACAGATTATAACTCAGGAATTTGGCTATTATCGCCTGAAGGCGCTAACGCAGTACCCTTTACATATGGACCCAAAGATGAAACGCCTGTCTGGTCACCAGATGGAACACAACTAGCTTTTCTCCGTACAACAGACGACAAGCGCCAGGTATGGATTATTCCGAAACGCGGAGGGGAGGCACGACAGCTTACACACGTAGAGAACAACGTTCGTTCATTAGCCTGGTCTCCTAATGGGACCTGCATATCGTTTGTAGCTAAAACGGCCGAGAACCCGTCAAGCCCTACATCCGATGGAGGAACTCAGGAGGCACAACTTAAGGGACGAGTCGTTAATCGAACGAAAGCTAAATCCGACGGATATGGACTGTGGGATGATACTCGTGATCACTTGTATGTAACTGATGTGACTTCGGGGTACACAGTTCAACTGACTTCCGGCGCTTATGATGTGGCGGAGCCTGTGTGGTCACCGGATGGTCAATGTATTTTATTCGTCGCCAGAATAGCAGAGCATTCGAACGAGGATACGGATTTACGTAAGCAAAATGATTTGTTTACGATAGCTCTTGGGACTTCAAATGGTGATGCAGCAGCACCGCTTAAGCTGACCCATTCTGAACTGCACATCGAGAGTGCTGCTTATTCTCCCGACGGTTCAACGATTGCCTTTTACGGTCATGATCGACATGCCAAAGACGCTACACAGACCCGACTGTACACGGTTCCTTCCAGTGGGGGGACGGCAGTATGCGTTAGTGAGACGCTTGACGCTCACCTCGGTAACGCGGGTATGAGCGACATGCGTTCACATCTTCATGTAGGACCACCACGCTTTAGTGCGGACGGTCAATCCCTGTATACGCTGGTAACCCTTGAAGGCAATGTACACGTATATCAGTTTGCGCTTGATGGAACTTTTAAAATTTTAACCCAGGGAGAACGGGAAATTTACCAATTCGAGCTTACTTCGGATGAGCAGCATATCATTGCCGCTTCCACCGATGTAGCTTTACCAGGTGATTTGTTCCGGATTGCGATTCATACAGGAACTGAGGAACAGCTGACACGAGTGAATGATTCTCTGCTTGATGAGATTGAGATCAGTGTGCCTGAGAGCTTCTGGACTGAGGTTGAGGATGGACGACGGGTGCAGGGATGGGTGATGAAGCCTGCTGGGTTTAAGGAGGGGGTATCTTATCCTGCTATTTTGGAGATTCACGGTGGTCCTCATGCCATGTATTCCAATTCTTTTTTTCATGAATTTCAGTTGCTGGCCGCTCAGGGGTATGCAGTCATTTACACGAATCCGGGAGGAAGCCGAGGGTACGGACAGTCTTTTAGCAATGTCGTCCTTGGAGATTACGGCGGACGCGATTACACCGATCTGCTGAGCGCAGTGGACGAGGCTATACGTCAATTTCCATTCATTCATCCAGAAAGGTTGGGTGTAACAGGAGGAAGCTATGGTGGCTTTATGACAAACTGGATTGTCGGCCATACCGATCGTTTCCGCGCAGCTGTGACCCAGCGATCCATATCTAACTGGCTGTCCATGTATGGAGTGAGTGACATAGGATACTCGTTTACTGAAGATGAAGTCGGCGGGAATCCGTGGGACGATTGCGAGCTCTTGTGGAGGCAATCTCCGCTGGCTTATGTGCAGCAAATCAACACACCGCTGCTCATATTGCACGGTGAGCAGGATCTGCGATGCCCTATAGAGCAGGGAGAACAGCTGTTTACAGCATTGCGTCGCTTGGGGAAACCTACGCAATTTGTCCGTTTTCCAGCTTCAAGTCACGAGCTTTCACGAAAAGGGCACCCGCAGCTTCGCGTGGAACGACTGCAACGTATTACCAATTGGTTTGTCCAACACGAATTATAAGTAAATCGATTTCTTGTATTAATGTAAAAATGTCAGGTCCTAATCATAGGACTTGGCATTTTTAGTATGCCTTGCTACAATTCTCTCAACCTCATTCAAAAGGAGATATATAATGGCCGAGCCCTTAAAAAATATGTACACGGAGAATTTTCTTCAACTATTCGGTGAAAAAGTACAGTCTGCGTACATGCCGTTCGATACCAACGGATTCATCCATCAAGTAATGGATGAAAAATGGGATGAGCTGGAGCTAAAAGAACGAATACGGCGTATTTCGTTTACATTAGGGGCATTTTTGCCCAGCAATTATGAAGAAGCTCTGGATATTCTTTTTGCTATAGACGAGCATTGCAGTGGTTTTCCGTACTTGTTTTTCCCCGATTTTGTGGAGGTGTATGGGCAGGGAGAAGAGCATTGGGACCTGTCCATGAAGGCACTGGAGCGCTTCACATCTAAATCCTCTGCGGAGTTTGCCGTGAGACCCTTCCTCCTGCGTGAACCGGAACGGATGATGCAGCAGATGACGACCTGGGCGGGACACCAAAGTGAACACGTTCGCCGTCTTGCCAGCGAAGGCTGCCGTCCACGGCTACCATGGGGACAGGCATTGCCTGTGTTTAAGCGTGATCCTGCTCCAGTATTGGCCGTATTGGAATTACTGAAGGCCGATCCTTCACTATATGTACGTAAAAGTGTAGCCAACAACCTGAACGATATCGCCAAGGATCATCCTGATGTGGTCATTGCTACGGCTCAACGGTGGAAAGGCACACATCCTGACACCGACTGGATTGTGCGTCATGGCTGTCGGACCCTAATTCGCAAATCCATCCCCGAAGTGATGGCAATGTTTGGCTATGCGGATGAAACAGACGGGGCGCCGTTAGTCACTGAAGCCTCTTTCAGCACAGACCCTGCCTTGCTAAGGCTCGGTGATAACTGTGAGTTGAGCTACGCGCTTCAGCTTCGAGAAGGTGACCCAGTACGAGTCCGTATCGAGTACGGCATCGATTTTGTGAAGGCGAGAGGACAAGTCTCACGTAAACTGTTTTTGCTATCTGACAAAACGGTCTCTGGAGGAACCCGTCTTACAGGTACACGGACACACCGTTTTGCAGACCTGACAACTCGTCGCCATTATGCGGGATCGCACCGGATTACGCTGCTCGTAAACGGGCAGGAAGCAGCTTTTACAATGGTAGAACTCCAGTTGTAGATCACGATAGCGGTGAAGAAAAAGAGCCTGAAATCAGGCTCTTCAGGCTGTCGAGAAACCCCCTGTTTTTTTGCAGGGGGTTTAAAACTGTCTTAGTGGTCTAAAAACTAGGGTCCTCAGATCGTTTTAAATCGATTTTTGTTTTAAAAGATGCGTCTCCCCATACAAAAATAGAATTGTCGAAAAGTCCTCTGGACTTTCTCGACGCTCTGAGAGCCTGAAATCAGGCTCTTTATTTTTGTCGTTCACTTTACCAAATTTATTTTTTTCCAAAAAAATGATTCTGGTATTAGAACCTGGTACTAAGACGTGTTATACTACAGTAAGAAAGTGGATCTCATCTTATGTATAAAGGGGAAGGTATAATTTGACAGATCAACAACAATGGCTTGCGCCTGAATATTACAATATGACTTCGGAAATGGAACACCATGATGCTAGTAAAACTGCACTCAAGTGGCTGAGTGAGACAGGAGAATACGAAGAAATCACCTACGGAGAGCTGTTGAAAAAGGCTAACCGGCTGGCTGGAGGACTCGCAAATCTGGGATTTAACAAAGGTGACAGGGTTCTGGTCGTAGTACCACGGCGTATTATTGCGTATGTAATTTATCTGGCCTGCTTGAAGCTGGGGCTTGCTGTCATTCCATCTTCAGAAATGCTACGTGCCAAGGATATTGCATATCGTCTCCGCCATTCGGAAGCGCGCGCAGTCATTGCCTGGACGGGAGTAACAAGCGAAGTGGACAAAATAAATGATGATTTGCCTGCTCTGGATTATCGTATCGTGGTCTCCGGGGACGACACGGCAGATGTATCTGGCTGGCTCGTGCTGAATGAGCTAATGGATGGACAGGAAGATACTTTTGAAGCTGTGAAGACGCACCGTGACGACATGGCCATTCTGGCCTATACTTCGGGCACCACAGGAAATCCTAAAGGTGTTGTACATAGCCATGGCTGGGGATATGCCCATCTGCGGATAACATCACCATGGTTGGATATTCGAGCTTCAGACGTAGTATGGGCTACAGCTGCACCAGGATGGCAAAAGTGGATTTGGAGCCCGTTTTTATCTGTACTGGGGAATGGAGCGACCGGATTCGTATATAATGGTCCGTTTCGTCCGGGTCGCTATTTGCAGTTCATGCAGCAGTACGGAATCCAAGTGTTGTGCTGTACGCCGACAGAATACCGGATTATGGCGAAAACGGATGGTTTGGATCAATATGATCTATCCCAATTGCGCAGCGCAGTTTCTGCGGGAGAGCCTCTCAATCAGGAGGTCATTAATAAGTTTCAGGAGCAGTTCAACATTACGATTCGTGACGGCTACGGTCAAACAGAGAGCACATTAATTATTGGTAATTTAAAGGATGCACCTCTGCGCACAGGCTCGATGGGCAAATCTATTGCACCGGGACTCGTTGAGGTCGTAGACGAGGATGGCATTCCGCTGGCTCCGGGGCAAGTGGGCGATATTGCGGTACGCGCTGATCTGCCGGCATTATTCCATACGTATTACCATGATCCAGAACGCAAATTAGCTAGTGTCCACGGAGATTATTTTGTTACGGGAGACCGAGCTCGCAAAGATGAGGATGGATATTTCTGGTTCGAAGGACGTGGTGATGATATCATTATCAGTTCTGGCTATACCATTGGTCCTTTTGAAGTAGAGGAAGCACTTATGAAGCATGACTCCGTGCAGGAATGTGCTGCCGTAGCCAGCCCTGACGAAATCCGTGGACATGTTGTAAAGGCTTTTGTCGTACTCAAAGCTGGGGTAGAAGGATCACCGGCGTTAGTGAAGAAACTGCAACATCATGTGAAAACATGGACGGCGCCTTATAAATATCCACGAAAAATAGAGTTTATTCAAGAGCTTCCTAAAACTAGCTCGGGCAAAATACGAAGAGTGGAGCTGCGTGAACTGGAGAAGCAATCCGTACTGTAGTGATGAAATCATTCAATATAATCAAAACGGAACAGGAGCGTGGAAAAATGAGTACATTTGAATCATTGTTGGAGCAATACGCAGAACTGGTCGTAAGAGTAGGGGTTAACATTCAGCCCGGACAGGTGTTTTTGGTAACTGCACCACTGGAAACTGTTGAGTTTACACGCCTGATTGTCAGCAAAGCCTATGAAGCAGGCGCTAAATATGTACAGGTAGAGTTCGAGGATGATTCCATCACACGTAGTCGTTTTGAACATGGTGACGAAGCCAGCTTTGATTACTACCCTGCTTGGAAGGCAGAAATGATGGAGAAATTTGCCGAAGAGGGTGGAGCCACACTAACGATTAAAGTACCGAACCCGGATTTATATCAAGGCATTGATCCACAAAAGGTATCTCGTGCGACTAAGGCGGCAGCTACGGCGAGAGAAGGTTTTTCTAAATATACCCGAAATCATAAAATTAGCTGGTGTTTGATTAAAGCGCCGACGAAGGCTTGGGCCGATAAAGTATTTGCAGATGTAGCAGAAGAGGATCGTATACGTGTCATGTGGGATACAATCTTCCAAATGAATCGTGTAGATGGCTCTGATCCTATTCAGAATTGGCAGAAACATTTGAAAAACCTTGAACAGGTACAAGACAAGCTGAATCATAAAAAGTATAAAAGCCTCCATTATCGTGCACCAGGAACGGATTTGAGAATTGAACTGGCTGACGGTCATATTTGGCGTAGCGGTGGTGGTGAGAACGAGCACGGAGATTATTTTGTCGCGAATATGCCGACAGAAGAAGTGTTCACGATGCCTAAGCGTACAGGTGTGAATGGTCATGTCACAAGTACAATGCCACTCAATTTAAATGGACAACTGGTGGATCGCATAACGTTTACCTTTAAGGACGGTAAAGTCACTGAATATACAGCAGAATCCGGCGAGCAGCATCTGACTCATTTGCTCGCTACGGATGAAGGGGCCAGCTATTTGGGAGAAGTTGCACTGGTGCCGCACGATTCACCGATTTCCAATCTCAATCGCATTTTTTACAATACAGGTATCGACGAAAATGCCTCCTGCCACTTGGCTCTAGGCAGTGCGTATCCATTTAATATGGAAAATGGGACACAAATGAACCGGGAGGAGCTGCTCCAGAACGGTGCCAATGTCAGCCTGACTCATGTGGACTTCATGATCGGCTCAGCTGAGCTGGATATTGACGGCGAATTGCAAGACGGAAGCAAAGAAGCCGTGTTCCGCAAAGGAAATTGGGCTATTTAGGCCTTTTTTCAATCTCCATTCAATCGACCCGCAAACGATCTCATTCGTTATGCGGGTTTTTCTATTCCCTAAATCTCAAATTGCTCCTTGTTTTGTGAAATATAAAGTGCTAAACTGAGTTCAAACAGTAATTTAAACAACGTTTTAATTATTGTTTTAAAAGTCATTTACATAAAATCGTCCCATTTCATTCATCCGTTACGATTGGACGAAACAGGAGGAGGAAAAACATGAATCACCCAGACAAAAAACAACAAACCAAAGAAAAAATCTTAGACGCTACGCTGGAATTTATTCAAAAGGAAGGTTTTGAGGCGGTTACAATCAGAAAAATTGCCGACCTGTCTGCTACTAATATTTCTTTAGTTAATTATTATTTTGGCTCTAAGGAAAATCTGCTCAGTGAAGCTATTGAAGTGATATTAAATGGCTTTCAGCACACCTTTTCTATTTTGGACAATACAACGATGCCCCCCCAAGATAGACTGAAACAATTTTTACTTAACTATCTGCAGGTCATTCGTCAATATCCAGAGCTTCTTTCGCGAATTATTGCCATGGGCAGCACGCCCTTTACATCTCAACAGGAATACGGAAGGTTTTTAAACATAATGGGATTTCCAAAGGTTCAGAGCACGATCAAGGAGCTGACAAGTGAGCAACAGCCGGAGCGCTTGTTAGCGATGATGCTGCAAATATTTGGAGCTATTTTTCTGCCTGCACTGATGAGTCCAATTCTTGAATCAGGGGCAGTTGTGGAAATACCTTCAGTAGAGGAACAATTAAATCTGCTGTTCGAAAGATATTTCGATCAAAAATAAATCATAGGGGTGACTAATATGAATTTTTTGAGAAAATATTGGCAAGATGCAGGGGTTATAATCGGTGTGGTTGTATGTATTGTTTTACTTATGAATCCAGCTATCCTTTCGAATATAACAGGCATGTTATGGTTGAGTTTTGTGGCTATATTGTTTCATCAATTTGAGGAGTACCGCTGGCCTGGATATTTTGCTGGTTTATTTAACAATGTTATGTTTAAAAGTGACACACCGGATCATTACCCTTTAAACACTCAATCAGCGATGATTATCAATGTGGCAATTGCCTATGTGTTTTATCTGCTTCCCGTATGGTTTCCGCAAGTAATCTGGCTTGGACTCGCACCCGTTTTTATGGGATTCTTTCAGGTCGTTTGGCACGGCATCGTTGTCAATATTAAAGCAAAAACCTTATATAATCCTGGCTTGTTTACGGCACTTCTCCTGCATGTTCCAGTCGGAATCTGGTATATTCATGAAATAGTCCAGCGAGACATCCCAACGGCAATAGATTGGATTGCGGGTACGATCTACTTTGTTTTTGCTGTATACATCTTCATCATTAAAGGGAATATATGGTTGAAGAAGAGTGACTCTCCTTACTCCTTTTCTAAACAACAGCTGGGAGCTTATGGTCGTAAATAGGGTATATTAGAAAATCATCAATGTCCTTGTTTACAAGTTGGAAACAAGTAGAGGTATTCCGGAAATGAGGTTCGGTTACACTTGGTTTGTACCCAAGAACAAGGAAAGAGTGATCTTATAATGAAGCATACACATCAATCTTATGATCGTAAAAAGTTGGCTTACAAGCTAATCACCACTAGTGCTTTATTGGCTATAGGTTTTGCTGTGATGACAGGATGCAGCAATAGCGGGGAGGAAAAATCAACTGCTCCTACTAAAGCAGAAACAGTCACACCACCTGCTAGTTCTACAGATCAAAACACGGATCTCAATACTAATGGGCAAGGCTCAACCTCTACCCATCAAGAACCTGCCAGTAGTACAGCTTCATCTCACGGTAAACACAGCTCCGCAGCTGCTATACTCAGCGCAGCCAAGCAGGGGACCTTACCGAATTTGCCTAAAGGTCTTGGCTTGGGAACTAGTAGCGATTTGTTATTTGAACTGTGGGGGAAATCCGAGTCAGGTTCTACAGGTCCTATGAGAAGCTATGCTAAGTATCATACAGACATCATGCTGGATGGAAGTGATAAAGTTACAGAAATTACATCTTCCGATCCAGACTATAAGAAGTTGCTTATCAAACAAGTTGTTGACGAATTGGGCAAACCTACGGAAACCGTTGACACCTCTAGAGACATACCTGACACAGCAGAAGCTAATTATACGATCAATAACACATCAGGACTTAGTTATTATTTAGTATTTTCCTATCAAACCAAAACGCAAAAGATCAATTATATCCGATTATATTTTAACTCTAAAACACCATAATTGGATGTAGTAACAGAGTCGTTTCCGTCAGAATTGCGGAGGCGACTTTGTTCAAACTCATTGCATTTTTAGGTTATGTCGTTTATACTAATTTGTAATTGATTAATCACTAATCGGAAAACTGTGCTAAATAAAGGGATGAAAAAAACATGGCTAAAGCTACGTCAACCTCTATAAATCGCCAAAAGGAAATCATATCTGCTGCTATTGAAGTGTTTGCAGAAATGGGCTACTACCGAGCTACAACAGCCAAAGTTGCGGAACGGGCCAATATTTCTCAGCCCTATGTCTTTCGTTTTTTCGCTACCAAGGAAGCGTTGCTTGTTGAAGCCTTGAAGGTTTCATTTGCACGTATCATAGAATCTTTTCACAGCGTCATTCATTCGGCCTCATCTGAACAGCTCGAGCAAGAGCTAATTGTAGCCTATTCGCAAATGATGATGGAATACCGCAATGAAACACTTTTGCAAATGCAGGCGCAGACGATCCGCGAGGATGAGGTCGTAAGCGTGATGCAGCAAGGATTCCGTGAAATTCATACGACGGTTTATGATGCTTTCCGACGGGCAGGTATTGAACAAGCAATGGAAAGAACGATGCTTTTTCTTGCCAGAGGTATGCTGTGCAATATTTCGATGTCGCTGGATCTGCCAGAACTGATGAAAAAAGACGATTAATTTGGGTTTATACATTAGAGTCGCGTTTTTGCGCGGCTTTTTTGCTTTTAATTTTATTTTGTTCAAGACATGATTTCGTTTGCTTCTGAGAAAAAATGGCCAAATAAGTTGACAAGAGAAGCGAGTCTCGTTATCCTAATACCCATAGGGGTATATGTATAGAGGGATTTAACTAAGCTAAGCCCCCTCAAAAAACAGACGGAGGTACTACAATGTCATCAACTAACAATATCCAAGCAGATCATTTTCTTGATTGCAAAGGGCTAGCATGTCCTATGCCTATAGTAAGAACAAAAAAGGCTATGAATGAGCTCGTTCCCGGAAAGATTATGGAGGTCCAGGCGACTGACAAAGGTTCATTAGCCGATTTTCAGAGCTGGGCCAAAAACACCGGACATCAATATTTGGGCACTCTCCAAGAAGGAGATGTAATGCGACATTATTTACGCAAAGCAAATCCGGCTGAAGTGAAGAAGGAGCAAATATTTTCTTCTACGATAAGCCATGAAGAGCTACAAGCAAAATGTTCTGGAAAAGAGAACTTCATTTTGCTTGATGTTCGTGAACCCGCTGAATTTGCGCTTAAACATATCCCTGGATCTAAGCACATCCCTCTTGGCGAACTGGAGAACAGACTCTCTGAACTGAACTTGGAAGAAGAGATCGCAGTGATTTGTCAAGCTGGAGCACGCAGTGAAATGGCTTGTCAGTTATTAGTTTCCAAAGGCGCTAATAAAGTCAAATCTGTACTTTCAGGCATATCCGAATGGGCTGGAGAGACTAAGGGAAGCGAATCCATATGAGTACGACAGCAGGAATTTATACAAATAATCAAGAATATACTCAGCTCAAAACAACGATTGTATTATTCAGCGGGGAGCTGGATAAGGCGATTGCTGCATTCATTATTGCGAATGGAGCGGCAGCATATGATCATGAAGTAACTATTTTCTTTACTTTTTGGGGGCTAAATACGTTACGCAAGGATGAAATCGTGAGCACCAATAAGGGAATGCTCGAAAAAGCCTTTGGCTGGATCATGCCTCGTGGACCCAAAAAGCTTGCACTATCCAAAATGAATTTTGCCGGACTTGGTCCACAGATGATCAAGCATGTCATGAAAAAGCACAATGCGCTTTCCTTGCCGCAGCTTATAGAGTTGGCACGAGAGCAGGGGATCAAGCTCGTCGCCTGTACCATGACCATGGATTTGTTAGGGCTGCAGCAAGAAGAGCTAATCGACGGTTTGGAATATGCTGGTGTAGCCGCCTACTTGGGGGATGCTTCGCAGGGCAAGGTGAATCTATTTATTTAGGGTATCCTATTTATTTTTTTGGTTTATAATATACCTATACGTGTATATGGTAAGTCAAAAAAGGAGTGCATTACTTATGGATTACAATTACAGTGATGAACTGAAAACGCGCCTGAGGAGGATTGAGGGACAGGTGCGTGGGGTACTTCGTTTAATGGATGAAGGAAAATCGTGCAAAGACGTCGTTAGCCAGTTATCTGCCGTACGTAACGCATCAGATAAAGCAATTGCCCAAATTGTAGCAGAGAATCTGCAACGATGTATATTGGAAGAGCAAGAGGCTGGAGGAGACACGGATAAGCTGGTTAAAGAAGCGATTCAGCTTCTTGTGAAAAGTAGATAATCATGACTCCAGAGTCCAAGCTAGCGGGCAATGATGTCACTATGCACAAAATTACGGGAGCTGGCATATTGCCTTTAACCAGCCACATATATTGGACGTGGTTAAGAGTTTTTTGATAAACATCTGAAAGATTAAGATTATATAATAGCCGTAATTAAAAAGTTCGCTGCCTCTAGTTGGTAGCGGGCTTTTTTAATCGGACAATTTTAGGAATAAGCCTCTGTTTATGCTGAGGTAGACAGGTGTAAATAACACATAAGGAAAACAACTTCTTCCGGGAGGCATACTTATGGAGGTATTTGTTACGATTGGTGTCAAATTGATCATCAGCTTTTTTGGCTTGTGGATCATTACTTTTATTACAGGTCGGAAAACACTCAGTCAGTTAACACCACTCGATTTCCTAACATCATTGGTGTTAAGCGAAATTGTGGGAAATACGTTATATGACGATAAGGTAACCATTGGGCAGCTATTGTTTGCTTTGGCACTATGGTGCGCGCTGGCCTACTTTTTTGAAAAGGCGATGACCCGTTTTGTGAAATTTGGCTATATGGCAGAAGGTCGAACAGTGCTGCTCGTGGATAAGGGCCAGGTCAATCAAGAGATGCTTGAAAAATATGATATAGAATTCACACAGTTGCTCTCCATGCTGCGCCAGCAAAATATTTTTTCTCTACGTGAGGTCTGGTATGCCACGTTAGAGACGAACGGTTCATTGTCAGTCATGCGCAAACCCGAATACGAGCCACCCGCCGCTCAGGATATGGGAATAGACGCACAGCCTGATCTTTTTTCTGTTACAGTCATTGATAAAGGAAAATTCCTGAACGAATCTATGCGTGGGAAGTCAATCGATATTGAAGAGATTAAAGCAAAAGTGCGAGAGCAGGGATATGATAGTATCGATGAGATTGCCTATGCAGAGTTTAGCGAGGATGGAACACTTCACATCGTGCCGATGAAATAGAAAAAGCACAATAAAAGAGGCTGAATTACGAATCGGGCTGTTTTTTTAGCTCGGTATTGTTCTTTCTAATAATGAAGCAGCAGTAATTCTTTCAAGCTTCAAAGAAGCTGTGGAGGCCATCTCTGTAATTCAAGCCCTCCATTAAATTGGAAAGCAAGTTTTGGTCAATCAGTCCTTCAATATAACAAACGGCAAATTGGCCGGCATGGGTAGGACTTCCGGGAAAATCACGAATAATAAAGTCAGAGCTTTGCCCAAGTTTTAATTTGAGCAAAGATAGAGTATGTGCTAATGATGGATTTATGGGTTCTGAAGAGGCTTGTTGTTTGGATTTTTCGATATCCTGTGTGTACCTTTTTCCAGGTTTCAGAACATTTCTAATCCAACGTGTTGACACTTGTGAACCCCCTCTTTTTTTGATAAAGCATATCTTTGCCCTGCAACCTAAAATATACGTTATTTTTATGAATTGGATACTTATTGAAAAACATTTGGCTCATAATTTTCCGAATTTCGCAAATCAACCACCACAGGGTCTAGAGGAGTTTACATTATAGAATATTTGAGTTCCGGATTGAGGAGACTACCTCATACGGGTTTGAAATTTTTTAGAAAGTGGTGATCAGGTTTGAGTTTCTCGGATGATCAGCTTATCTGTCTCAAATTTGAGGGCGAACTAGGGTATTTTGCTAAGGCTGCTGCTCCTCCTATTTATGAGACTGCTCCATTTTTCTTTGATACTTACGAAGATTATGCTGAAGCAGCTAATAATGAAAAGGAGCATTATGTCTATTCAAGGGGAACCAATCCTACCGTTCAGATTGCAGAGCAAATGATTGCTGCGCTGGAAGGTGGGGCGGACTGCAAGTGCTTTGCTTCCGGAATGGCTGCTATCAGCGCCGCGCTAATGTGTAGCTTGTCCGCAGGGGACCATCTGATTCTGGTCGGACACATATATGAAACCTCCGTCAGCCTAGCCCAATATTTAAAGAGGTTCCATATAGACTATACAATCGTACATTCGACTTCAACAGAAGCAGTCGCTGGTGCCATCAAACCGCAGACCCGAGCTATTCTTATGGAGTCTCCTACCTCATTCACATTCGATATGGTAAATATTCAGGAGGTAACTTCGCTTTCCAAAGCGAAGGGTATACGCACAATCGTAGATAATTCATGGGCTACACCCCTTTTCCAAAAACCATTGGAATGGGGAGTAGATATCGTTGTTCACTCCGCATCCAAGTACTTGGGTGGTCATAATGATTTAATTGCAGGGGCAGTGATCGCTTCTAAAGAGATAATAAACCGTATGTATGCTGAAGAGTATGAGTTGATTGGCGGCTCGTTGGGCCCTTTTGAAGCCTGGCTACTCATTCGGGGGCTAAGAACACTCCCGCTCCGAATGGAAGCCCATCAGAGAAACGCTTTGTTGGTTGCTCGTTTTCTATCAGATCATCCGGCCATTTCCAAAGTGAATCATCCCGGACTCCCTTCTCATCCACAACATGAGCTGGCATGTAGACAGCTCAAAGGCTATGCCGGATTATTCAGTTTTGAACTAAAGGATTCGACTTATGAGGATATATGTAGAGTGATCAATAAACTGCGACTGATCCGGATCGGTGTATCTTGGGGGTCCATGGAGAGTCAGGTGATCTCACCAAACTACGGCTTCAATAAGCAGAGTCTAAAAAAACAACACATGCCTGAATCGCTTATCCGCTTGGCTGTAGGGCATGAGCCTGCTGAACTTTTGATACAGGATTTAGCTATAGCTTTAAGCTAAACGAACATTTCAGGATTTTTATCATAAAAGCTAAAGCAGCAGCTCATCCAATACATAAAGAGCTTCTGCTTTTCTGATTTATGACGTTTATACCTGATCAACTTTGCACTTCAAGTAGGAGATAAGAGAGTTTCGGTTATTACAGGTAAATCATCGTGTGTTGGAGTGTTTTAATAAAAACTACACCGTGTAGAAATACAAATTAGCAAACTGGTAAATATTACAACTTGCCTGATAGGTATACACGTGATAAATTATATATCCAGCCAGTTAAACGGCTGTTGATTTGATCTTTGAAAACTGAACAACGAGTGAGTACGGATTTTGTTTACAAAATCCAACGCTGAAATTTTGGTACATGCCATTAGGTTGTATGAAATGGAAGCGAAAATGAGATGTTTTATCTCGTCAGTTTCAACATGAGCTTATCGCTCTTTCTATAAACCAACTTCGGTTGGTCTTTAATGGAGAGTTT
>NZ_JANAVN010000033.1:0-10372 GCF_024213565.1 Paenibacillus sp. Lou8.1
TTTCATGAATGTTTTCCTGCTGTAGCTGATCGTCAGTTCCAGTGCACCGTCCGTGATCATGCCGTTGATATCCAGAGTATACCGCTTGGTCAACGTATCACTAATAGAAGCTCCGATGGAATAAGGAGACATGCCAAATGCATTATGTTTCAAATCCTGATCGAATTGTCCGAGATAGTTAAAGCTGATTTCCGGCTCGGCGACAAAAGCGGCTTCCCCTTCCCTAGGCGCAGAAAGATATCTCAAAATCCCGTATCCAATTCCTTTATGCGGCAAACGACGCAGCCCTTCCTTGACGCTCTTGACACGCCGTCCCACATTCCGATCCTCGCCCATATCGAGCACAACCGGGAATTGGCTGGTAAACCAACCGATCGTACGCGTAATATCCATATCCGGCAAAATCGCTTCCCGACCGTGACCCTCCAGATTTACGAGAACCTGACGGATGCCTGCCCACTCCTGAATTGCGGTGCCCAGAGCTGTCAGCAATAGGTCGTTCGCTTCCGTATTGTAGGCACGATGAGCTTGTTTCAAGAATTGTTCCGTTTCTTCTATCGTCCACGCTACGGTCAGTGTGCGGTCATCTCGTAGCTGAGGCTTGACCTCGGATTTGCAAGTGTAATCCTTGGGCAAAGCTGCTTGTGTAGCTGCCGCTTGCTCCAGCTGTTGCCAGTACGCACGCTCCTTCTCCAAAGCCGAACTGTTCGCATATGTTGACAGCTGGTCTGCCCACAGACGGAAGGAATCCGTTTTGTTGGGTAAACGGACAGACTCGCCCCGTAAAGATTGCTCATAGCCGGTTGCCAAATCTTCCAGCAAAATACGCCAAGACACGCCGTCGACCACCAAATGGTGGATCGCTACCAACAAATGGTCTCCATCCGGGCAACGGAACAAACCCAGTTTCACCAAAGGGCCTTCATCTAGACGGATACTGCTTTGAATTTCGCTGGCTTTGTTCTCCAGCAAATGAGCAAAGTCAGACTCATTTGTAAAATCAACCACTTCCAGGCTGTACAGTTCTCCTTCTTGCACGCCACGGTTCCATGCTTCATACCCACCGTCCGCATTTTGGCGGAATACGATGCGCAAAGCATCATGGTGTTCGACAATGCGTTGCAGTGCCTGATGAAGCGCCGTTTCGTCCAAACGATCCTCACGGTGCAGCATCAGAGCCTGATTATAGTGCTCAGGCTTTGATGGCTGCTGTTCAATGAACCAGCGTTGAATCGGTGTCAATGCCACGTTTCCACTGACTTCTCCTTGATCGGAAATGCGGGTCACCCGCTGCACCCGTCCATTCAGCTCAGCAATCGTCGGATACTGGAACAGCTCTCTCATTTCGAGCTTGTAACCATTTTGCAGCAGTCTTGAAGACACCTGGATGGCCTTAATCGAGTCGCCCCCCAGATGGAAAAAGTTATCCAGCACACCAATATGCTCGATACCAAGTACAGATTGCCACACGGACACTAGCGTCCGTTCTACCTCATTACGGGCTGCTACGTAATCCTCACCGGAATCCACGCTGCCCTCCGGTTGCGGCAACGCCCGACGATCCACTTTGCCATTTGGTGTCAACGGCAATTGCTCCAGCTGCACAAAATATGACGGTACCATGTAACCCGGCAATTCTTGGCTCAAGGCGCTTCGCAGCTCACTAGCCGCGATATCCGCAAGAGTGACTACATATGCACAGAGCTGCTTTTGCCCCTGCTCATCCTCACGTGCAATGACGACGGCTTCTTGCACCGCTTCCAGCTTCAACAGCTGCGCTTCCACCTCACCCAGCTCGATCCGGTAGCCCCGAATTTTCACCTGTGCGTCGATCCGTCCTTTGTATTCCAGCGTCCCGTCCTCATTCCAGCGCACCAAATCGCCTGTGCGGTAGCAGCGCTCTCCGCTGCGGAACGGACTATCTACGAACTTTTCAGCCGTCAAATCCGGACGGTTCCGGTAGCCACGTGCCACCCCGTCGCCGCCGACGATCAACTCCCCCCATGCCCCGACAGGCTGAAGCTGCATGGAACGGTCTACGACATACGCTGTGGAGTTGTGGATCGGACGCCCAATCGGCACCGCTTCCAATTGCACGCTGGCAATCGCATGAGTTGTAGAAAAAGTTGTATTTTCTGTCGGCCCATAGCCGTTAATGATCCGCAGGGACGGATGAGCCTCCAGCACCCGGTTAATGTGCGGTACGGACAGCACATCACCACCGACCAGCAGTTCTTGTACCCCCTCGAACAGCTCCAAGTCCTGCTGAGATAGCTGGTTAAAGAGCGGTGCAGTCAGCCACATTGTTGTGATACCATGGTTGCGCACGGCTTCCTTGAGCTTTGGAGCGTCCAAAATGACATCCTGACTTACCAGCACGAGCTGTCCACCATTTAGTAGCGCACCCCAAATTTCGAAGGTGGACGCGTCAAAGACAACGGCGCCAGTTTGCAAAATGCGTGTATCAGCATCTAATTGCGCATAGTTTGTACTTTTCACCAAACGCACAACATTGCGATGTTCTACCATAACCCCTTTGGGCTGTCCGGTTGTGCCCGAAGTGTACATCAAATAAGCTAGTCGGTTTCCAAATTTACGTTCTTGTTCTCCAGCGGTGCTGTCTACGACAGACGAGGATGATTCCTTTAAAATCTCATTTTTCAGATTTGTATAATCGGTATAATCCGCATGATAAGCCTCGTTTTGCTCCCAATGTACGGTATTCAAGCTTTGGTCATTCTCTGCCCCGTACACCTTAGTATCGCTCAGATCCAGTACGATTCCGGTGTATTCCTCCGGTTGCTGTTCTGCGCGCTGCACCAGCAGCAACTTCGCCCCCGAATCTTCCAACAGGTAACGTACACGTTCAGCCGGATAATCAGGATCAATCGGTACATATGCGCCGCCCGCTTTGAGAATCGCCAACATGCCGACGATCATATCCGTGGAACGCTCAGCAACGATACCTACAGTTTGTTCGGCGGTAACACCGTGTCCGCGCAACGTGTGAGCCAGTCGATTTGCTTTTACATTCAGTTCGCCATAAGTTAAACGGGCATTTCCGAACACAACTGCTGTCTGATTCGGTGTACGTTCAGCCTGTTCCTCAAACAATTCATGAATGCCTGCTTCGTGTGGATATTCCACCGCTGTAGCATTGAATACGTCGACGATTTGCGCCCGTTCTTCCTCACTGATCAGCGACAATTCCTGTATCCGCTTGTGTGGGCCCTGCACCATATGCTCCGCCACACTCAAAAATTGTCGAATAATTCGAGCAATTTCCTGTTCACTAAACAGTTCGGTACGATAATCTAGGTACAGCACGAGTCTATCATCATCCAGCATTTCAACCATGTGAATATCGAAGTCGTTCACCGTATCTCCGCAGAAATCGTTATCAACCTGCTGAATCGCTTCATCAAACCGGGAGAAACTCAAGGTACGGTACTGAATGGAAGCACCAAACAGACGCTGAATGTCCAGACTGCTTTGCTGTTCACGCAAATCCTGAATAATTTTGTTGTACGGGTAACGCTGATGCCGCAAAATGGATGCCTGCTCCTTACCTACACCCTGCAGGAAGGTCAGCAGTTCGGATTCTGGTTCGACCAACAGGCGCGTAGCCACAGTGCTGACGAACATACCGATGGTATCCTTTTCCTTCTTAGACGTACGGTTGGCATAGAGTGTCCCCACGCTTAAGTCCTGCTCTCCCGTCACTTTATGCAAATAAATATACAGAGCCGCCAGGAAGAACGTAAAAATACTAATTTTATGTTCCTCGCAAAAAGCCGTAACACCACGATACAACTCATGTTCCAGTATAAAGCTCTCCCGGCGTGCAGCTGTGCTCAGTGTCAGCGGGTTATATGATTTCAAACCTGTAGTCTCTGGCAAATCAGCAAACTTTTCCGTCCAGTACGTTTTGTCCTTTTGATAACGGTCTGATTGCTCATAGCTTTGCTCTACCTGGATAAAATCCAGATAGGGATTGCCCTTGGTCGGCGTATTTTGACCTGTACCATGCACAATATCCATATAATGTCCGGTGATTTCATTAATGGCCTGATTCATGGACACGCCGTCTGAGATAATATGATGCATTTTAAAATTAAACCAGGTTTCTTCTGCCCCGAGCTGTAAGATAACAAAGCGGTATAGCTGCGAATCCAACAATGAGAACGGCTGTGGATTATGGCACTTTAACCATTCCTTTGCTTCTTCCGGGGTAACTTGGAGCGTTTCTATACTTTCCGCCGTAAACGGCTCTACATATTGATACGGAATCCCATCCTGAGCAGTAATTTTGATACGAAAAGAATCATTTTGGGCAATTACCCGGTTCATTGCTTGCTGCAAGGCATCTATACGAACAGTTCCCCTGATTTTTACTGTTGCAATAATTGTTGATGTGTTCCGATTAGGATACAGAAGCTCCGTATACCAAATCCGTTGCTGTGGCTGGCTTAGCGAAAACAATTGAACATCTTGCTGTGTCATCCGTCTCTCTCCTCGCAAAATAGATATTGGTAAAAGGAAATTCGCATATTTATGCGGTTTGTTCCTCGGGATGCTTTCGAAATTGAAGCTCATACAGCTCTGCATAATGACCGCCCTCGGCAAGGAGCTGATCATGGGTACCCTGCTCTTTCAGCTCGCCATCGGCAAGGACACAGATCGTATCCGCCCGTTCAATCGTAGACAATCGATGGGCAATAACTAATGTCGTACGATCCTTCATCAGCTCATTTAAGCCCTGTTGGACTTCATATTCCGATTCTGCATCCAAAGCCGAGGTTGCTTCATCCAACAGCAAAATCGGTGCATTTTTGAGCAAAGCACGAGCAATTGCGATCCGCTGTCTTTGACCGCCAGACAAATTGGCTCCGCGTTCACCGACAATCGTGTCGTACCCCTCTGGCAGCTCGGCTATGAAGCCGCTGGCATAGGCTGTTTTGGCCGCAGCCTCTACTTCCTCATCCGTGGCAGTCGGTGAGCCAAAACGGATATTATCCGCTACTGTACCGTGGAAAAGCGTAGCCTCCTGTGGTACATAGGCCATCAAATCCCTGACCTCATCCAACGGAAATTCTTCTGCCAAGCGACCACGAACCCGCAGTACACCTTCGTCCGGTGGGTAAAATCCCAACAACAGCTTCATGACTGTGCTTTTGCCGCCGCCACTCGGGCCGACAAGCGCGGTTACCTGTCCTTCTGGCACAACCAAGTTTAACCTTTGCAGCGTTGGATGGTCAGGCTGATAGCCAAAGGTGATGTCGTGCAGCTCCAGCGCAGCCGGAGTCTGTTCAATGGCATGGTCTGAACGCAAGGTCTCAACATCGCCATAGAATTCCCCAGATTCACGGGCTGATAAAGCTGCCGTCTCGGGATCGATAAGCCTAGTCAGCGGTCCCTTCTTTTTAGCCGCGGGGAACTGCTCTTCTTCCTTCGACTCATCCAGAATTTCGCGGATACGCGCCAAGCCTGCCAAGGAGTTTTGTAACAGTGTTACAGCCGCCCCTAGCTCCAAAAACACCGTTGAAATACCGGTTTGCAGCTGCACAATCTGTCCTAGTACTCCCAGTTCCATTTGCTTCTGCGAAACCAGAATTAATCCGGCGACAAGCACACCGCCCAGCGTAATGAACTCAATGACAAAATTGCACATATCCTGCAAGCCCATATGACGTCCCTGCCGGATGCTGATGCGGTTTATGTCCTCGCTTGCAACATTACAAAGTCCGCCTACCTTTGTCCTCAACCCAAACAACTTCACCGTCTGCAAACCGGAAAGCAAATCACTCAATCGTTCCGTGAACCTGCTCATCCGTCCCTGTAACTCTTCACTCGTCTTTCGCATTTTCTTGGCGAAATGAGCATTGATCCAGGCTGAAGCCAGCCCAAGTAAAACCGCCATAATCCCAAATCGCCAATCCAGCGTCATCAAAATGACCAACGAGCCCAAGAAAAGCGAAATTTCCAGTATAATCGAGCGGATATGAACGGTGTAAGCCTGCTCCAGCGTCTGTACATCGTTCGTCATGCGGGATACAAGATCACCCGAATGGTGTTTTTCGGCTTTTTCGTACGATAGCTTGACAATGTGACCAAATAGTTTCGTTCGTACATTGGCAATCGCCAGCTTTACACACCGTTTATACATATAGCTGCACAGGGGGGAAATAAGACTTAATGCCAAAAATGTACCACTGACCAAATAGACCGCTCGGTATAGCTCCTGTACATCGCCATTAACCGCGAAATTCAGCAAATAATGCACCACAAAAGAAAGTAAAATCGTGATGCTAGCATTGGTCAGACTATTGCCAACCAGCCCGGTAAAATACCATTTTCGGTGCGGCTTCATCAGGGACATCAACTGCTTAAATTCATAAAACCCCTGCTTGAAGGTCACGACGCTCACCCCTTTCCTCAGGCAACGAATTACCGTTTTCCGCCGTATGCTGTTCTTCTTCAAAATTCTTCAAATACAGCTTTCGGTACACACCATCACGACCTAGTAATTCCTCATGAGAACCCGATTCCACAATGCTCCCCTGATCGAGTACAATAATGCGGTTCGCCTGACGTACGGTTGACAGTCGATGAGCAATGACCAGTACCGTCCGGTTTTGCATTACCGCATTCATCGCATTCTGCACCTGAGCCTCCGACTGACTATCGAGTGCTGAAGTCGGCTCGTCCAATAGAAGCAGCGGAGCATTTTTCAGTAATGCTCTTGCTATGGAAATACGCTGTTTTTGACCGCCAGACAATCCGCCTCCCCGCTCGCTCAACAGGGTTTCATAGCCCTCGGGAAGTTGAACAATAAAATCATGCGCATGTGCCGCTTTCGCCGCCTCGACAATTTCTTCCCGAGTCGCCGCTAAACGTCCATATCCGATATTTTCTGCAATGGTGGCCGGAAAAAGCGACGGCTCCTGAGATACCATCGAAATATGACTGCGCAGGCTTGTTAAATTCCAATCTGTCAAACTCTTTCCAAATAGTTGAATGGTTCCAGCATGCTCTCCAGGTTCATTAAATCCGCAAAGCAGCTTGAAAATCGTGCTTTTACCTCCACCGCTGGCACCGACTATCGCCACCATATCCCCTTGCCCTGCCTGGAAGCTGATATCCTTCAGCACTGTGTTCCCTTCATCGTAGCCAAAGGTCAAATGCTCAAAACTGACTACAGCAACACTATCAACGTCATCATCACTTTCTGCTCTGCCTTCACTCATTCGGTTGGCTTCCCCATTTGCATCGTCTTTCAAATGAGGCGCCTCATTCTCTCGCTTCTGATCTACCAAGGTCATTTCGCCATCCTGACGTTCATTCTGCCAATCCAGTACCTCAAACAAATGCTTTGCGGCTCCACCCGCTTCCTTCATTTGCGAAATGATCGTCGGCAGCATGGCAATCGGCTGCAATATGAACGAAATCAGGTATAAAAAAAGTACAATGCCTCCAGCATTCAGCTCTCCATGTTGTATCAGGTATCCTCCGTATACAATGACCAAAATAATCGGTGTTGCTAGCATCATCACACCTACCGGAGTAATGGCTGCATAGCGCTTTTCTAGCCGTAAGCCGCGCTTGACGACCTCCTCCATAATCACCATATACTTCTTCAGCAGCACAGCTTGCATATTGAATGCCTTGACGATAGGGATTCCTCCGATTGCATCTTGCCCCACAGCGTTCAAATGAGCAATTTTCTCCTGAAGATCCGCAGAATATTTTTCAATCGGCTTGCTCATTAGTGATGTTATGATCATTCCTATTGGCATGAGCGCAAGACTTGCCAATATCAGTTTCCAGCTTGTCAGTAAAAGCAATATGAGTGATGCCGTAAACACAAGCGGTAAATAAAACAGATTGGCAAACTGCTGGATAAAAAAGTTCTGTAATACTGCCGTATTATTGGTTAGACGGGATACCAAATCTCCGGTAAATTTCCTTTCCACGCTGGAAACTGGTAAATCGCAAAACTTATGTACGAGATCGCCTCTCAAGTCGCGCAGAGCACTAACACTAAATCGCGCTGAAGCGTACCTCATCACAAACTTACAGGGCATTCCAATTAGCGTCATACCAACAACCAGATAGATCATGTTCTGGGTAGAGGAGAATGTCCCCTGTGCCATTTGCTCAATGGCCTTACCCAAAACAATGTCAATAGCTGCCAAACACAAGGAGGCGATCACCGTTATGAAAACCCATAGATTATACGGCCTTACATAACGTGCGAGTCTCCGAAAAGCAGAATTTAATCGAAACAAGGGCATCCCTCTTTTCGTTGCCCACACTTTATCAGTGCGAACTTTTTATATTGGCTGTGGACGTCGTTGAGATAAACTCTGGGTTTGGATGCATGAGTATCCGTGCAGAATAAAATGCGATTTGGAACTATGCTGGAATTTGCATCTTGGTGTGGGTTGGTTGTTGATTGTTGCTGAGATGGTAATAACGAAGTGTATCGTGATGTGTGGGACATTCAACTCTGTCTGAATCGTGGTTGTAGGGTGCTTGTGTTGTAAGCTGTATGAGCTGCCGCCGCGTGGGCCATCGGCGAGGATGTAGAAAGAATGTTCTCGACTGCGCTCATAACCTCTTGTTCGTGTTCATGGATGAAAAAGTGATTACCTTCGAACATCTGAACATCCATAGGTGATGTCGTATGTTGTTGCCAGGCATGGAGTGACTCTGTGCTAACCTCAAAATCCTTCATTCCGCCTAAAACGGTCATCGGGCATACCAGTGGATTTCCCGGCTGATAAACATAAGTTTCACATACCTTAAAATCTGCACGCAGACGAGGCATAATAATTTGCATCAATTCTGCATTTTGCAGCACCTCTTCAGGGGTTCCCTGCATTAAACGAAGCTCTTCCGTGAAAGAATCGTCTGCTAAATCATGGAGCCGTTTTTTGGAATATGGAAGATGTGGCGCGGATTTACCAGATATGATGATATGCACAGGTAGCTTTCCAGTTTTGCTGTATAACTGCCGTGCTGTTTCGAATGCAATGAGCGCCCCCATACTGTGCCCAAAAAAAGCGAACGGCTTATGCATGTATGGAGCCATAGCGGGAACCAACGATTGAACGATGTCTTGAAGAGTATCCATTGGAGCTTCTGTTGAACGGCTTTCACGTCCTGGAAGTTGTATAGGCAGCACGGTAATGTCAGGCGCAAATCTGGACTTCCAAGAGTTAAATATGTAAGCACCACCACCGGCGTAGGGGAAGCAAAATAGTTGGAGCTTCGCAGTCGGTTGGACCTCTGTTTTCGCGAACCAAGATTGCGATCGAGTCGTCATATGAATTCCTCCATCCTCTATGCATTTCATAATTTTACAGTAAATCCTTATATCTCTTTTTTTCTTCCAACACTTTCTAACTGTTTTTAAATATACAAACTTTAAAACCACTTGGCATGGGACAAAAGGGCTAAATTGATAGAGCTCATAAAAATAAAATAAAATCCATATTATGTTATTTGTTTCCAAAATTCAAAAGCAACAATTTCACTTTTTGTATTAGTTATCTGTCAATCATGATCTGTTAATTTAGTTTAAAACGAAATTTTAGGTTTTCACGAATTTTGTAAAACTAAACTCATTATGATTTACATTGAAGCTCCACCCCCTTATCCTACAACAATTTTATCTTTACATGCCATTAACATAAATGTAACAAATTCAACCTGATATCATCCGACAAATTCCGCCTTTTTCCGCAACTCTCTTTAACCTCCTAAATAATGGATTCAATTTGTATCAAGCTCACATAAGCCAAAACTAATAACTCTTTAATTTTGTAATAAATATTGTTATTTCATAGTCCTAAAGGACCCTATTTTGCATATTTTTTTCTGACTCTTCGTCTAAAAAATTCAGTTCGGATTGAGTTTTTCTCTCCCATTGCTATGAATTTTCTTTTCAAACTCTAATAGAAACGTTTCTATCTCAATTCAAAATTACCTGTTCTCTAGAAATTTATAGCCTTACTTTTAATCTTTCACCCCCTCAAAAAACAGTAACGGCAAAACAGCAAGGCTCCCTGTTGTTGGAGCTTGCTGCATTATAAATTTTATTATGTTTGACTTCACTATCGGTCGTTATGCAGAGCGTTGTAAGCTTTATTGTAGTTATCCCCCAATCTTATTAATTTAGTGGGATGGAGTATATGTATGGGTTTCTTGTATAATTTCCAAAACGCGAAAGCCTTATGGTATACAAAAAGAGCACAGCCCATTAAGGCTGTGCTCTTTTATTTGCTTGGCGGCGTCCTACTCTCCCAGGACCCTGCGGTCCAAGTACCATCGGCGCTGGAGGGCTTAACGGTCGTGTTCGGGATGGGTA
>NZ_JANAVN010000034.1:0-5041 GCF_024213565.1 Paenibacillus sp. Lou8.1
GTTGGTTTGCCTTTTCGTTTACTTCCTTATAAGTCAGCTGTTTATCTTCAAACACTACAGCAATATTATTGGGTGTCCGTTCCACCTGTTCCTCAAAAATCTGATGGATGGTCTTTTCCCGAGGGTATCCTGCTTTTGTATTATTAAATTCATATAATATTTGATGTTTTTCGTCTTGTGACAGCATATCAATTTCTAATAGCCTTTTTTCAGGAAAGGCTGCTGCCTCTTCCAATACATTAAGGTAATGGGCAAGAAGCCTTATAACTGACTCTTTCTTAAACAACCTGGTAGCATACTCCAATTCAAATGCAATACCGTCCTCTGTTTCCTCAGCGTTTAAAGTCAAGTCAAACTTGGATATTCTTACTTCACTGTCATAGGGCATAAACCTTAGCCCATCCATCTTCACTTCTGATGCCTCGATATTTTGCAGTACAAACATAGTATCGAAAAGTGGATTTCTGCCCAGATCCCTTTCCAGGTTAAGCTTATCTACCAGTTCTTCAAATTGGTAATCTTGGTTTTCGTAAGCCCTTAAGGAGTTTTCTCTTACTTCATTAAGGAAGTCCACAAAAGTCTTTCCACCTTGAGGGTGATTCCTCATGGCTAGCGTGTTTACAAACATACCAATAACGTCCTGAAGATCAGTATGCGGCCTTCCTGCAACGGGACTTCCAACTATAATATCTTCCTGTCCGGTGTACTTGGATAAAAGGACATTGTATGAAGCTAAAAGTACCATGTAGAGCGTGGCACCATTATTCACTGCAAGTTTGTTCAGTTTAACAGCAAGCTCCTTGCCTGCTTTGAAACTGATCACATCTCCCTCAAAACTCTGTATAGCTGGCCTAGGGTAGTCTAGCGGCATATTAAGCAAAGGAATTTCTCCTTTGAATACTTGGAGCCAGTATTCTTCCTGCTTACTAATTGTCCCATCAGCAAACAGCCTGTTCTGCCATACGGAAAAATCCTTGTACTGAATCTTAAGTTCCGGAAGTTCCTTACCTTCATACAGGCTCATAAATTCTCTTACCAGTATGTCGTCAGACACCCCGTCAGATATAATATGGTGCTTATCAAACATCATAATATATCTGTCTTCTCCAACTTTTATAAGCCCAACCCTAAGTAAAGGAGCCTCATCAAGGTCAAAGGTCCTAATAAATTCACTGGCTATTTTCGCAGCTCTTTCCTCATCGGTTTCCATATACATAACACTAAAATCCACATTGCTATGGACCTTTTGTACCGGTTTACCATCTATCATATGGAATGAGGTACGGAAAGACTCATGTCTGTCAACAAGCTCCCTAAAAGCCTGTTCAAAGCGCAGTTTATCGAGTTTGCCTTCAATTAGCATAATACCAGGCATGTTGTATGCCATCCCAACTGCGTCAAGCTGGTTTAGAATATACAGCCTTTTCTGGGCGGATGAAATTGGATAGTACTCCATCTCCCCAGCCGGCCCAATAGAATGAAATACACTCTCCTTTGCAATCTTGATGCACTCGGCAACTTCAGACATATTTGGGCTCTTAAATATTTCTTTAAGCGGTATGTTTACATTGAACTCTTTGTGAATCCTGGCAATAAGATTTGCTGCCCTTAAGGAATGTCCCCCCAGCTCAAAGAAATTGTCGTTTCTTCCCACTTTCTCTATACTAAGGATATCCTGCCACAACCCCGCAAGTTTCTCCTCCACTTCACCCAAGGGTGCGACATACTCTATTCCAGCATCGATATTGCCGTCAGGTTCGGGCAATGCCTTCCTATCTATTTTGCCATTGGGAGTCAGCGGCAGCTTTTTTAACTGCATAAAATAGGATGGTATCATATAGTCTGGAAGGTCCTTTAAGAGATGTCCCCTTAGTTCTGCTATTGTTAATTCATTTTCCCCTGCCACATAGGCACACAGATACTTGTTTCCCTTCTGATCTTCCCTTGCAATAACCACTGCTTCCTTTATTGAAACGTGCTTTAGCAGTTGTGCTTCTATTTCCCCCAGCTCTATTCTAAATCCCCTTATCTTTACCTGATGATCTACTCTTCCTAAAAATTCCATATTCCCATCAGACAGCCATCTGGCCAGATCCCCTGTACGATACATCCTTTCCCCTGGTATAAACGGGTTAGGTACAAATTTTTCAGCTGTCAGTTCGGGCCGGTTTAGATATCCCCTTGCAAGCCCTTCTCCCCCTATGCACAACTCACCCAAAACCCCTGTAGGCTGAGGTCTCAAGTGTTTGTCAACAACGTAGTATTTTATATTTTGCATTGGCTTTCCGATAGGTACACTCCCGGATTCCAAATAGCTTCCCAGTCTCTTTTCGTAATAACTGGAATCTATGGTGGACTCAGTAACCCCATAGCTATTAACAACCCGCAGTTTCTCTCCATACCAGGATTGTAATCTTTCATAATCTTCCACAGAGAGAGTATCTGATCCAAGTATAAGCAACTTGAGGCTATCAATAATCAAAGCATTATCATGGATATAATCCATAAGAGGAATAATCAGTGCCGGTGTGGATTCAAAGATGGTTATTTTATGGGTTTTAATAAGTGAATATAATCGTGCAGGATCGTATCTCTCCTCGGATGAACAAATAACCATTTGGCCTCCGTTGAGCAGCGTTCTCGAAACATCTCCCACAAATACATCAAAAGAAAAACTTGCGATTTGCAACAGCTTTACATCCATATCCGCAAGCCTATATTCCTTTTTCCATGCGTAAGATATGTTGACAAGACTTCTATGCTCTATCATGATCCCCTTTGGCTTTCCTGTGGTTCCTGATGTATAAATGACATATGCTAAATTACAAGATTTATTAATGACAGGAAGATTTTCTGTTCTCCCGTTGTAATTCACACAGTCATCAAAGCTTATAATATCAAGATCAAATTTAATTTTTTCTTTATGATGTTCTTGCGTAAGAATAATTCCAGCCAAGCTGTCATCGATCATATATCTGATTCGTTCTTCAGGATATTCGGTGTCTATGGGTAAATACGCGCCTCCTGCTTTAAATACAGCAATTACACCTATTATCATTTCTATGGACCGGTCTACCATTATAGCTACTACACTGTCAGGTTTTAATCCCTTGTCCCTTAAGATCCAAGCCAGTTGATTGGCCTTTTCATTAAGTTCTCCGTAAGTCAAGTATTTATCTTCAAATACTACTGCTATGTTATCAGGCGTCTTTTCCACTTGTTCTTCAAATAGCTCTTGTATGGTCTTATCCTTAGGATATTCTACTTTTGTATCATTGAAGCCATAGATTATTTGCTGTTTTTCCTCCTGGGACAACATATTTATTTCCGACAACCTTTTAAACGGATTTGCGGTTATCTCTTCCAACACGTTAAGGTAATGAGCCGCCAACCTTTTTATAGTCTCTTTTTTGAAAAGCCGAGTACAATATTCAAAGCTAAAAGCCATACCATCTTCACGCTCTATTGCATCAATGGATAGGTCAAATTTTGATATTCTATACTCTAGCCCGTTATTAAAAGGTCTGAAGCTTATACCAGGTACTGCAAATTCTACCTTAGAGGCATTTTGCATGGTAAACATAGTATCAAACAGTGGGTTTCTGCTCATGTCCCTCTTCAAGTTAAGCTTCTCAACCAGTTCTTCAAATTGGTAATCCTGATTGTCATAAGCCCTTAGAGCGTTTTCTCTTACTTCATTCAAGAATTCTACAAAGGTACTATCTCCCTTGGGGTAATTTCTCATAGCCAAGGTATTTACAAACATACCAAGGATATCCTGCAGGTCTGAATGTGGCCTTCCGGCTATAGGGCTTCCAACGATTATGTCTTCCTGTCCGGTGTGCTTAGACAGCAATATGTTGTATGCCGCGAGCAGTGTCATGTAAAGCGTAGCCCCATTATCCCTTGCAAGCTTGTTTAATTTATTCGTAAGCTCACTGCCTGCTTCAAAGCTAAAAAAATCCCCTTCAAAGCTTTGTATTACAGGCCTTGGATAGTCTAGCGGCATATTCAGTACAGGTATTTCTCCCTGGAATGCTTGGAGCCAGTATTCCTCCTGGCTGCTAATTCCGCCCTCATCAAACAGTTTATTCTGCCATACAGCGTAGTCCTTGTACTGTATCCGAAGTGCTGGAGGGTTGTTTCCTTCATAAAGATCCATAAACTCACGAATCAGTATGTCCATGGAGACACCATCGGATATAATGTGATGCATATCAAACATCATAAGATGCCTGTCTTCTCCCGTTTTTACAAGCTCTACCCTTAGCAGAGGAGCCTTGCCAAGATCAAAAGGTCTGGCAAATTCCCCAGCATACTCTGCGGCTTTTTCTTCGTTAGTTTCAAAGTACATCACGCTGAATTCCACATGGTCATGAACCTTCTGGACCGGGTTACCATCGATCATGTGGAACGATGTTCTAAGAGTCTCATGCCTTTTTACCAACTGCCTGAAGACTTCCTGGAAACGCGCTGTATCAATGCTTCCTTCCAGCAGCATAATACCAGGCATGTTGTATGCTGTCCCTGCCCCTTCAAGCTGGTTTAGTATATACAGCCTTCTTTGTGCAGATGACATAGGGTAGTATTCCATTTCTCCTGCCGGTTGGATTGACTGATATAGGCTCTCCTTTGAGTCTTTAATATATCTGGCAATTTCTAAGATGGTTGGTGTCTTGAATATTTCCTTAAGAGGTATGTCTATATTGAACTCTTTGTGAATTCTTGCTACAAGGCTTGTTGCCTTTAACGAGTGTCCCCCAAGCATAAAAAAGTTATCATTTCTTCCTACCTTCTCTATTCCAAGGATATCCCGCCACAACAGCGCAAGTTTCTCCTCTATTTCTCCCGAAGGTACTACGTATTCTACGCCGGTATTAACATTGCTATCGAGCACAGGCAATGCTTTCCTGTCTATTTTTCCATTAGGGGTCAATGGCAGCTTTTCCATCCGCACAAAGTAGGAAGGGATCATGTAGTCCGGGAGCTCTTTTGACAAGTGTTCCCTCATCCCCTGTACGGTTATTTCTTGATCCGGTAC
>NZ_JANAVN010000035.1:0-4207 GCF_024213565.1 Paenibacillus sp. Lou8.1
TTTACTCACTCGTTGTTCAGTTTTCAAAGATCAAACATTTCTCTTTCGCCGCGTTTTTCAGCAGCTATAAGATCATATCATGTTCGTTTCAAAAATGCAAGGGTTATTTTTTTATTTTTTGAAGATCATTTTCACCCAAGCTTTTCGCTTTTGAAACTGCTGTTTTGTTGTCAGCTCAAATAATATATCATTTTCAGCAAAAGAAAACAACTTGTAAATATTCCCTTTTTTAAGCTTGATCCCTCCCATCTTTTAGTCAACCATTATTAGCTCCAATCAAAACAGCTAGTTCATAAAATGTCATGTGTTCAGTTCCATTTAGTATAAATACATTTTATTGGTAATTAGCCGCTATACGACGTTGATTAGTTTTTTCTAATCTATGTTGTTCGTTACCCCATGTACTAGATTGTTAGAAAACATGCAGCAAGGCGAAGTCTCTTGGACCCCGCCTAATGGTATTCATATATTAGAGGCGACAAATTTCATGGGCACATTGGCCGTACGAAGGACAGCAGCACATGCCACGTAATACCTTGAGATCGTGAATGACAATCTTTCCATCCCTTGTATCTAGGGTTCCCTGCTCTTTCAGCGCGCTCAGCATCCGGTTCACACTCTCTCGCGTCGCTCCAATCATCTCACCTAATTCGGAGTGACTTAGCTTCATATTTAGTAAAATGCCATCCTTCACAGCCACGCCACATGTATTGCTAGCACGGATCAATGTAGATGCTAACGCTCCAGTTTTACCATACAACAGTAAGTCCCGAAAACGCGATTGCATAATGCGTTGCTTCATCGCCATCCACTGGATGAACTGAAGTGCCATTTCCCCATTTTTGGACAAGAGCGACTCCAGATCCTTAACAAGCACGACGCCTAACTCACACACATCGGCTGTTTCCGCAGTGCAACTATACTCTTCTCCATCTATCCCGCTAAATTCCCCTATTAAGTCGCCTTGATGCTGAATGGTCAGAATCAGTTCTTTACCATCTTCTGTCGATTTACGAAGTTTAACATGACCTGAATGTATATAATAAAGCTGCTCTGCATCATCGCCTTCTCGGAAAAGCATAACGCCTGCCTTTACCTTCTTCCAGGACATAATATCTTTTAGCAGAACAAAATGTTCTTCTGTCAAATAAATCTGAATTCCCGTGCGTTCCGCTTCGTCCCCAAACCGTTCCATACAAGTGGCTTGCATGTTAGCGTCCTCCTCGTGTTTACCTGATATCTATATCATAATGTTTTAATGCCTGGGTTGTTATCGGGAGAACACCTGATTTTATACCTTCCTACTCCCTGATTTACTGTGATAAATATCACTTTCCGAGGTAAGCTAAGGCCCCATTTATCGACCTTTTCCTTACTCCTTACCCGACCTCATGAAAACTCAGTGTTTCCTGCGCCTATAGATCAGGGGGTTCCCTGATCTACTTTTGTAACTGTCAGAACTACAATGAATTAGAGATATAGTTGGTAATGAAAAAGGATGTGTCTTCTATGCTACAAATAACGGATGAAATGCGAAAAGAACTGAACCAGTTGAGAGATACTATTTATGGTGATCTCACTGCCCTTGCATTTATGTCCAAGTCGGGTGGTAAACTGCATTGGTATTACGCCTCCGGCAGCCGAAGCAATCGCTATCGCCTTATTTCTTTTAAGATTGGTCATGGTATTGCCGGGATGGCTGTTCGCTTGGGACGTACCGTGACTGTAAGTGCTTTACTATCAGGTAGTATACGTCTGCGTCAGGAGTGTGCACTAATGCTGGCCGAGCAGCTTCACTCTGCTGTTGCTATTCCCTTTTCCAGCACAGGGGATCTGCCTAACGGTGTGCTGCTTCTTGGTAATCGTGATGTGAGGACGTTCACAGAGTCTGATGTGGCCGAGGCCACTCAAGTCGCTCAACGCCTTAGTCAACTATGTGCTTACCCTCTCACTCCATAGATCAACAATGTTACTGTAGATAATAAAACTCATAAAATACTTGATATGGCTGTCCTTAACTATCTTTGTTGATTGAAATCCCTAAAATTTGCTATGATTATGACAAAACGCACGGTTTTTTTACCGTTCGAGGGGATGACAAATTGATTCGTATACTAGTAGTGGATGATCATGTTGTCGTACGTTCTGGCCTCATGGCCCTATTGGACGGCAAAAATGGTATTAAGGTCATAGGAGATGCAGCAGACGGGGATGAGGCGATCCGCAAAGCAGTAGAGCTACAACCTAATGTCGTACTCATGGATTTTAGCATGCCACCTGGCAAAGATGGTCTCACGGCAACTACTGAATTAAAAAAACAGTTGCCCGATACAGAAGTCCTTATTTTAACGATGCATGACGATGAAGAATATCTGTTCCGGGCCATTCAAGCTGGAGCATCCGGATATATTTTAAAAAGCGCACCTCACGAGGAGTTACTCGCTGCCATCCAGTCTGTGGCCGAAGGTAGTGCCTATTTGTACCCGAATGCAACCAAACGACTGATGAGTGAATATCTGGACAAAATCAAACAGGAAGGCATAGCCGGACCCTATGAATCTTTGTCTGAGCGGGAAAAAGAGATTCTATCCTGGGTAGCCAAAGGATATGCCAACAAGGAAATTGCCGAGCACCTGGTGATTAGTGTCAAAACCGTAGAGTCCCATAAAAGCAATCTTATGGAGAAGCTTAACTTGAAAACACGACCTGAGCTAGTCAAATTCGCACTAAAAAAGGGGCTGCTCCATTATGAATGAACCTTCTAAACCTTTACTGCAGCATGCCTTTGGTGAATCAACCGATAAACTGCTGAATGATCTGGAAATTTATATACCAGAATCCCCTCTTCTTCATGCGCTGCGTAACTCACTCCACCAATTATCCAATCTGAAATTTGCTTTAGATACGTCTTCCATCGTTGCTTTGACCGATCATCGAGGTATTATTCAGTACGTAAACGACAAGTTCTGTGAGATTTCGCAATACAGTCGTGAAGAACTGATCGGTCAGGATCATCGTCTTATTAATTCAGGCTATCATACCTCTGCCTTCATGAAAAACCTGTGGACTACGATCCGTTCAGGTGAGGTATGGCAAGGAGAAATACGTAATCGTGCTAAAGATAACAGCTACTATTGGGTGAATACTACGATCGTTCCGTTTATGGACGAGGAAGGTAAACCCTATCAGTACTTAGCGATCCGCAATGAGGTCACTAAACTGAAGAAAGTAGAAGCAGAACTCCAGTCTATGATGACGCAAGTCATGCAAATACAGGAAGAAGAACGTAAACGCTTTTCAAGAGAGCTGCATGATGGGATAGGGCAAAGCTTGTTTTCACTTATTATTCAATTGGATAGCCAACTTGCCGAACAACCTAGTGCTACTCTGGAGAATCTTCGTTCGCAGGTGACCGACATCATCAAAGATGTTCGTGGTCTAGCGTGGGAACTTCGTCCCTCAGTTCTGGATGATCTGGGTGTCGTCCCAGCCATAAGAACCTATATTGAAAACTTCTGTTCTCATTACGGGATTGAGGTGCATTTTCAATGCACTTTACGTAAACGGGTTGATATTCGCAAGGAAATTGCAATTTATCGGATTGTACAAGAAGCATTAACGAATGTAGCCAAATACGCAGATGTAGCAGAGGCATATGTCGACGTCGAGGATCAAAATGAAATGATACAAGTGACCATTCGGGATGAAGGCATTGGATTCTCTGGAAAGTCCCAAGGAGAGGGAGTTGGATTGTTCAGTATGGAAGAACGAGCTAGAGGGGTAGGGGGATTTATGAGCATAACCTCTGCTTCAGACGAGGGAACCTCCATCCAGCTGACCATTCCCGTGTAAAAACTGTCCACTAGATCGGTTATCGGTGTATGCCAGTTGTATGATCAGAACGATATACACCGATACCGAAGATTATGGATAATCAACACAATGTGGATTACATGAGGATAAATACAAAAAAAGAGAGAGCTCTGTCCCCAGACAGGCTCTCTTTATTTATAAGGTGTCACCACTGAGGCAACAAGAATCCGCTATAGCAAAAAGCGGGTGATGGGAATCGAACCCACGCTACCAGCTTGGAAGGCTGGAGTTCTACCATTGAACTACACCCGCAAATCAGTATCGGGATGACACGATTTGAACATGCGACCCCCTGGTCCCAAACCAGGTGCTCTACCAAGCTGAGCTACATCCC
>NZ_JANAVN010000036.1:0-1760 GCF_024213565.1 Paenibacillus sp. Lou8.1
CCCGTTAGAATTCCTGTAAAACGAATAATCTGGTCTTTGCACAAAAACGAGCGCCTCGGTACGATGGGGTTACGTCACGGGTCAATGCCCTAAAAAGCCCATCATCTAGGAGGTCGCTCTACTATGAAGTTTAAATCACAGGATAAACAAAATCAACGCATTGAAAACATTTCCTCATCGCATTTAGTTGTCGGCGTAGATATTGCACAGGAGGCTCACGTCGCTCGTGCGGTTAGCTTTCGGGGAATTGCCTTAGGATCGCCGCTAGAGTTCGGCAGCCATGACGAGGGTTTCCAGCTGTTCGGCCGCTGGATTCAAGATCTGCTCAAGTCGTACACGCTGAGCAAAGTCATCGTCGGCATGGAACCCACCGGTCACTACTGGTTCAGCCTGGCTCGCTGGCTTTCGGCCAAAGGCATTGAGGCTGTTCTCGTAAATCCCCATCTCGTCAAAAAGAACAAGGAAAACCGCGACAATACGCCATCTAAAAGCGACCGCAAAGACGCGCTCGTCATCGCGGATATGGTCAAAAACGGCTACTATTCCCCTGTGCGCTTCAACCCGGAAGCTTACGAGGAACTACGGATTCTCATGGCCAACCGCGACACGGTTGCCAAACGGCTAAACAGCGCCGTTAACCAGATTCATCGCTGGGTAGATATTGTCTTTCCGGAACTTCGTCACGTCTTTAAAATCCTTACCTGCACCAGCGCCATAGCCACGTTAAGGCTGTTTCCTCTCCCGAAGGACATTAGCCAGTTAACGACGGAACAAGTCATTGCCGGCTGGAAGCAATACGTGAAACGCCATGCGGGCATTCATCGAGCCGAGCAGCTCATTGCCCTGGCTAAACGCAGTGTTGGCGCCACGCAGGCGCTGCACGCCTACAAACTGCACTTGGGTCAACTGCTCGAAGAATACGACTTGGCGCAGCGCCAGCTTGAGCAGATTGAGCACGAGCTTCACTACAGCCTGGTGCGTATTCCGTACGCTCAGAAGTTGCTTGCCATTCGAGGCGTAAATGCAACGAGCTTAGCTGGTGTGCTAGGTGAAGCCGGTGATCTGAGCGGCTATGCACACGGCAATGCTTTACTCCGCCATGCCGGGCTAAATCTAGCAGAAGCCAGTTCCGGGAAATGGCGTGGAAAGATGGTGCTCAGCAAACGTGGGCGCCCTCGTCTCCGACGCTTTCTCTATCTCATGACGATGTGCATGGTCATGACCAATCCGGATGTTAGAGCGCTGCACCACCACAATGTCGACGTGAAAAAGCTAAAGAAAATGAAATCTATTATGAAATTATGCGGTAAAGTAGCCCGAATGCTTGTCGGTCTGGCGAAGAGCAGCGAGGCTTACGACTCCAACAAAGTTTTTCCGCAAGCAGCTTAACCGGCATTTTCTCACCAGCTGATGCATTCGCAGGATTCCAAAAAGCACGGAGTATCGGGAGACATTACGCAAAAGGGCTCGGACCCGTTCCGTTAGAAAAACCGACCTCCACCCCTTAGTAGATGTGACGAAGGAATGAAAGGGCTTGGACCCGTTGAGACATGGGAGTGAAAATCGCTAGGGGCGACATGGAGACGTGCAGGATATGAAGTGAATTGGGTGATTCATCCCGCACCCCTGTTCCTGCACGCCCTTTCAGTTGTTCCAAGCTACCGGCTCCTCTGTTCCCTTCTTATCTCGCGCTAAACTAAAGGTGAAATCCTGCGAATTCATGAGTTTGAGTGAGAAAACTTAATCACTTCGAGGGAGCT